>NZ_JBHEEW010000011.1:0-173570 GCF_041930185.1 Mycoplana ramosa | reverse complement strand
TTCGTCAGTCGCTAGCAGCGCCGCCGCCCTCGTTGGTGAGGCGGTTTCTAGGCCCAACACCAAACCAAGTCAACAGCCTTTTTCGGAAAAAACACGAATTATCGTAACATGCTGATTTTACAGTTTGAATACCGCCTCAGGGCGCAACGCCCGTCTCTCCGTGCAACCCGACCGGGCAATTGCCAGGGTAGCCGGGAAAGGTTCAGCTTTAACGGGTATCGGCACCGCGTTTGGCTGCTATGTTCGGTGCGCCTGCCCATTCGTCCGACGTGCTTTCGTCCGGCCTGCGCGAGCGATATGAAGCAGGCAACAGCGATCCGGCTGGCAGGAGCAACGGGAACATTGACGCTCCGGTTCATATGTCTGTTAAGGAAACCTCTCCGTCGCAGACATGGAAGTTGAGGACAGATCGTGCCGCAGGATGCAACACTTGAGACCCCATTGGTCCGTCTGGACGCGGGCCTGTCGAGACTTCCCGTCAGCGCCGTTCTGCCGGACCTGTCCGACGCGCTCTCTCGGGGACGGTGCGCCGTGCTGGCAGCCCCCCCCGGGGCCGGCAAGACGACGCTCGTTCCCCTGCACCTGCTGAACCAGCCCTGGCGCGGCGACGGCCGCATCATCCTGCTCGAGCCGCGCCGGCTTGCGGCACGCGCTGCGGCGGGCCGCATGGCCGAACTGCTGGGCGAGGAGATCGGAGAGACGGTCGGCTACCGGATGCGGCTCGAGAGCCGCGTTTCAGCGAAAACCCGCATCGAGGTTCTCACCGAGGGCGTGTTCGCCCGCATGATTATCGACGATCCCGAGCTGTCCGGCGTCGCCGCCGTGTTGTTCGACGAGTTCCACGAGCGCTCGCTCGACGCCGATCTCGGCCTCGCGCTGGCCCTCGACGCCCAGTCGGCGCTGCGCGCGGATCTGCGGATCGTCGTGATGTCGGCGACGCTCGACGTCGCACGGGTGTCGCGCCTGATGGATGATGCGGCCGTGATAGAGAGCGCGGGGCGCAGCTATCCGATCGATGTTCGCCATGCGGACCGGCCAGCCGGCGAGCGGATCGAAGACAGCATGGCGCGGGCGATCCGCGACGCGCACATGGCCGAATCCGGTTCGATCCTGGCGTTCCTGCCGGGACAGGCCGAGATCCGCCGGACCATGGAGCGGCTGGAAACCCGCTTTGGCAGCGACACGATGCTCGTTCCGCTCTACGGCAACCTCACCCAGCGCGAGCAGGACGCGGCGATCCGGCCCCCGCCGGAAGGCAAGCGCAAGATCGTGCTGGCGACCTCGATCGCCGAAACCTCGATCACCATCGACGGCGTGCGCATCGTCATCGACAGCGGCCTGCAACGCCTGCCGGTGTTCGAGGCCTCGACGGGAATCACGCGGCTGGAGACGGTTCGCGTCTCGCGCGCCTCCGCCGATCAGCGCGCCGGCCGCGCCGGCCGGACGGAGCCCGGCATCGCCGTCCGGCTCTGGCATGCCGGTCAGACCGCAGCGCTGCCCGCCTTCACCCCGCCGCAGATTCTGGCGAGCGACCTGTCCGGCTTCGTGCTCGACCTGGCACAATGGGGCGTGACCGACCCGTCGACGCTCCGGTTCATCGACCAGCCGCCGATCGCCAGTCTGGAGGAGGCCCGCGCGCTGCTGCGGCTGCTGGGCGCGATCGACGGCGGCGGCGGCCTGACAGCGATCGGCCGAAGGATGCGCGCCCTGGCCCTGCCGCCAAGGCTGGCGGCCATGGTAATCAACGCGGCAGGCGAAGGACACGGGAGGGCCGCGGCACAGCTTGCCGTGCTCCTGACCGAGCAGGGCCTTGGCGGGACGTCGATCGACCTCGAGGAGCGCCTGCGGCGGTTCAAGGGCGAGCGCGGCGAGCGGGCCGAGGCGTCGCGCAAGCTTGCCGCGCGCATTGCTGCGGCTGCGGGCCCGGACGCGCCGGTCTGCCCGGCGCAACCCGGTGCGCTGCTGATGCACGCCTTCCCGGACCGGATTGCCCTGCAACGGGGCGGTCGCGGGCGCTTTGTCATGGCGAACGGGCGCGGCGCGGAGCTTCCGGAAACCGAAGCCCTTGCCGGCAGCCCGATGCTGGTGATCGCCGACCTGACCGGCCAGGCGGGGCGGCAACGCATTCTTTCTGCGGCGCAGATCAGCCGTGCGGCCGTCGAGGCGGAAATGGGCCACGACATCGTCCGCGAGGACCAATGCGTGTTCGACCCGGCAAGCCGGCAGGTGCGAGCCCGCAAGGTGACGAGGCTCGGCGCGCTCGTCTTCGACGAGACGCCGCTGCCGCGGCCGATCGGCACCAAGGCGGCCCAGGCGCTGGCCGAGGGCGTGCGCCAGCTCGGGCTGCAGGTGCTGCCGTTTTCCAAATCCGGCGGCCAGTTGCGCGAGCGGATCGGCTTCCTCCACCGCAGCGTCGGCGATCCCTGGCCAGATACCGGCGACGATGCGCTGCTCGCCCGGCTCGACGAATGGTTCATCCCGTTCCAGGCGCAGACGCGTGGCCTCGACGACGTTACCCCGGCCAGCCTGTCGGACGGCTTGATGGCGCTGGTGCCCTATGAGGTGCAGCGCGATCTCGACCGCCTGGTGCCGACCCACTTCGAGGCTCCGACCGGGCAACGGCATCCGATCCGTTACGACGGCGCCGAGCCAACACTGGCCATCCGGGTGCAGGAGCTGTTCGGGCTGAGGCAGCATCCCACGGTCGCCGGCGGGCGTTTGCCGCTGCTTCTTGAGCTTCTTTCCCCGGCCCACCGGCCGATTCAGACGACTCGCGATCTCCCCGGGTTCTGGGCAGGCTCGTGGAAAGAGGTGCGGGCGGACATGCGGGGGCGCTATCCGCGCCATCCCTGGCCGGAGAACCCGGCCGACGCCGCCCCGACGACACGGGCCAAGCCGCGTGGTACATGAACGCCAAGCAACGTCCGGCGCGACACCGCACCAACGAGATCCGAGGCCATGACCCAATCCGATATCGCCGATATCAGCCCGAGCAGACGCCTGCGGCTGGAAACCCTGATCCGCCTGCGATGGCTCGCGGTCGCCGGGCAGTCGATCACCGTCATCGTGGTGACCTTCTGGCTCGGCTTCCCGCTGCCCCTGGTGTGGTGTTCGGTGCTGATCGCGTTGCTCGCCAGCGTCAACTTCTACCTTTCCGTGCGCTATTCGCCCGCACACCGGCTGACGCCGGCGGCGGCACTGGCGTTGCTCGCCTTCGACCTTGGGCAACTGATGGCGCTGCTGTACCTGACCGGCGGGCTGGTCAATCCCTTTGCGCCACTGATCTGCGTGCCGGTGATCATCTCGTCGTCGGCACAGCCGATCCGCTACAGCCTGGTCCTCGCGGTCCTGGCGGTCGCCGGCATCACGGCGCTCGCCTTCACGCCGTTTGCCCTGCCCTGGTTCCCCGGAACCCTTCTCGTCGTGCCGCCGATCCTGACGGCCGGGTTCTGGATCGCAATCGTCTCCACGACGGCCTTTGCCGCCTTCTACTCGTACCGGGTCTCGCTGGAGGCATCGGAGCTTTCGGATGCGCTAGCCGCCACCGAACTCGTGCTGCAGCGCGAGAAACACCTGTCACAACTGGACGGACTTGCCGCCGCTGCCGCACACGAGCTTGGAACACCGCTCGCCACCATCAGCGTCGTCGCCAAGGAGATGCAGCGCGAACTTGGCGAGGACCCGCGCTTCGGCGAAGATGTGCAACTGCTGCGCAGCCAGAGCGAGCGATGCCGCGATATCCTGCGGCGGTTGACGACGCTTTCGGCCGAGGACGAGGAGCACATGCGGCTGCTGCCGCTCTCGTCCCTGCTCGAGGAGGTGATGGCGCCGCATCGCGAATTCGGGATCAAGCTGACGCTGATCGAGGAAAGCGGTCGGGCCGGCGAACCGATCGGCCACCGCAATGCCGGTATTCTCTACGGGCTTGGCAACCTGCTGGAGAACGCGGTCGACCATGCCCGGGAAGAGGTCACCGTCACCGTCAGCCACACGGCCGACCAGGTGCGGCTGGTGATCGAGGACGACGGCGAGGGCTACACCCCCGACATTCTGCTGCGGATCGGCGAGCCCTATGTAACGAAGCGGCAGCGCGACGAACGCGCCGGCGGCCTCGGGCTCGGCCTGTTCATCGCCAAGACGCTGCTCGAACGGTCCGGCGCCCGGTTGACCTTCCGCAACCGGCAGGGCGGCGCGCCGGGGGCGCGGGTTGAGGTCGAATGGCCACGGGCGCGCATGGACGTGAACATGGCAAAATGACTTTACCCCTCGCAGTGAACCGGTCATAAGAAAATGGACGTAAAACAAGGGAAAATCAGCGCGGAATTGCGAAAATGACTGAGAAGATCGATACGCCTGCACTCGGGCCGGACGCAAGCGACGCCGACTATATCGGCCCCGACCGCTCGCTCCTGATCGTTGACGACGACGCGCCCTTCCTCAGACGGCTGGCACGCGCGATGGAAGCCCGCGGCTTCTTGGTCGATGTCGCCGAATCCGTCGCCGAAGGCATCGCCAAGGCCAAGGGCGCGCCCCCGAAATACGCCGTCGTCGATCTGCGGCTCGGCGACGGCAGCGGCCTCGACGTTATCGCCGCCATCCGCCAGCGCCGTGACGACACGCGCATCATCATGCTAACCGGCTACGGCAATATCGCAACCGCGGTGAATGCCGTGAAGCTTGGCGCCGTCGACTATCTGGCCAAACCAGCGGATGCGGACGACATTTTTTCCGCCCTAACGCAGAAGCCCGGCGAAAAGGCGGAACTGCCGGAAAATCCGATGTCTGCCGACCGGGTCCGGTGGGAGCATATTCAGCGCGTCTACGAGATGTGTGAGCGCAACGTGTCCGAAACGGCGCGCCGGCTTAACATGCACCGGCGCACGCTGCAGCGTATTCTCGCCAAGCGCGCCCCCAAGTAAACACGGATCGCTCAGTCGAGGCCGCCTGAAACGATCGCGGCCATCTCGGCCCCCTGATCGTTCCGATCCGTCAGAAGCTCGGCCTGCAGCAGCCGGCCTGCGGCAACCCGTGCAAAGGCGAATGTCACCGACTTTCGGGTCGGCGCCGCAAGCCTGTGCTCCGGCGCGTCACGGATCACATGCGCCCCGTACCCGTCAGAGACGATCAACCCGCAATCTTGCGGAAAAATGTCGAGCGGCACGCCGCGATGGGTGGCAAAGAACAGCCGGTCGCAATGGGCGCGATAGTCGGGCCATTTCCGGTCGACACGAAAATCCTCGATCGACGTCTTGATCTCGATGATCCAGATCTCGTTCTTCGGCGAAAGGCAGACGAGATCGGCGCGCCGACCGCTCGCAAGCGTCATCTCCGCCAGCACCGCATGGTTCAGTTCCGCAACGAGGCGCTGGACTCCGCGCCGCACCATCATTGCGCGTTCGGACTGGCGACCGTCGGCCAGCGGGTTGTCGTTGTGCAGCGATATGATTGTCATGGGCGGGCCTTCAACGTACGCGATTCCAGTACCATAGCAGATCGCATCGGATCATGCCTCAACCCGCTCTGATTTCGGGATTGTTGCAAAAAAGCCATCCCCGCCCTTTTTGCCGTTGCACAACCGCCGGCGCTGTGGTGCGCGCTTGCAAAATCCTCGGAATCGAAAATAAAACCGTCTCGACGAACGTCCAGATATCCTGGAACGTCTCACCCCCTAGTTGAAGAGAATTCGATGCGCCTCCGCACTGCCCTGCTTCTATGTGGCCTTGCAGCGTCCACGACGCTTGCCGCGTGTTCGTCCGTCCCCTCCTCCGCTCCGATCGTCGGCGAGAAGGTTGCAACGAACCAGATCTTCACCTCCGGCTACGGCCCGGTAGAGGATCATGGCTATGCATTGCCGGCAATTCCGATCCAGCGCGTGGATCCGAAGTTCCATCGCCAGATCGTCGACTACAAGACCAGCGAAAAACCGGGCACGATCGTCGTCAACACGCCGACGCGCTTCCTGTATTTCGTGCTGCCGGGCGGCAAGGCCGTTCGTTATGGCATCGGCGTCGGCAAGCAGGGCTTTGCTTGGGAGGGCGAGGCCTACATCGCCTGGAAGCAGGAATGGCCGATGTGGCATCCGCCGGAGGAAATGGCCCAGCGCAAGCCGGAAGTGGCGAAATACGTCAAGGAAGGGATGAAGCCTGGCCTGAGCAATCCGCTCGGTGCACGCGCGCTCTATCTGTTCAACGACAAGGGCCAGGACACGCTGTTCCGCGTCCACGGCACGCCGGAGTGGTCCTCGATCGGCACCGCCGCCTCCTCGGGCTGTATCCGCATGATCAACCAGGACATCATCGACCTCTACAGCCGTGTCCGGCCGGGCAAGGGCTCGCGCGTCGTCGTGCAGCAGTAAAGAGCCGAACAATCTCCAATGGAAAAGCCGCCGGGATCGACCGGCGGCTTTTTCGTTTGACGTTGCGGCTGCCGAAGCTGCAGCATCCGGGCACGATCAGACCGCGCGTGCAGCCTTCAGCTCACGGCGACGGCGGTGCAGAACCGGCTCCGTATAGCCGTTCGGCTGCTCGCGACCCTTCAGCACCAGTTCGCAGGCAGCCTGGAAGGCGATCGAGCCATCGAAGTCCGCGGCCATCGGCGTGTACGACGGATCGCCGGCATTCTGCTCGTCGACGACGGCAGCCATGCGCTTCATCGTTTCGATGATCTGTGCCTCGGTCACGACGCCGTGGTGCAGCCAGTTGGCCATGTGCTGGGCCGAGATGCGCAGCGTCGCGCGGTCTTCCATCAGACCGACATCGTTGATGTCCGGCACCTTCGAGCATCCGACGCCCTGGTCGATCCAGCGCACGACATAGCCGAGAATGCCCTGTGCGTTGTTGTCGAGTTCGCGCTGGATTTCCTCCTGCGTCCAGTTCGGTCGGGTGGCGACCGGCACCGAAAGAATGTCGGAGAGTTTTGCCCGCGGGCGGGTCTTCAGGCTCGCCTGGATCGAAGCGACGTCGATCCTGTGGTAGTGCGTGGCATGCAGCGTTGCCGCCGTCGGCGACGGCACCCATGCCGTGTTGGCGCCCGCCTTCGGATGGGCGATCTTCTGCTCCAGCATGGCGGCCATCAGGTCGGGCATCGCCCACATGCCCTTGCCGATCTGGGCATGGCCGGACAGGCCGCATTCGAGGCCGATGTCGACGTTCCAGTTCTCATAGGCGGAAATCCAGGCGGCCTGCTTCATGTCGCCCTTGCGGATCATCGGGCCAGCTTCCATCGAGGTGTGGATCTCGTCACCGGTGCGATCGAGGAAGCCGGTGTTGATGAAGAAGACCCGCTCCTTCGCGGCACGAATGGATTCCTTGAGGTTGACGGTCGTGCGTCGCTCCTCGTCCATGATGCCCATCTTGATCGTGTTCGGCACGAGCCCGATGGCTGCTTCGACGCGCGCAAAAATCTTGCTGGCGAAAGCAACCTCCTCCGGTCCGTGCATCTTCGGCTTCACGACATAGATCGAGCCCGTGCGTGAATTCATCCGTCGGCCGTTCGGACCGATGTCGTGCAGCGCGATCAGCACCGTCACCATGGCATCCATGATGCCTTCCGGCACCTCGCGGCCATCCTTGTCGAGGATCGCCGGGTTGGTCATCAGATGGCCGACGTTGCGCACCAGCATCACCGAGCGGCCGGGCAGCGTCAGGGCCGAACCGTTCGGTGCCGTATAGGCCGGATCCGGGCTCAGCCTACGCGTGAACGTCTTGCCGCCCTTGGCGACCTCTTCCTCCAGGTCGCCCTTCATCAGACCGAGCCAGTTGCGATAGACGACGACCTTGTCGGCCGCATCGACGGCCGCGACCGAATCCTCGGCGTCCATGATCGTTGTCAGCGCCGCTTCGATGCGGACGTCCGCAATGTGCGCCATGTCGCTGCGGCCGATTTCGGTGGACGCGTCGATTACGATCTCGATGTGGAGGCCATTGTTGCGCAACAATATCGTGCGCGGCGCCGAGGCCTCTCCCCCGTAGCCGGCAAATTTATCCGGCGACTCCAGTCCGACTTCACCGTCGGAAAGACCGACTTGCAGCGCACCGTCCCTGATTGCAAAGGCGCGCGCGTCGCTCCAGCCGGCGCCGGCAAGCGGGACGCTTTCGTCGAGGAATGCACGGACCCAGGCAATGACTTTGGCGCCGCGCTTCGGATTGTAGCCCTTGCTCTTTTCCGCACCGTCTGTTTCCGGAATCGCGTCCGTGCCGTAGAGCGCGTCATAGAGCGAGCCCCACCGCGCATTGGCGGCGTTGAGCGCATAGCGGGCGTTCATGACCGGAACGACGAGCTGTGGTCCCGCCATCGTCGAAATTTCCGGATCGACGTTGACCGTCGTCACCAGAAAATCGGGGCCTTCCGGCTGGATATAGCCGATCTCCCTCAGATAGGCTTCGTAGGCAGCTGGGTCGGTCGGTACGCCGTTCGCCTTGTACCAGGCGTCGAGCCGCTCCTGGAGCTGGTCACGCTTTTCAAGCAGTGCCCTATTCTCCGGCGCCAGCGCCTCGACGATCGCCGCGAACTCCGAGAAATAGCGCTCGGCATCGACGCCGGTGCCCGGAAGGGCCTCCTTGACGAGGAAATCAAGCAGCTCCTGGTCGAACAAAAGGCCGTTTTTCTCGGTGTAATCCATTTCACGCACTCCGGATTGCGGAACCCTTCTGGTCCCGTGAATGCTGCCACTTTCCAGAGCTATCATTCATAGTCAATTCAGCGACAGTTCAAAGAATTTGTTCCATCGTGGAACAAATCGACCGCTATTGAGCTGACGCGATCCGTGGCCGCCCGCTGGCCGTGGCCGTGAAGCGCGCTTCGACGAGCTTGCGACGGCCCTCGATCTCGGGGGCATCGATCGCCTCGGACACCGTGACGGCGGGCTCGTCGGCCCCGTTCAAGCGCGCGGTGTGGAGGGCTGTGCTGATCGCGCGTTCGCGGGCCAGCGAGAAGGCCGCCTCCTCGTCGGTCAACCGCACACTCTCGCCGGCCCCGCCGACAACGAACACGCCCTCCTCGGGCACCGTGACAAAAACGGTGACGCCGGCGCGCACCTGGCCGACCACCGCGCCGATGGCGTTGGCCACGTCGGCATCGGAGGGTATCTCCGACTCCGCCCCCAGCATCTCGGCGATCGCCGGATAGTAGACCGGCGCGGACGCGCCGAGACCGATCAACGGCCGGTCGAGATGGATGCGGAACTGGACGATCCCGCTGGTGCGCTGCAATGCCCGATCCACCGGCAGCGATTCCGCCGGGTCGATCGCGCCGGCGCCGTCCTTCGCAAGGCAAGCCGCCATGATCACATCGGAAGACTGACGCGTCAGCCGATCGACGATCTTGAGCGACAGTTCCTCCGCCGAACCGGCAATCGCGCGGCCTGAGCCGTCCTTGGCGCGCGCGGCGAGCTCGAGCCCGCGCCGCGCGGCCTCGCAATCCCACTGGTCCTGCCGGCCGAGAACGTGCATCGCGTCTGACGGTGTGATGGCGCAGATATGAACGAGCCCGCGCCCGACAAGCCGATCGAGCGTCGCCTTCTGCAGTGTATTCGTCAGCAGGCTATCCAGCGCCACCGGCACGGCACCGATGCGCTGGTAGAGCGCCTGCTCCTGCGGCTGGAGGCCGCTGGCGAGATGATCCGGCACGCCGGTGCGCACGGCAAAACGGCCGTCGTGACGTCCCATGTGCTGCGCCCGCAACTGCCGCTCCAGCACGGCATGCACGGCGTCGCCATGGATCTTTGCCGCAAGGCTCAGCGGCATGAAACGGCGAGGGCCGAGATCGATGCGCGCGACGAGACCACGGTCGTTGATGCGCACCTCCGAATCGCCACCGAGCCCGTAGGTGCGCATGGCCACCGCCTCGACCATCGTCCGGTAGCCACCGACGACCGCCCCTTCGGCATCCAGTTGCGGCCGCCCCTGATCAAGGACCGCCACGTCGGTGGTCGTGCCGCCGATATCGGAGACGACGGCGTCGTCCAAGCCCGTCAGGTGCCTCGCGCCGACAAGGCTCGCCGCCGGTCCCGACAGGATCGTCTCGATTGGCCGGAGCCGCGCCTCGGCAGCGGAAATCAGGGCACCATCGCCGCGCACCACCATCATCGGCACGTGGATGCCGCGCTGTTCCAGATAGCCCTCGCAGGCGCCGATCAGCCGGTCGATCATCGACACGAGCCGGGCGTTGAGCAGCGTGGTCAGCGCCCGGCGCGGTCCACCGAGCTTGGAGGAAAGCTCGTGGCTGCAGGTGACGGGGAGATGCGAGATTTCCCGGATCCGGTCGCGCACGCGCTGCTCGTGCGCCGGGTTGCGCACGGCGAAATAGCCGGCGACGGCAAAGGAGGATACGGAGGTTGCAAGGTCCGGCAGCGCCTCTTCCAGCGCCGTCATGTCGAGCGGGGTCTCGTTGCCGTGGACATTGTGGCCACCCGGCAGGAAGATCACGGGGTCGCTGCCGAGTGCCTCGGCCAGCCCATCCCGCTTCAGGTCGTCCGGCGCAAACCCGATCATCACCAGCCCGGCCCGGCCGCCCTGCCCCTCGACGAGCGCATTGGTGGCGAGGGTCGTCGACAGCGAGACGAGGCTGATCGCCGAAACAGGAACCTGCGCCTTGTCCAGCACCGCCCCAACGGCACCGGAAATGCCCACGGCCAGGTCGTGGCGGGTTGTCAGGGCCTTGGCCTTGGCGACGACTCCCTCAATCTCGCTGAAGAGTACGGCATCCGTGTAGGTTCCGCCGGTGTCGATACCGAGTAGCAAATGATCTTTCACGTCTGGGTCTTCCCGGAAAAATGCGGCGTCTCGACGAAACCGAGACGGTCACCGGCGGTGATATTGCATCTTGTGCGGGATTGCCACCGCTCCACGCGCGACATGAACGCGGCAGGCGGCGTCGACTGGCCCAACGAAGATCAGGCGGGGGCGGCCGCGGACGGGCGCGGCGTTACCCGCATCGGAAGGCCGTTTGCCGGCTGGGTCGTCAGCCGCTGCACCGGCCAGGGCTGCGCATCGCCGGCGGCGTCGAACCGGTACCGATGCATCAGCACGGCAAGCGCAATCACCGCCTCCTGCAAGGCGAAGGTCGCACCGATGCAGACCCGCGGACCCGCACCGAACGGCAGGTACTGGTATCGGTCGATGCGGTTGCGGTTTTCCGGCAGGAAGCGCTCCGGCACGAAGGCGCGCGGCTTTTCCCAGTAGAGCTCGTGCCGGTGCAACGTCCACGGCATGATGAGGATGGTAATGCCGGCCGGGATGTCGACCACCTCTCCTTTCGGGCTGGTCCATCGATCGGTCGCGATCGCCGCGCGGTTGATCGACGGCGCGGGCGGATAAAGCCGCATCCCCTCCTCGAAGGCGGCGCGGGTCCAAGGCATGAGGTCGAGCCAATCGATCGCTTCCGCCCCCGAGGCGAGGACGCGATCGATCTCTTCTTCCATCGCCTCCCGGACATGCGGCGCATTCGCCACGCAATAGAGCGTCCAGGCTAGGGCGCGCGCCGTCGTCTCGTGACCGGCGCCGATGAAGGTAAGAATGTTGTCTTCGATCTCGGCCGTCGTCAGCCCGTCCGGTCCGGCCTGTTCCAGCAGGAGCGTGAGAAAATCCCTGGGCGTGGCTTCGGGTTCGGCTCGCATGCGCTGCAGCCGCTGGTCCATCGTGCGCCGCACGATCGCCCGGAACTTGTCGAGCACCTTCTGGCCGCCGAGCCGCGTCAGTCGCGGCACCCAGGATGGCGCCTTCAGCAGGTCCATCGGGTCGACGCGGCCCATGCGGTGCAGAAGCGCATTCACGTCGTCGGCAAACGTGCCGGAGGAGGAAGCGATCTCGCCGGAAAACAGCGTGTCGGCAAGGATGGCGAAGGTGAGTTCCGTCATGTCGACGGCGATGTCGAAGACGGCGCCGTCGCGACCGCCACGTTCGTACTTGGCCGCATAGAGTTCGGATTGCCGCAGCATCTGGCTGGCGAAACCCTTCGCGTGGCGGGGCGTAAAGCTTGGCGCAACCGCCTTGCGCGAACGCTTCCAGACCGCCCCTTCCGCCGTCAGCAGGCCGTCGCGCAGGATCGGCCGCAGCACCAGTTGCCGCACGTCGCCCATGCGATAGTTCTGGGCGTTGTCGACGAGCACATGCTTGATCAAGCCGGGATCGTTGACGATCAGGGTGTGCTCGCGGAAGAAGCGCGTCTCGATCCAGGGCAGCGTATAGGACGGCACACCCCACAGCTCGAGCGGATTTCGTAAGATTATGCGGATGATCTCCAGCCACGACGGCGGCACCGTGCGCGGCTGGGGCGCCGGCGGCTCGAAGGGTTCCGGACGCATGTCCATGGAAATCACCTCGCGGAATCACCCATGCGCGGCGGACTGGCTGACCACCGCATCCAGCGATACGGGTGAAGTCTAGAGCAGGCCCTGCAGTTCCGCCAGCTTGTCGTTGACGAGCCAGCCGTAATAGTTCTCCTCCGGCCAGCCAGCACCTTCCGAGCGGCGACGGACGAAGTCGGCGGCCCGTGCATCGGGATTGCCGACGTTGTAAAGGGTCGCCGTGATCCCCGGATTGCCGGAGATATCGACACCGGCGATCTGCTTGTAGGCGTCGATCGAGTGGCGCAGTGAAGCTGCCATGTAGGCCAGCGATATGTCCGGATCCATGATCGCCTGGTAGACGCCCGCCGCGTCCTTCTCGTCCAACCGGTCGTAGCCCGAGACGCGGGCGACCGTATCGGTCAGCATCAGCGCCGTCAGCGGATTGATCTGGCCGAGGCCGAAGGTCTGCCCGGCATAGAACGGCTGGAAGAAGACGGCGCTGAAGCGGTTGTCGGGATAAGAAACACCGCCGACGGACTTGCCCTTGAACTGCCGGTTCCAGACCGTCTCGCGGCAGGACCACAGTGCATACGAGCCCTTCTTGCCCTCGCAAGCGGAGAATTCCGGCCGGCTTACGAATTGGTCGACACGCTGGCCGTTATAGGCGAAGCGGAAACTGTCGCCGGCATAGGATGCGGCCTTGATGTAGTAGCTCTGCAGCCGGTCGTAGGCATCGACGTTGTAGGTATGCTCGCCGACGATGGCGCCTACCATGTGAATGGGCGCAATGCCGTACTGCGCGGCAATCGACTTGATCTTGCCGATCAGCTCGCGGTCGGTGGCCAGCAGATCGCGCACCTTCTCGTATTTGGCGTCGAAGCTCGTCTTGCCCGCCTTGGTGCGTCGAACCGAGGCGCCGGGAACGGCAGGCTGCTCCGCATGACGATTGCCCGGCGGAACGACATCCATCGCCCGGGCGATGTTCGCCTCGCCGGCCAGCATGGCGGCGGCCATGACGAACATAGTCAGCAAATGTCGCACGCGCAGATGTCTCCGATGTCGGATTGGTGGCCAGATCGGTTTCAAATTCCCGTGGCCCCCATGACGTGAAATCATGTCGGAAAGATGCCGGCTCCCCAAAAAATGCGCCGCGTTTCTAGGATGAAGCGCGGCGCGTGTCGAGGCTAGAGCGATAAAATTCGCGTCATCGGCGCGGGGATGCCCGCTTCGATTTCCTACAGGATGTAGCGCGACAGGTCGGTGTTGGAGGCGAGCGTGCCGACGTGCTCGCGCACGTATTCGGCGTCGATCACGATGCTGTCACCCGCCTTGTCCGACGCCTCGAACGAGATTTCGTCGAGCACCCGCTCCATCACCGTCTGCAGCCGGCGCGCGCCGATGTTCTCGACATTGGCGTTGAGCTGCACGGCGACGTCGGCGAGCGCGTCGATCGCATCCTCGGTGAAGTCGAGCGTGACCTGCTCGGTCTCCATCAGCGCCTTGTACTGGCGGATCAGGCTCGCCTCCGTTTCCGTCAGGATGCGGCGGAAGTCCTCCTTGGTCAGCGCCCGCAGCTCGACGCGGATCGGCAGGCGGCCCTGCAGTTCCGGAAGGAGGTCAGACGGCTTGGACACATGGAAGGCGCCCGAAGCGATGAACAGGATGTGGTCGGTCTTCACCGGCCCGTACTTGGTCGCAACCGTCGTGCCCTCGACCAGCGGCAGCAGGTCGCGCTGCACGCCCTCACGTGAGACGCCGGCGCCGATGCCGCCCTCGCGTGCGGCGATCTTGTCGATCTCGTCGAGGAAGACGATCCCGTCGTTCTCGACTGACTGCACTGCCTCGCGCTGGATCTGCTCGTTGTCGATCAGCTTGTCCGATTCATCGGCGATCAGAAGCTTGTAGGAGTCCTTTACCGTCGTCTTCACCTTCTTGGTGCGGCTGCCGAGCGCCTTGCCGAACATTTCCGACAGGTTCAGGACGCCGACATTGGCGCCGGGCATGCCGGGGATCTCGAAGCCGGGCATGCCGGAGCCGGTGTCGGCGACGTCGATTTCGATTTGCTTGTCGTCCAGTTCGTTGTTGCGCAGCTTTTTGCGGAAGGAATCGCGGGTCGCGGGCGAGGCAGTGGCGCCGACCAGGGCATCGAGCACCCGCTCCTCGGCGTTCATGTGCGCCTTGGCGACCACTTCGGCCCGCTTCTTCTCGCGCACCAGGCCGATGCCGACCTCGACGAGATCGCGCACGATCTGTTCCACGTCACGGCCGACATAGCCGACCTCGGTGAACTTGGTCGCCTCGACCTTGACGAAAGGCGCGCCGGCCAGCTTGGCCAGGCGCCGGGAGATCTCCGTCTTGCCGACACCCGTCGGACCGATCATCAGGATGTTCTTCGGCATGACCTCGTCACGCAGGTCGGCGTCGAGCTGGTGGCGCCGCCAGCGGTTGCGCAGGGCGATCGCCACGGCGCGCTTGGCGTCCTTCTGGCCGATGATGTAGCGGTCCAGTTCGGAGACGATCTCGCGGGGGGAAAAGTTACTCATCTCGCTCTCGCTCTTGGGCACGGTCCCGGGCCATCATCAGCGCCGGGCCGTCCTCTGTCTGTCGTTGATCAAAAACACGGAACCCCGCCTTCTCGTAGGCCCGGATCGCCGCTCTGTTGTCGGGATGCGGATCGATGATCACCCGCTCCACTCCCTGTTCGAAAAGCCCTGCTGCGAAGGCATCTATCATTTTGGGCCCGATGCCCCTGCCGACAAGCGTCGGCACGCCGATGAACTGGTCGATTCCGACGCTGCCGGCGGGCTGGTCGCCGTAGGGATGGCCCGGTCCATCGACCACGTAGCTCTGGATGTAGCCGATCGGCTCATCAGCGAGCAGCACCAGATAGGGTTGCACGAGCGGATCATCGAAATGGCCGCAAATCTCGGCCACCTCGGCCTCCGGCTCGCCCCACCAGCGCCGCACATGCGGTTCGGCAAGCCAACGCCGCAGGAGCGGAAGGTCCGCCGCCGTCACGGGCCGGAAGCCGAACACGTCAGCGCTCGGCATCCAGCGTCTCGACCACGATGTTGTGGTTTGTGTAGACGCAGATGTCGCCGGCGATCTGCATGGCGCGGCGGGCGATCTCTTCCGCCGACTTGTCCGTATCCATCAGCGCACGCGCTGCGGCATAGGCATAGTTTCCGCCGGAGCCGATCGCCAGCGTGCCATGCTCGGGCTCGAGCACGTCGCCATTGCCGGTGATCGCCAGCGTGATCGTCTTGTCGGCGACCAGCATCATCGCCTCGAGATTGCGCAAGTACTTGTTCGTGCGCCAATCCTTGGCCAACTCGACGGCCGCCCGCATCAGCTGTTCGGGATATTGCTCCAGCTTTTCCTCGAGCCGCTCGAGCAGCGTGAATGCGTCCGCCGTGGCACCGGCGAAGCCGGCGATCACATCGCCTTTGCCGAGCCGGCGCACCTTGCGCGCGTTGCCCTTCATCACCGTCTGGCCGAGGCTCACCTGGCCATCGCCCGCCATCACCACCTTGCCGCCCTTGCGGACGGTGATGATGGTCGTGGCGTGCATGGTTCCATAGGGGTCGTGTTCTATCATTGATACACCCGCAAGTCCTCGAACCCGCCGAAGCCGGGTCCGCGCCCCCCGTGATGGGCCGGCCTTCTCGAGCCCTATGTAGGGGGAGAAACGGCAAATGCAATCGGCGGGCGATCGGGCTGACGGGAATACTGGTCTTTTGCGCCTCGCCCTGTTATGGGGACGGCGAAGATTTCTTCGACCATTCAGGGTGCGCAATTCCCATGAGCCGCAAAGCCAGCATTTCCCGCAAGACGAACGAAACCGCGGTTTCCGTGACCGTCAATATCGACGGCACCGGGACGTCGAAGATCTCGACGGGGGTGGGCTTCTTCGATCACATGCTGGATCAACTGTCGCGGCATTCGCTCATCGACATGGAAATCGAAACCAAGGGCGATCTGCACATCGACGACCACCACACAGTGGAAGACACGGGAATCGCCATCGGCCAGGCCATCGCCAAGGCGCTCGGCGACCGCCGCGGAATCACCCGCTACGCCTCGCTCGACCTCGCCATGGACGAAACGATGACGCGTGCGGCGGTGGATCTTTCCGGCCGCCCGTTCCTTGTCTGGAACGTCGCTTTCTCCGCGCCGAAAATCGGCACCTTCGACACGGAGCTGGTGCGGGAGTTCTTCCAGGCGCTGGCGCAGAACGCCGGGATCACGCTGCATATCCAGAACATCTACGGCGCCAACAACCATCACATCGCCGAGACCTGCTTCAAATCCGTCGCCCGGGTGCTTCGCACGGCAACCGAAATCGATCCTCGCCAGCAAGGCCGCATCCCCTCGACGAAGGGGTCGCTGGCCTAACCGGCAGACCGGCAGGACAACCACGTTGACCGCGTCATTCCTGATCCTGACCCCGCCCGGCGAACCGGCCGCGGCTGAAAACGCAACCTTCATCCGCGACGGCTTCCGCTGGACCGCGTTCTTCTTTCCGGCGCTGTGGCTGCTCGTGCATCGTCTCTGGCTCTGGGGTGCGATCGCACTGGTTCTGCAATTTGCAGCCATGGCCCTGTCGGCTTCGCCAGAGTTCGGCGCTGCCGGCTTGGCGCTGGCGATCAGCGTGTCTCTGCTGACGGCGCTCGAAGGGCCGCAGGCCCTGGCAAAGGCCCGCGAAGCACGCGACTGGACGTTGCGTTCGGTCGTGGTGGCCCGCGATCTCGAAACGGCGGAATTCATCTACTACAGCGAGCATGCGCCGCAGCCAGGTGCCGCGGCTGCCTCCTTGCCCGCTTCTGATACATCCACCAAGGCCGCCCGTCCTCCCGCGCTCGGCCTCCTCGGCTATGACGGAGAATGAGCATGCGCGTGGCAATCATTGATTACGGTTCGGGCAACCTCCGGTCCGCCACCAAGGCCTTCGAGCGTGCTGCGCGCGAGGCCGGTATCGACGCCGAGATCGAGCTCACCGACAAGCCCGACCGCGTCCTCACCGCCGACCGGCTCGTGCTCCCGGGTGTCGGCGCCTATGCCGACTGCCGGCGCGGCCTCGACGCCGTACCCGGCATGGTCGAGGCGCTGCGCGAGACCGTCGAGCTGGGCGGCCGGCCATTCCTCGGCATCTGTGTCGGCATGCAGCTGATGTCCTCGCGCGGCCTCGAGAAGACGGTGACGCAGGGGCTCGGCTGGATCCGCGGCGACGTCGTTCTCATCGAGCCGGATGATCCGGACCTGAAGATTCCGCAGATCGGCTGGAACACGCTGGAACTGAGGCGCGAGCACCCGCTCTTTGCCGGTATCCGCACCGGCGATGGCGGCCTGCACGCCTACTTCGTCCATTCCTATCACCTCGCCGCCGAAAATCCCGACGAGGTGATCGCGACGACCAACTACGGTGGGCCGCTGACGGCCTTCGTCGCCCGCGACAACAAGGCCGGCGCGCAGTTCCATCCGGAAAAGAGCCAGACGCTCGGTCTCGCCCTGATCACCAATTTCCTGCGCTGGAAGCCCTGATTTCCACGCCGAGCAAACGGACGACAAGAATGATCCTCTTTCCCGCCATCGACCTCAAGGACGGCCAGTGCGTCCGCCTGAAGCTCGGCGACATGGACCAGGTGACGGTCTACAATCCCGACCCGGCCGCGCAGGCCAAAGCCTTTGAGGAACAGGGCTTTGAATGGCTGCATGTGGTTGATCTCAACGGCGCGTTTGCCGGCGAGAGCGTGAACGGCGCAGCGGTGGACGCGATCCTGAAGGCGACGAAGAACCCGGTGCAGCTCGGCGGCGGCATCCGCACGCTCGATCACATCGAGAGCTGGCTGTCGCGCGGGCTCGCCCGCGTCATCCTCGGCACCGTCGCCGTGCGTGATCCGGCGCTCGTCATCGAGGCCTGCAAAAAATTCCCGGGCAAGGTCGCCGTCGGCATCGACGCCAAGGGCGGCAAGGTCGCCGTCGAGGGCTGGGCGGAGGCCTCCGAACTCGGCGTGATCGAGCTTGCGAAGAAGTTCGAGGGTGCCGGCGTCGCCGCCATCATCTACACCGACATCGACCGCGACGGGATCCTGACCGGGATCAACTGGGCCTCGACGCTCGAGCTCGCCGAAGCCGTCTCCATCCCCGTCATCGCGTCCGGCGGGCTGGCCTCAATCGACGACATCCGCCGAATGCTGGAGCCTGATGCCGCAAAACTTGAAGGTGCGATCTCCGGCCGCGCGCTCTATGATGGACGCATCGACCCGAAGGAAGCGCTGACGCTGATCCGCGCCGCGAAAGGACAAACCACATGACCCTCAAGGCCCGCGTCACCCCCTGTCTCGATGTCAAGGACATGCCGCGCCGCCCACAGCCGCTTGGCGGCGAGGACGCGCAAATGCAAAAGAAGGAGGCCGTCCTTTGACCTTCAAGGCCCGTGTCATCCCCTGTCTCGACGTCAAGGACGGCCGCGTCGTGAAGGGCGTCAGTTTCGTCAACCTTGTCGACGCCGGCGATCCGGTCGAATCGGCCAAGGCCTACGACGCAGCCGGGGCCGATGAGCTCTGCTTCCTCGACATCACCGCCTCCTCCGACGATCGCGACACGATCATCGACGTCGTCGCCCGTACGGCTGACCACTGCTTCATGCCGCTGACAGTCGGCGGCGGCGTGCGCAGCCTGGCAGACATCCGCAAGCTTCTGCTGGCCGGCGCCGACAAGGTTTCCATCAACTCGGCTGCGGTGAAGAACCCGGATTTCGTCGCCGAAGCCGCCGACAAGTTCGGCAACCAGTGCATCGTCGTGTCGATCGATTCCAAGAAGGTTTCGGCGGACGGCGAGGAAGACCGCTGGGAGATCTTCACGCACGGCGGACGGCAGGCAACCGGGATCGACGCCGTCGCCTTTGCCGAGAAGATGGTGGAACGGGGCGCCGGCGAACTGCTCCTCACCTCCATGGACCGCGACGGCCAGAAAAGCGGGTACGACATCGCGCTGACGCGGACCATCGCCGATCGGGTGTCGGTCCCGGTCATTGCCTCGGGCGGGGTCGGCACTCTCGATCACCTCGTCGAGGGCATCCGCGACGGCCACGCGACCGCGGTGCTGGCCGCGTCGATCTTCCACTTCGGCACCTACACGATCGGTGAGGCCAAGCGCTACATGGCCGATCATGGCATCGCCATGCGGCTCGACTGAGCGGAAAGGCAGGACATATCGATGAGCGACTTCACCCTGGCCGACCTCGAGCGGATCGTCGCTGAACGCTCCGGCGCCTCACCGGACGAATCCTGGACCGCCAGGCTGGTCGCCGCCGGCCAGCCGAAGGCGGCCAAGAAGCTCGGCGAGGAAGCCGTCGAGACGGTTATCGCCGCGATCGAGTCCGATCGGGCGGCGCTGGTGAGCGAGAGCGCGGATCTTCTCTATCATCTGATGGTCGTGCTGCGGATCGGCGGCGTGGCGCTGGTCGACGTCATGGACGAACTGGCACGGCGGACCGGACAGTCCGGCATCGCCGAGAAGGCGGGCCGACCGCAATGACGGCAACGTCCCTTCGCGACCAGATCCAGGCGGACATCCCCGACAATTACGGCCATACCCGCTACTCCCCCTATCGCTTCTTCTCCACCGACGAATGGGCGCAGTTCCGGGCGGACACGCCGCTGACGCTGACGGCGGACGAAGTGCGGCGGCTGCGCTCCCTGAACGACCCCGTTGATCTTGACGAGGTGCGGCGCATCTACCTTTCGCTGTCGCGGCTTCTCTCCGCGCACGTCGAATCATCGCAACTGCTGTTCGAGCAACGCAAGCACTTCCTCAGCCTTTCGGACGAGGCGAAGACGCCGTTCGTCATCGGCATTGCGGGCTCCGTCGCCGTCGGAAAGTCGACCACGGCCCGCATTCTCGCCGAACTGCTGTCGCGCTGGCCATCGAGCCCGAAGGTCGATCTCGTCACCACGGACGGCTTCCTCTATCCGAACGCAGTCCTGACGCGCGAAAACCTGATGGACCGAAAGGGCTTTCCGGAGAGCTACGATACCGGCGCCTTGCTGCGGTTCCTGTCCGCCATCAAGGCCGGACAGTCCAACGTCAAGGCGCCCACCTACTCGCACCTCACCTATGACGTGCTGCCGAACAATTTTCAGGTGGTTGACCGGCCGGACATCCTGATCTTCGAGGGAATCAACGTGCTGCAGTCGCGCAGCCTGCCCGCCGACGGCAAGATCGTGCCGATGGTATCAGACTTCTTCGATTTCTCGATCTACATCGACGCCGAGGAAGACCTGATCCACAAGTGGTATGTCGAGCGCTTCATGCGGCTGAGGGAAACGGCCTTCAAGAACCCCGAATCCTATTTCAACCGCTACGCCGCGGTGAGCGAAGAGGAAGCGCTGTCGATCGCCGAGGGCCTGTGGCGAAACATCAACCTGAAGAACCTGCGCCAGAACATTCTGCCGACCCGCCCCCGGGCCGATCTCATCCTCCAGAAGGGCGAGAACCACCTGGTCGAAACGGTTGCGCTCAGAAAGATCTGAGCCTCGCTTCTATCCCTGCCGACGTCCCGGCTTCAGGAATCGACGCGGCGCAGGGTCAGATTGATCCGGCCGCCATTCCGGAGCAACGTCGACGTTCCGGGAAAGATCCGGTCGACGCCGTGAAAGCTTAGCCGGCTTTCGCCGCCAAGCACCACAAGGTCGCCGCTGGAGAGACGGAAGGAGCGCGTCGGGGCGCCGCGCGCCGTCCCGCCGATCCGGAAGAGACACTGGTCACCGAGCGAAACCGAGACGACCGGCGCCGCGAAGGTCCGCTCGTCGCGGTCCTGATGCAGCCCCATCCGCGCGTCCCCGTCATAGAAGTTGACCAGGCAGGCCTGCGGCGGTGCCGGATAGCCGGAAACATCCTTCCAGATCTGCAGCAAGACCGCCGGGATCGCCGGCCAAGGCCGGCCCGTGGCCGGATGCCTTTCCTGGTAGCGGTATCCGCCCTCGCGGTCGGTGACCCAGCCGAGCGACCCGCAATTGGTCATGCGGACCGACATCGGTTTGCCGGTCTTCGGCATCTGCGGGACATAGAGCGGCGCTGCGGCAACGACCGCGCGAACATCCTCGACCAACGCCTCCTGTGCGGGCCGGTCAAGATAGGCCGGCAGATAGCGGAACCCTTCCGGAAGGTCATGCCCAGCCATTGCGTCGCCTCGCTTCTTCATGGTTTCCGTCAGGCCGCCGCCGCTCCTCGACAGGCGGCTTGTCATTCGGACGTCGGCTTGCCCCGCATCCGCTTCACGTCCGATCGGCCGGCCTTTGCCTTCAGCCGCCGTTCGACTGCCCCCTTCGACGGCCGCGTTTTCTTGCGCGGCGGTGGTGGCGGTTCGGCGGCCTCCAACAGCAACGCCTTCAATCGCTCGCGCGCGTCCTCGCGATTGCGCTCCTGGCTGCGGAATCGATTGGCCTCGATCATCAGCACGCCGTCCTTCGACAGGCGGCGGCCGGCGATTTTCGTTGCATTCGCCTTGATACGATCGCTCAAGGAAGGCGAATTCTTCAAGTCGAAGAAAAGCTGCACCGCCGTCGACACCTTGTTGACGTTCTGCCCACCGGGTCCGCCGGCGAGGACGAACTGCTCGGTCAGTTCCCAGCCGGCGATGACTATGGAGCCTTTAATGGGAAGCGGATCGCTGGCCATGGCGCTTTTCCTAAACGATGAGTGCCCTGCATAGCCCAGGAGGCGCCCGGACGAAAACCGTTTTCGGAACGGTGCGTTGCCATCCTACCGCCAGGACACGAAAAACCCGGCCGGAGCCGGGTTTCACGTGAATCACACTGAGCCTTCGGGTCGACTATTCTGCTGCGGCACGAAACCCCGGCGCCGCGTCGCGGACACCTCCGTCGACATGGCTCTCGAACTTGGCGAAGTTGGCGATGAACATGTCCACCAGCTTGCGCGCCTGCTTGTCATAGGCGGCACCGTCGGCCCAGGTCGAGCGCGGGTCGAGGATCTTGGTGTCGACGCCGGGTACCGAAACCGGGACCTCGAAGCCGAAGTTGTCGTCGCGACGGAACAGCGCGCCGTTCAGCGAACCGTCGAGCGCCGCCGTCAGCAATGCGCGCGTCGCCTTGATCGGCATGCGCTTGCCCTCGCCGTAGGCACCGCCGGTCCAGCCGGTGTTGACCAGCCAGCAGGTGACGCCGTGCTCGGCGATCAGCTTCTTCAAGAGGTTGCCGTATTCCGCCGGATGGCGCGGCATGAAGGGCGCGCCGAAGCAGGTGGAGAAGGTCGCTTCCGGTTCGGTGACGCCACGCTCGGTTCCGGCGACCTTGGCGGTGTAGCCGGAGAGGAAGTGGTACATCGCCTGGTCGGGCGTCAGGCGGGCGATTGGCGGCATGACGCCAAAGGCGTCGGCCGTCAGCATGATGATCGTCTTCGGGTGGCCGGCAACGCCCGTCTCGCTCGCATTCGGAATGAAGTGCAGCGGGTAGGCGCAGCGGGTGTTTTCCGTCAGCGATCCATCGTTGAAATCCGGTACGCCGTTGGCGTCGAGCACCACGTTCTCAAGAACCGTGCCGAAGCGCTGGGTCGTCGCGAAGATTTCCGGCTCGGCCTCGGCCGACAGGCGGATCGTCTTGGCGTAGCAGCCGCCTTCGAAGTTGAAGATGCCGTTTTCGCCCCAGCCGTGCTCGTCGTCGCCGATCAGCGTGCGCTTCGGATCGGCCGAAAGCGTCGTCTTGCCGGTGCCCGACAGGCCGAAGAAGACCGCAGCGTCGCCATCCGGGCCAACATTGGCCGAGCAGTGCATCGGCATGACGTTCTTGGCCGGCAGAATGTAGTTCAGCGCGGTGAAGACGGATTTCTTCATTTCGCCGGCGTAGTAGGTGCCGGCGATCAGGATGAGACCATTGGTCAGGTCGCAGGCGATCATCGTCTCGGTGCGGGCGCCGTGGCGGACCGGGTCGGCCTTGAAGGTCGGAAGGTCGATGATCGTCAGCTTCGGCAAAAAGCCTTCCAGGGATTCACGCGCCGGGCGGATCAGGAGGTTGCGGATGAACAGCGAGTGCCAGGCGAGTTCCGTCACCACGCGGGTCGGAAGCGCGTTTTCCGCATCGGCGCCGCCGATCAGGTCCTGCACGAAGAGATCCTTGCCGACCGCGTGCGCCAGCATGTCCTGGCGCAACGCCTCGAAATGCGCCGGCGACAGTTCCTTGTTGTTGTCCCACCAGATCTGATCGGTGGTGGCCTCGTCGCGGACGACAAACTTGTCCTTCGGCGAGCGGCCGGTATGCTGGCCGGTCAGCGCACGCAGCGCGCCGTGCGCCGTCTTGACGGCTTCGCCACGACCGAGGGCCTCGTCGTAGAGATCGGTTTCCGTCAGGTTGTAACGGACCGTTCCAGTGTCCTTGAAGCCGATCGCTTCGAGCCCGCAAGAGGGATTGCGAATGCCCAGTTCCTTCATGGCCCAGTTTTCCTTCGCGCTGTAGGGAGAGAGTGAATGTCTCTGGAAACTAATCGCTGCGCAGAGAAATGACAAGGGGACACTCAAAATATCTCAATGATATCAGTATATTAATCGATTTAACATTTTGTGCGCCTTTTTAAATCGGTTTGAAAATCGATTTAATCGACCAACTTCGGTCATGGGGAACAACGCGCCGGACGTCACGCCTTTGCCTTTGCCACAATTTGTTCCACCTTTATACTCAAAGAAAGCGCACCAATCGTCCGGCCGCAACCACGTCCAGGGAAATCAGCGAGGCGCACATGAGTATGGAGACAAGCAGGATGCAGACGATCGCACTGGTGGACGACGACCGGAACATTCTGACGTCGGTGTCGATCGCGCTCGAGGCCGAAGGCTACCGTGTCGAGACCTATACGGACGGCGCCTCCGCCCTCGACGGCCTCCTGGCCCGGCCGCCGCAGCTTGCGATCTTCGACATCAAGATGCCGCGCATGGACGGGATGGAGCTTCTGCGCCGGCTGCGGCAGAAATCGGATCTCCCGGTCATCTTCCTGACCTCCAAGGACGAGGAGATCGACGAGCTGTTCGGCCTGAAGATGGGCGCCGACGACTTCATCACCAAGCCGTTCTCCCAACGCCTGCTGGTCGAGCGCGTCAAGGCGGTCCTGCGCCGCGCCTCCAGCCGCGAGGCCGCGGCCGCCGGAGCATCGACCGCTGTGAAGGCGGGCGACGTGCAGGCGCGCTCGATCGAGCGCGGCCAGCTTGCGATGGACCAGGAGCGCCACACCTGCACCTGGAAGGGCGAGCCGGTCACCCTGACCGTGACCGAATTCCTGATCCTGCACGCGCTGGCGCAGCGTCCGGGCGTGGTCAAGAGCCGCGATTCGCTGATGGATGCGGCCTATGACGAGCAGGTCTATGTCGACGACCGCACGATCGACAGCCACATCAAGCGCCTGCGCAAGAAGTTCAAGATGGTGGACGCCGATTTCGACATGATCGAGACGCTTTACGGCGTCGGCTATCGGTTCCGCGAATCGACCTGAACCAAGGCCTCGAACGACCGGAAAGCCTCTCCGCCGCCGATTCGAAGCGATTTTGCTTGCATCACCCGGGGCGACGGTGGCATTTCGGCCAGAACGGAGGCGGCGAGCGAGCCGTTCGAGACATTTGACCGCTTTGCCACAGAACGCACTTGACAGGGAACTGGACGACCAGGAGGGGCGCCCGGCCGGCCGATCTGCCCGTTGGTACTGGACCTATCCGTTCAAGCTGATCCGACGCATCTTCGGCAACGCCGTCTTCTCCAGCCTGACGCGCCGCATCCTGTTCTTCAATCTCGTCGCGCTGGTCGTGCTGGTCGCCGGCATCCTCTATCTCAACCAGTTCCGCGAAGGCCTGATCGACGCGCGCGTCGAAAGCCTGCTGACCCAAGGGGAAATCATCGCCGGCGCGATTTCTGCCTCCGCCTCCGTCGACACCAACTCCATCACCATCGATCCGGAGAAACTGCTGGAACTGCAAGCCGGCCAGAGCATCACGCCGCTGCCCAACGACGACGACCTCGAATTCCCGATCAACCCGGAACGCGTCGCCCCAGTGCTCAGGCGCCTGATTTCGCCGACCCGGGTGCGTGCGCGCATCTATGATACCGATGCCAACCTGCTGCTCGACTCAAAGCACCTCTACACCCAGGGCCAGGTGCTGCGCTTCGACCTTCCCCCCGTTGAAGTCGAGGAATTGTCGGCCTTGGGCCGGTTCCTCGTCTGGCTCAACCGCATGCTGCAGCCGAGCAACCTGCCGCAATACAAGGAAGCGCCGGGCGGCGACGGCTCCATCTATCCGGAAGTGATGAACGCGCTGACGGGCGTGCGCGGCGCCGTCGTGCGCGTCACCGACAAGGGCGAACTCATCGTGTCGGTGGCGGTGCCGGTGCAGCGCTTTCGCGCCGTGCTCGGCGTACTGCTGCTCTCCACACAGGCCGGCGACATCGACAAGATCGTCCATGCCGAACGGCTGGCCATCATGCGCGTCTTCGGCGTTGCCGCGCTCGGCAACGTCTTTTTGTCCTTGCTCCTGTCGAGCACGATCGCCAATCCGCTGCGGCGCCTGTCGGCAGCGGCCATCCGGGTGCGGCGCGGCGGGGCAAAGGAGCGCGAAGAAATCCCCGACTTCTCCGCCCGCCAGGACGAGATCGGCAACCTCTCGGTTGCCTTGCGTGAAATGACGACGGCGCTCTATGACCGCATCGACGCGATCGAGAGCTTCGCTGCCGACGTCAGCCATGAACTAAAGAACCCCTTGACATCGTTGCGCAGTGCCGTCGAGACGCTGCCGCTGGCGCGCACGGACGAATCGAAAAAGCGCCTGATGGACATCATCCAGCATGATGTGCGCCGCCTCGACCGGCTCATCAGCGACATTTCGGACGCCTCGCGCCTCGATGCCGAACTGGCCAGAAGCGATGCCAAGACGGTCGATCTGGAAAAGGTCCTCGGCGATCTCGTCGACATCTCGCGTCAGGTGCGCAGCAACAAGAAGCCGGTCATCCTCGATTTCGTCGTCGACCGCAGCGACAATCCGAAGGCGCGCTTCAGCATCAGCGGCTACGAGCTTCGCATCGGCCAGATCATCACGAACCTGATCGAGAACGCCCGGTCCTTCGTGCCGGACCAGGGCGGCCGGATCGTCGTGCGCCTGTCGAACAGCCGCAATGGTCTTCGCAGGGTTGTCAAGGTCGAGGACAACGGCCCGGGAATCCAGGCCGAGGACATCGATCGCATCTTTGAGCGCTTCTACACCGACCGCCCGGCGAGCGAAGGCTTCGGCCAGAATTCGGGCCTCGGCCTGTCGATCTCGCGGCAGATCGCCGAGGCGCATGGCGGCACGTTGAAGGCCGAGAACATCATCGACCGTGACACCGGCGAGATCAAGGGCGCGCGGTTCATCCTCTCGCTGCCGGCGGGGCGCCCCAAATGAGCCACGGCGTCAACGTGCATGGCACCGCGATCGTCATCGGCACCACCGGGCTGATTTTCATGGGACCCTCCGGGTCGGGCAAGACGGCGGCGGCACTCCATTGCATCGGCCGCGCCCGCGAACGCGGTCTGTATTCGGCGCTCGTCGCCGACGATCAGGTTCTGGTCAGCCCTGCCAGTGGCGCCGTCGTGGCGCGCGCGCCCGCAACGATCGCAGGCCTGGCCGAGGTGCGCGGTGCCGGCATCGTCTCGGTGGAGGCCGTGCCTTGCGCCCTCCTGACGCAGATCGTCCGGTTGGTTCGCCCCCCGTTCCCCGAACGGATCGCCCCGGAGAGGGAGGATTGCGATATCCTGCCGGACCATCCGCTTCCGGTCACGCGCCTGCCGATCGGCGACGGCTTCGATTCTTTCGAACGATTGGTGCTCCTGCTGCCGTTTCTGGTCCGGAACTGACCCGGATACCGGGCGAAATGGCGGCCATCCGGCATTTTTAACTTGCACTCGGCCTTTTCATCGACAAGATGACCTCCCCAACGGTGGACGTCCATTTTGCAGTGCGATATGGCCGTCGCCGGCTTATTTTGGGCAATTGGAGCGGTGCATATGATCGGACTGGTGCTTGTCACCCACGGCAAGCTGGCGGACGAGTTCCGTCACGCACTTGAGCACGTCGTGGGGCCGCAAGAGGCGATCGAAACCGTTTGCATCGGCCCCGAGGACGATATGGACCAGCGGCGGCAGGACGTGGTGGAGGCAGCCCGGCGCGCCGATCGCGGCCACGGCGTCATCATCCTGACCGACATGTTCGGTGGAACGCCCTCAAACCTTGCCATCTCGGTGATGAGCAGCGGCACGATCGAGGTCATCGCCGGCGTCAACCTGCCGATGCTGATCAAGCTCGCGGGCGTGCGCAACGACGATGACATGGAACGGTCCCTTGTCGAGGCATCGGAAGCGGGGCGCAAATATATCAACGTTGCCAGCCGTGTCCTCAGCGGCAAATAGATGGATGCGCTCAACCCATGCACGGCTCGACCATGTCTCACTCCAAGGACCTCCTGATCATCAACAAGCGAGGCCTGCACGCGCGCGCCTCGGCCAAGTTCGTCCAAACCGTCGACGGCTTCGATGCGGAAGTGACCGTGTCCAAGGACGGCATGACCGTGGGCGGGACGTCGATCATGGGGCTGATGATGTTGGCGGCCAGTCCCGGTTGCTCGGTGCATGTGTCGGCAATCGGCGCGGAGGCGGCGGAAGTTCTCGCCGCGCTGGAGGCGCTCGTTGCAAATCGCTTCGGCGAGGAGATGTAACCCAGGTGAACATAAAGACATAAAGACTTCTTTATGTCTCAGTTGCCCGCCCTGAGATTTCCTGATAAGCATGCGCCCACCGAGAGGTGCGGCCGCATCGAGCGATGCCGGCTGCCGCTGCGATCGGCGTCGACGCTACGCCGAAACACGACCCATTCAGTCTGGAGAAACGCATGAGCACCACCAAGGACTACCACGTTGCCGACATCGGACTGGCCGACTTCGGCCGCAAGGAAATCGCGATCGCGGAGACGGAAATGCCGGGCCTAATGGCCTGCCGCGAGGAGTTCGGCGCCGCCAAGCCGCTGAAGGGCGCGCGCATCACCGGCTCGCTGCACATGACCATCCAGACGGCCGTGCTGATCGAGACCCTGGTTGCGCTGGGCGCCGAAGTGCGCTGGGCCTCGTGCAACATCTTCTCCACCCAGGACCATGCTGCCGCAGCGATCGCCGCGGCCGGCATCCCGGTCTTTGCGCTCAAGGGCGAGACGCTGGAGGAATACTGGAACTACACCGACCAGATCTTCCAGTGGGCCGATGGCGGCCTCTCCAACATGATCCTCGACGACGGCGGCGACGCCACCATGTACATCCTGCTTGGCGCGCGCGCGGAAGCGGGTGAAGACGTCCTTTCCAGCCCGGGATCGGAAGAGGAGGAAATCCTGTTTGCCCAGATCAAGAAGCGGCTGAAGGCTTCGCCCGGTTGGTTCACCAAGCAGCGGGATGCGATCAAGGGCGTCACCGAGGAGACCACGACCGGCGTCAACCGTCTCTACCAGCTCCAGCAGAAGGGCCTGCTGCCCTTCCCGGCGATCAACGTCAACGATAGCGTCACCAAGTCGAAGTTCGACAACAAGTACGGCTGCAAGGAATCGCTCGTCGACGGCATCCGCCGCGGCACCGACGTGATGATGGCCGGCAAGGTCGCCGTGGTCTGCGGCTATGGCGACGTCGGCAAGGGGTCGGCGGCTTCGCTGCGTGGTGCCGGCGCCCGCGTCAAGGTCACCGAAATCGACCCGATCTGCGCATTGCAGGCGGCCATGGACGGCTTCGAGGTCGTCCAGCTCGAGGACGTCGTTGCTACCGCCGACATCTTCATCACCACCACCGGCAACAAGGACGTCATCCGCGTCGAGCACATGCGCGAGATGAAGGACATGGCGATCGTCGGCAACATCGGCCACTTCGACAACGAGATCCAGGTCGCCGGCCTGCGCAATCTCAAGTGGACGAACATCAAGCCGCAGGTCGACATGATCGAGTTCCCCAGGGGCAACCGGATGATCCTGTTGTCCGAAGGCCGTCTGCTGAACCTCGGCAACGCCACCGGGCATCCCTCCTTCGTCATGTCCGCCTCGTTCTCGAACCAGGTGCTCGCCCAGATCGAACTTTATGCCAACACCGGCAAGTACAAGAACGAGGTCTATATCCTGCCGAAGCACCTCGACGAGAAGGTCGCCCGTCTGCACCTCGCCAAGCTCGGCGCCAAGCTGACCGAGCTCTCCGAGGACCAGGCCGCCTATATCGGCGTGGCGCCGCAGGGTCCGTTCAAGGCCGAACACTACCGGTACTGATCCTTACCCGACTTATCCACAACATCTGGTTTGCCGCCGCCTTGACAGGGCGGCGGCTTCTTTTTTGCCCGCACCGCTTCCCGCAGATTCGCTAAGGAAGTATGGTTATGTTGTTGATTCGACGCCGAGATGCGGAGCTGGAGCGCCGCACGTCCATCAGGGACGTACAAGGGTCGCCCCAGAATCGCATCTCCGCTACAAAACTCCGCCTTTCAACGGGCGAAGCCATGCGTGGGCGTCGGGTCTGGGATGTCTTGTCGATCAGGCGGCAAATGGACGGAGACAGACCGGGGATGAGGTGGGACTTGAAACGGGGCGATTGTCGCACGACTGAGCAAGCGGCCATGGATCGCGCCAGACAATTTGCGGCAGCATGTATCGGCTCGCTTTCGGGCGCACCGCGCCATGCCCGCCGGCTGCGACATCTTCTGGCCGGATCGGCGCTTGCGACCGCAGGCGGTCCGACCGGCGCGTTGGCCGCCAACGAGGCTAGTTCCCGCCTGCTGGGCTCCTCCGAGGTGGTGACCTTTTCCGTGCTGCTGGGCGTCGTTTCAGCGGCGCTATTTTCCGCCATCTGGATGATCCGGCAGCGCAGCAGGCTGGAGGACGAAAACCGCGCGCTTCGTTCCTCGGTATCCGACACAAAGCACCGCAATGCTCGACTGCAGGCGCTGATCAGCGACAAGAACCGCCGTATCATCGTCTGGGACGGTTTTTCGCAGAAGCCCGAACTGCTCGGCCAGTTGCCGCCAGAAACCGGCGCACCCACTGCCGACGGCGAGTTTCTCGCACTGGGGCGCTGGCTCAAGCCAGGTTCGGCAGCGGAGGCGGAGCGGGCAATCGAGGCCCTGCGCTCGCACGCGCAGAGCTTCGACCTGGTCGTCGAGACCAATCGAAACGAGATCATCGAGGTCCAGGGCCGCGTCTCCGGAGGTCAGGCCTTCGTGCGCTTCGTCGCGCTCAACAATCTGCGTCGCGAGGCCGCCGAGCTGCAACTCGAGCGCGACCGGCTGGAGCAGTCCCTGACCGTATTCCAGAACCTGCTGGACTCGCTTGATCTGCCGGTCTGGCAGCGATCGAAGGATGGAACGCTCGTCTGGGCAAACGCGGCCTATGGCGAGGCCGTGGAGGCCCGCGATGCCGCGGAGGCCGTCCGCGAAGGCCGCGAACTTCTGCCGGCCATCGCCCGCGAAAAGATCCGTGCAAGCAGCACCACCGACACGCCCTTCCGCGAAAGGGTTTCCACCGTCGTTCGCGGCACGCGCAGTTTCTTCGACGTCGTGGATGCCGTTTGCCCCGCCGGCTCTGCAGGCATTGCGCTCGACGTGTCGGAGTCCGAGGCGGTGCGCGAAGAGCTCAAGCGCACGCTGCAGAGCCATGCCGAGACGCTCGACCATCTGGCAACGCCGGTGGCGATTTTCGACGGCGTCCAGCGGCTGCAGTTTTACAACCAGGCGTTCCAGCGTCTGTGGGATCTCGATACCGCTTTCCTTGAGAGCCATCCCGATCACGGCGAGATGCTGGATCGCCTGCGCGCCGCAGCAAAGCTGCCTGAGCAGCTGAACTGGCGCCAGTGGAAGGAAAACGCCCTGTCCGTCTATCGGGCCATCGACACGCAGACCGACCTTTGGCACCTGCCGAACGGCCAGACGCTGCGGGTCATCGCGACCGCCCGCCCGCAAGGCGGGGCTACCTGGGTCTTTGAGAACCTGACCGAAAAGGTCGATCTCGAAACGCGCTACAATACGCTTGTGCAGGTCCAGGACGAGACGATCGATCATCTCTCCGAGGGCGTGGCGGTTTTCGGGCCGGACGGGCGCCTTCGCCTGTCCAACCCCGCCTTCCGGGCGATCTGGGGCATCACCGAGCAACAGGCACAACCGGGAACGCATATTCGCGATATCGAACTGGCATGCGCACCATCCTATGACGGCGCAGATGGCTGGAAGCGGTTCGGCCAGCTCATCACCAGCTTCGACGACGAGCGCCCCTCGGACCGCGGCGTGCTCGAACTCTCCACCGGTCTCGTGCTGGACTTTGCCGTCACCCCGCTCTCCAATGCCCAGACGATGCTGACCTTCGTCAACATCACCGACAGCGTGCGGGTGGAGCGCGCCCTGACGGAGAAGAACGAGGCGCTGCGCAAGGCCGACGCCTTGAAAAACGACTTCGTCCAGCACGTCTCCTACGAGCTGCGCTCGCCGCTGACAAACATCATCGGTTTCGCCGACCTGCTCAAGACGCCGTCGATCGGGACGCTGAGCGAACGCCAGGCCGAGTATGTCGACCACATCGCCACCTCGTCGGCTGTGCTGCTGACGATCGTCAACGACATCCTCGATCTTGCGACGGTCGACGCCGGGATCATGCAACTCGACCTTTCCGAGATCAGCCTGACGGACCTGCTCGACGAGGTCGCGGCGGAGTTCGCCGATCGGCTGCAGGAAAGCCAGGTGGCACTGGAGATCGTAGCATCGGACGCGCTGGGCACGATCGTCGCCGATCACCAGCGGTTGAAGCAGATTCTCATCAAGCTGCTGGCAAACGCTGCGAACTTCGCACCGGACGGGACGAAAATCGAGCTGAAATGCTGGCGGGAGGGTGCGGATCTGGCCTTCACCGTCTCCGACAGCGGGCCTGGCATCCCGCAGGACGTGCTCCGCACCGTGTTCAGCCGGTTCGAGAGCCACGGCAGCCGTGGAGGCGCCGGTCTGGGCCTTTCCATCGTCGAAAGCTTCGTCAGCCTGCATCACGGGACCGTGACGATCGATAGCCGCGAGGGCGAGGGCACCCGCGTCACCTGCCGCATACCGCCTGGCCGGCTGCCGGCGATCGTGGCGGCGGAATAGGACCATGCTTGTCGGCACGATCCAGCTTGCGGACGAAGCGGAAACGATCCGCTTTGGCGAGGACATTGCCCGCGCGCTGCGTCCCGGCGATCTGGTTGCCCTTTCCGGCGACCTCGGCGCCGGGAAGTCGACCTTTGCCCGCGCGCTGATCCGCGCCGTCGCCGACGACGAATTCCTCGAGGTGCCGAGTCCGACGTTCACGTTGGTGCAGAGCTATGCGCTGCGCCTTCCGGTCGCCCATTTCGACCTCTACCGCATCGCCGAGGCGGCGGAACTGGACGAGCTCGGGCTGGAGGAGGCACTCGAGGACGGCGTCTGTCTCGTGGAGTGGCCGGAACGGGCGGAAGATGCGCTGCCAGCCGAACGCCTCACCCTGCGGTTCCTGCACGAAGGAACAGGCCGACGCATCGAGATCGAGGCCCCGGACGCCATCGCCGCCCGCATCAGGCGCACGCTCGACATCCGTGCGTTCCTCGCGGACGCCGGTTACCCGGACGCGCGCCGGCGGCACCTGACGGGCGACGCATCGGTCCGGGCCTACGAGCACGTTTATGCCGGCAGCCAGCGTTTCGTCCTGATGGATTCGCCGCGCCACCAACCGGGCGCCATTCTCGAAAACGGCAAATATTACCAGCAAATCGCCCACATCGCCGAGGACGTGCGCCCCTTCGTAGCGATCGCCGGCTATCTCGGCAGCCGCGGCTTTGCCGCGCCGGTGATCTTCCACCAGGACCTGGACCGCGGCATCCTCCTGCTCGAGGATCTCGGCAGCGAGGGCGTAATCGACGACGAAGGCCGGCCGATCGCCGAGCGCTACCTCGAGAGCGTGGCAATGCTCGCCGAATTGCATCGGCAGCCGACGGCAACAACGATCCCGGTCGGCGATGGAACGGACTATCGCATCCCCGATTTCGATCACGACGCGATGCAGATCGAGGTCGGCCTTCTAACCGACTGGTACCTGCCCTGGCGGACGGGAAGCGCCGCCGGCGATGCCCTGCGGGCGGAGTACAGGGCGATCTGGACAGGTCTGGCCGGCCGGCTGGCGTCGGCGGAAAGAAACCTGCTGTTGCGCGACTTCCATTCGCCCAACATCATTTGGCGGCCACAGGCACAGGGTATCGACCGCGTCGGCATCATCGACTTCCAGGACGCAATGATTGGGCCCACGGCCTATGACGTCGCCTCGCTCGTTCAGGACGCGCGTGTCGATGTCCCCGCAGCGCTTGCGCAACGGATGCTGGAGCGTTATCTGGACCTTCGGGCCCGCTCCGGAAGCTTTGACGGCGACGCCTTTCTCGAGGCCTGGCACATCATGGCCGCGCAACGCAACTGCAAGCTCGTCGGCATCTGGGTCCGGCTGATGCAGCGCGACGGCAAGCCGGGCTATATGAAGCATATGCCAAGGACCTTGGAGAACCTGCGTGTTGCGCTCGGTCATCCATCCCTCGCCCCCTTGCGCGACTGGTGCGGAAAGGCTGGAATCCTGTCCGACGAATCATAAGGACGGATGCCGGCGATGAAGATTGAAAATGCCATGGTGCTTGCCGCAGGCCTCGGCACCCGCCTGCGCCCGGTCACCGATACAATGCCGAAACCGCTGGTGCCGATCGCCGGCAAACCGATGATCGACTACGGTCTGGACGCGCTGGCCGCCGCCGGCGTGCGTCGCGTCGTCGTCAACGTGCATCACTTCGCCGGCCAGATGATCGATCACCTGTCCCGCCGTCAGCGGCCCGAGATCCTGATCTCCGACGAGACGGGTGCGTTGATGGATTCCGGCGGCGGGCTTGCCAAGGGCTTGCGTCTGATCGGTCCCGAGCCCGTCTTCGTCCTCAATGCGGACCTGTTCTGGATCGGCGAGCGCCGGGGCGAGGAGACGAACCTGCGTCGTCTCGCCTCCTTCTTCGAGCCGGCCCGGATGGACATGGCGATGCTCTGCGTCCGTCTGGAAAACACCACCGGGCACAACGGCAAGAACGACTTTTCGATGGACGCCGAAGGCCGGCTGACACGTTATAGCGCAGGCTGCGGCGAGCCGGTCGTCTACGCCGGCGCGATCGCGATGCTCCCCTCGCTTCTCTCCGACGCCCCGGACGAGCCGTTCAATCTCAACATCTACTTCGATCGCGCCATCGCTGCCGGTCGACTGTACGGCCTGATGCTCGATGGCCAATGGATTACCGTCGGCACGCCGGAGGCGATCGCCGAGGCCGAGGCGGTGCTCGGCAAGAAGGCTGGCGCGGCATGACCGGGCGTTCTCGGCAGGCGGGCAACGTCTACTCGATCCATCCCGGCCTGCCCTTTCTGCGGACGCTCGCGCAAAAGATCTGCCAGGGAGAGATCATCTCCGGCTTCCGCTACGATCCGGCGGATCCGCTTTCGCTCGCCGACCTGACGATCTACGTGCCGACGCGCCGGTCGGCGCGAACGCTGCGCTCCGAATTCGTCGACCTGCTTGGTGGCCGCTCGGCGATCCTCCCCGTCATCCGTCCGCTCGGCGAAACCGACGACGACAGCGGCTTCTTCGACGAGATTGCTCCGGCCGCGCTCGACATGGCCGAGCCCCTGTCCGGCCCGGCGCGCCTTCTCGAACTCGCGCGGCTCGTTCTCGCCTGGCGCAACAGCCTGCCGGCCGCCATCACCGCCGTCCATGCCGAAAGCCCGCTCGTTGCCCCGGCAAGCCCGGCCGACGCGATCTGGCTCGCCCGCGAACTTGCCGATCTCATCGATGCTATGGAGACGGAGGAACGGGAGTGGCAGGCGCTCGAGACGATCGACGCCAACGACCATGCGCAATGGTGGCAACTGACCTTGGCCTTCCTGCGGATCGCCAGCGTGTTCTGGCCGCAACGGTTGCAAGAGTTGAACCGCTCTTCGCCGGCGATGCGCCGAAACGCCACGCTTGATGCGGAAACCGAACGCTATCGGACCGCGCCACCCGCGGGTCCGGTGATCATCGCCGGCTCCACCGGCTCTATCCCCGCCACCGCCCGCCTGATCGAGGCGGTCGCGGCGTTGCCGAACGGTGCCGTCGTGCTGCCCGGTCTCGATTTTTCGATGTCGAATGACGAGTGGACGCTGGTCGCGCATGATCCATCCGGCGACCCTTCCAAAGAGGCGTCGAACCGCAGCCACCCGCAATACGGCCTGAGCCGCCTGCTCGAGCGCCTCGGCCTCGGCCGCACGATGATCGCCCGCCTCGGGCGACCGGAGCCCGATCTCGACATGCGCGCCGACGTGCTGTCGCGAGCCCTGTTGCCCGTCCATGCCACCGCCGGCTGGGAAGAGCAACGCCGGAGCGCGGACGATGGCGCGCTGCGCAATGCCTTTGCCGGTGTATCGCTGGTCGAGGCCGCGAATGAACGCGCGGAGGCGACCGCGATCGCCATCGCCCTTCGTCTCGCGCTCGAAGCCGGCGAAGAAAGCCAGGCCGCGCTGATCACGCCCGACCGCAAGCTGGCCCGGCGCGTCGCCATCGAACTCGCCCGCTTCGGCATCGAGGCCGACGATTCCGCCGGCACGCCGCTGCTTTCGACGCCGCAAGGTGAACTTGTCCGCCTCCTGCTGGAAGCAAGCCTGCGGCCCGGCGATCCTGTCGCACTTGTGGCCCTGCTGAAGCATCCGCTGGCACGCTTCGGCCTGCCCGCCGAGACGATGCGCGAGGCAGCCACGGCACTGGAGCTCTACGCGCTGCGTGGCGGAACGACGGAGGTCGACATCTCCGCCCTTGAACCGCTGCTGGACGAGGCTCTCCCCCGCCACGCCGCCGACCGAAAGCCGCCGGCCTGGCGCGAAGCGATCGACGACGACGCCGCGCCGTTGGCCCGCGACCTGGCGCGGCGGATCGCCGCCGCCGTCGAGCCGCTGGCTGGCGTCCTGGTGCGCCACGGCCGCAGCGGTCGGCGTTACACCACGGCGCTGCCGCTGTCCGACTGGGCCGAGCGAACCGGGCGGGCGCTGGAGTCCGTCGCCATCGACGAGCGCGGAAGTCTCGCGGGTCTCTGGTCGAGCGAAGCCGGCGACGGCCTCGCATCGCTCCTCAAGGGCGTGATGGAAGCCGAAGGCCAGCTCGAGGCAGACGGACCGCAATGGTGCGATGCGCTGGAGGCGATCGGTGCCAGCGAAACCGTCAAGCCGCGCTCCATGCGCCACCCGCGGGTGTTTATCTTCGGGGCGCTCGAATCGCGCCTGCAAAGCGTCGATACGATCGTCATCGGCGGCCTGAACGAGGGAACCTGGCCGGCACAAACGACCAACGACGCCTTCCTGTCACGCGTCATGAAGGCGAATATCGGACTGGAACCGCCGGAGCGGCGCATCGGCCAGCTCGCGCACGATTTCCAGATGGCCTGCGGCGCGAAGCATCTGGTGCTCACCCGCGCGATGCGCAGCGGGACGTCCCCGACCGTCGCCTCCCGCTGGCTGCAGCGGTTGCTCGCAGTCGGCGGCGAGGCACTCGGCAACGAACTTCGCCAGCGCGGCAGGCAATTCCTGCAGTGGGTGGACCTGCTGGACCGGCGACAGCCGCTGCCGCCGGCGACGCGGCCCGAGCCGCGCCCCCCGGCCGAGCTCCAGCCGCGCAGCTATTCCTTCAGCGAGGTCGGTCGGCTCCGCCGCGATCCCTATGCGATCTATGCGCGCCGGATCCTGCGTCTTCACCCCGTCGCGCCGTTCAACATCGATCCGGGCGCCGCAGAACGCGGAACGCTCTACCACCGCATTGTCGATCGCTACGTGCGCGAGCGGTCGAACGATGGCGCCGATAGCGAGCTGATGCGCCGCATCACCGCGGAAGAGTTCGACCGCGCCGCTCTGCCCTTGCACATTGACGCCGTCTGGCGCCCGCGCTTCCAGGCGGTCGCGCGCGCCTTTCTCGACTGGGACACCCGCCGGCGCGCCTCTATCGTCACGAGCCTGACGGAAGTGCCCGCCTCGCTCGAACTCGGTGTTCCCGGCTTGCGCCTGACCGGCGTCGCCGACCGCATCGATCTTCACGCCGATGGCCGCGCCGACCTGATCGACTACAAGACCGGCAGCTCGCCATCGCTGAGGATCGCCCGGTCGCTGCTCGATCCGCAGCTCGCGCTCGAGGCAGCCGCGCTCAAGCGAGGCGGGTTCCGCGACCTCAAGCCAATCGCCCCGGCCGACCTCACCTATGTCCGGCTGAAGCCCGGCGACCGCTTCGCCGCCGAGAACGTCAACAACGAGCATGCGAAGCCGACGAAGGACCGCCAGCCAAAATCCGCCGCGGATCTCGCCGACGAGGCCCTCGGCGAGCTCGAAAGGCTGCTGACACAACTGCTTGCCGGGCGCTACGGCTTCGCCTCGCGGGTCATTCCCGAAGCAGAGCGGGACTTTGGTGGCGAATACGACCACCTCGCACGGGTGGCGGAATGGTCGACGGCCGAGGCCAGCGAAGGAGAGGACGATGCTTGAGGACGAACGGCCGCAGGCCGACGATCCCGGCGCCTGGCTGGGCTGGACCAGCCGCAAGCAGGCCGCCGCCTCCGACCCCTCCGGTTCGGCCTGGGTGTCGGCCAATGCCGGCTCCGGCAAGACCCACGTTCTGACGCAACGGGTGATCCGCCTGCTGCTCGCCGGCTGCCGTCCCTCGGCCATCCTCTGCCTGACCTACACCAAGGCGGCGGCCTCGGAAATGTCGAACCGCGTCTTCGACCGCCTCGCCCAATGGGCAGTGCTGCCCGACGAGACGCTGGCCGCCCGCGTCGAGGAGATCGAGGGCGTGCGCCCCGACGAGATGAAGCTGGCGGAAGCCCGCCGCCTTTTCGCCCGCGCGCTGGAAACCCCGGGCGGCCTGAAGATCCAGACCATTCACGCCTTCTGCGAGGCGCTGCTGCATCAATTTCCGCTCGAGGCCAACGTCGCCGGCCACTTCGCCGTGCTCGACGACCGGGCCGCGACCGTGCTTCTCGCCGATGCCCGCAGGTCGTTGCTGACCGCCGCCTCGGCGGAGGACGACCCCGTCCTGGCCGACGCGTTCGCCACAGTCCTCGACATTGCCGACGACACCGGGCTGGAGCGGCTGATCGGCGACATCATCGCCAATCGGGGCAACATTCGCGATTTCCTCGAGGACGCCGCAGGCCACGGCGGCACGCCGGCCTTCCTGCGTGAACTGCTCGGCTTCGGACCGAGGGAAGACGCCGCAAGCCTCACCGAAGCCTTCTGGCCGCCCCCCAACTTCGACGCAGAGCTGTTCCGGCGTTACGTCGAGACCGCGCTCTCGGTCGGCAGCGATACAGTCAAGGGCAATGTCGCCGTGCTGGCATCAGTGCCCGAACTGCGCGATCCGGAGCAGCGGCGAACGACCCTGTGCGAGATCTTCTTCACCGGCAGCGGGGCGCCCGCCAGCCTCGACCGCGCTCTTCTGTCGAAGAAGATCAAGGACGTGTCTGCCGAATTCGAGACGTTGTTCACCGAGCTGCAAGGTCACGTGCTCGCATGCCAGGATCGTTTGAAAAGGTTTCGCATGTTCGAGGCCACCTGCGCGGCGCTCGTCATCGCCGAGCGGCTGATCGGTGACTACGAGGACCTCAAGCGTGGCCGCAGCCTGCTCGACTTTGACGACCTCATCGATCGTGCCGCCGCGCTCCTGACCCGCAGCGATGTCGGCGCCTGGGTTCACTACAAGCTCGACCAGGGCATCGACCACGTGTTGGTCGACGAAGCCCAGGACACGAGCCCGCGGCAATGGGCGATCATCGGTGCGCTGACCGGCGAATTCTTTGCCGGCGCCAGCGCGCGCAACGCGGTGCGCACCGTCTTTGCCGTCGGTGACGAAAAGCAGTCGATCTATTCCTTCCAGGGCGCACGCCCGGAGCGGTTCGCGCAGGAGGGACGGGAAACGGCGCGCCGGGCGAACAACGCGGACGCCTCCTTCCAGACGATCCGGCTGCTGCTGTCCTTCCGCTCGACCCGCGATGTGCTCTCCGCCGTCGATCGGGTCTTCTCCATCGCCGACCATGCGCGTGGGCTTTCGCCCGACAACGCCGATATCGTCCACGCCTCGAATCGCGGCCGTGAGCCCGGCGCGGTGGACGTCTGGGACGTGATCGCACCGGCGGAGACGATCGATGAGCAGGATTGGACGGCCCCCTTTGACGCGGTGCCGGAAAGGGCCCCGGTCAATATCCTTGCCCGCCGCATCGCCGATACGCTCGCCAGTTGGATCGGCCGCGAAACGGTCACCGAGAAGGGCGTCGCGCGGCCGATGCGGCCCGGCGACATCATCGTCCTGGTTCGCAAGCGCGACGCCTTCGTCAACGCCCTGACGCGCGCGCTGAAGCAGCCACATCAGATACCCGTCGCCGGCGCCGACCGGCTGGTGCTGACCGGGCACATCGCCGTGCAGGACCTGCTTGCGCTCGGCCGATTTGCGTTGCTGCCCGAGGACGACCTGGCGCTGGCCGCGCTTCTGAAAAGCCCCCTGTTCGGCGTTTCCGAGGAAGCGCTGTTCGAGCTTGCCGCCCGCCGGCCGGAGCGCACGAGCCTCTGGCACTACATGCAAGCCCAGGCCGAGGGGAATGACGTCGTTTCAGCAATCGTGAACCGGTTGGAACACTTCGCCCAGCTTTCCCGCGTGTTGCCCGTTCATGATTTTTACGCCCGCGTAATCGGCGCGCTCGGCGGCCGCGCCGCCTTCCTTGCGCGCCTGGGACAGGAAGCCGGCGAAATCATCGACGAGTTCCTCTCCTTCGCGCTGGAGCAGGAGGACAACGGCCTGCCTGGCCTGCAGGCGTTCATTTCCACCCTGGAATTGGAGGCGCCGAGCGTCAAGCGCGAGCAGGACAAGGGCCGCGATGAAGTGCGCATCATGACGGTGCACGCGGCCAAGGGCCTGGAAGCCCCCGTCGTTTTCCTGGTGGACGGCGGCGGCGCGCCCTTCACGCACACGCATATGCCGAAGTTTCGCTTCCTGGCCGGCGCCGGCATCGACGGCGGCAGCCTGCCGGCCTGGCTGCCAACCACCGCTCTCGGCAATGCCCTGACCGAGAGCGACGCCCTTCGCCTCCGCACCCAGGCGGAAGAAGAATATCGGCGCCTGCTCTATGTCGCCATGACCCGCGCCGCCGACCGGCTGATCGTGTGCGGCTATCGCGGCAAGAAGGAAAGCAAGGGCACCTGGCACGAGATGGTGCAACTGGCGCTTTCAGGTGACGCACGCTGCAGCGAGATCACATTCTCGACCGCCTCGGACCAATGGTCCGGCCATGCCTGGCGGGAACCCGATTCCCGGAGCGGTTCAGCCGAAGCGATCGTTGAGACTGGAAGGGAGAGCGCTTTGCCCCTGCCACAGGCGCTCGGGCGTCCGCTGCCCCCGCAGCGCCATCTGCCGCGCCCGCTGAGCCCGTCGGGGGCTGCGGCAGTCATCGACACGGCGCAATCGGATCTGATCGTCGGCTCTTCGCTTTTTGCCCCGCCTAAGGGATCGGGCGCCGGCCGCTCGCTCGAGCGCGGCCGGATCCTTCATCGCTTCCTGCAGATCCTGCCCGCATTGCCCGTCGCGGACCGCACCGCCGCAGCGCGACGGTATCTCGATCGGGCCACGCGGCATTGGTCGGGCCGTCAACGGGACGATTTGGTCAGCGCCGCCATCGCCATCATGCAGGAGCCAAGTCTCGGCGCGATCTTCTCACCGCTCGCGCGCGCCGAAGTCTCAATCATGGGCACGCTGCGCCTCGGACGGACGGACTATGCCGTGTCCGGACGCATCGACCGGATGGTTGTCAGGGAGGACGCGGTCGAGATCGTCGACTTCAAGACGAATCGGCAGCCGCCCTCCTCCGGCGCCGACCTCCCCTTCGAGCATGTCGCACAGCTCGCAATCTATCGTGCGATCCTGGCGCCGCTCTATCCTGGCCGGGCGATCGGCTGCGGTCTGGTCTATACCGAGGCTCCGCGGGTCTTCTGGCTTTCCGACGAGGGCATGGCGACAAGCCTTGCCGAGCTTGCGGCAAAGTGAGATACCGGCATTGAAATGGCCCCGGCCCCTCATCACATGAAGTGCAACCTCAATATCCCAAGGAGCAGCCCCTCATGGCTACCGTGAAAGTCGACAATTCCAATTTCCAGGCCGAAGTCCTCAATTCCGCCGAGCCGGTGGTCGTTGATTTCTGGGCGGAGTGGTGCGGCCCGTGCAAGATGATCGCCCCCGCATTGGAGGAGATCTCCGCAGAACTCGCCGGCAAGGTGAAGGTTGCCAAGCTCAACATCGACGAGAACCCGGAGCTCGCCGCGCAGTTTGGCGTGCGCTCGATTCCGACCCTTGCCATGTTCAAGGGCGGCCAGGTGGCCGACATCAAGGTCGGCGCGGCACCGAAAACGGCGCTGTCGTCCTGGATTTCCTCGGCAGCCGCATAATCCGCTTTCGCCGCAATGCGAAAAGGCCCGGTTCGTCCGGGCCTTTTTGATGGAAGAAGTGTCCGGTGTCACCGACGCGACAAGATGCCGTCAGGTCGGCGGCGTTCCGTTGTCGGCAAGCACGTCGCCGACAAGATAGAGGGAACCGCCAATGAGGATGCGGGGCGCGACGGCGTCCTCCTCGACGAGGCGGCCGATCGCATGCAGCGCTTCGGCAACCGACGAGACGGCCTCGGCCCGCAGTCCCGCCTCCATGGCGTCGCTCGCCAGGGCGACCGGATCGATGCCCGCGTCGGATGCGCGGATCGGCACGGTGAAGACGCGCTCGGCAATCCCCCGAAACGCATCGAAGAAGCCGATCGGATCTTTCGTGTTGATCATGCCGATGATCAGGAAGAGCGGTCGCGGATCGCGTTCCTCGTAGGTCGCCATCGTCTCAGCGATGACCATACCGGCTCCCGGATTGTGTCCGCCGTCGACCCAGATCTCCGAGGATGCCGGCGCCGCTTTCGCCAACGCACCGACGGTAAGCCGTTGCAATCGACCCGGCCACTCGACCGATACGAGACCACGCTCGATGGCCCGCTCTGTCACCGGCAGGCCGGTCGCTTTGACCGCGCGGATTGCCGCAGCCGCATTCGCGAACTGGTGCCGTCCGGGAAGTCTTGGCGAGGGAAGATCAAAAAGACCGAACTCGTCCTGATAGACCATCCGGCCGAATTCCTCGTAGGCGAGGAAATCCTGGCCGTAGACCGCGTGCGGGCAGGAGAGACGCTCGGCAGTGGCGACGAGCACCTCGCGAGCCGAATCTTCCGCCTGCTGCCCGATGACGACGGGCGCGCCCTTCTTCATGATCCCGGCCTTCTCGGCTGCGATCAGTTCGACCCGATCACCGAGATAGGCCTGGTGGTCCAGCGCGATCGGCATGATGACCGCAACCGCCGGCCGCTCGATGACGTTGGTGGCGTCGAAGCGGCCACCAAGTCCGACCTCGATGATCGCGACATCGGCCGGATGCTCGGCAAACAGAAGAAACGTGACGGCGGTCAGGATCTCGAAGACGGTGATGTGCTCACCGCCATTGGCTTCGGCCACACGGCGAACGGCGTCGGCCAGCACCGGGTCGGAAACGAATTCGCCGCGGCCCCCCTTCCGGCCGAGCCGGTAGCGCTCGTGCCAATTGACGAGATGGGGAGAGGTGTGGACGTGGACGGAAAGACCGGCGGCCTCCAGAATGGCCCGGCTGAAGGCCGTAACCGATCCCTTGCCGTTCGTGCCGGCGACGTGGATCACCGGCGGGAGGCGCTTGTGCGGATCGCCAAGCGCCGAAAGCAGGCGCGTGATGCGATCCAGCGACAGATCGAAACCCTTGGGGTGCAGGGCAAGGAGCTTCTCGATCTCCCGACCCGCCTCGGTCATGTCGGCCGTTTCCATGTCGCCTCCCCTGCCCCGGATCGATCAGGCGCTGGCGGCCATGGCAACAACGCCAGCCGATTTGGTGGCCTCCGCAACCGGCTTTTTCGTCAGAATCTTCAGAATGCGGGCCAGCGTATCGGGAATGTCATGGCGCTTGACGACCATGTCCACCATGCCGTGTTCCAGCAGGTACTCGGACGTCTGAAAGCCCTCCGGCAACTGTTCGCGGATCGTCTGCTCGATCACCCGCTTTCCGGCAAAGCAGATCTCCGCACCAGGTTCGGCCAGGTGGATGTCGCCAAGCATGGCGTAGGACGCCGTGACGCCGCCGGTCGTGGGGTTGGTCAGGACGACGATATAGGGCAATCCCGCTTCCTTCAGCATCTCGACCGCCACCGTGGTACGCGGCAGCTGCATCAGCGACAGGATGCCTTCCTGCATGCGCGCGCCACCGGAGGCCGGGAACATCACCAGCGGGCACTTTTCCGAAATTGCCCGTTCAAAGGCCTTGACGATCGCCTCGCCCGCAGCAATTCCGAGCGAACCGCCCATGAAGTTGAACTCATGCACGACAGCGACGAGCTTCAGGCCGCGGACGCGTCCGACGCCGGCCAGAATCGTGTCTTCCTGGTCGGTCTTGGCGCGGCTGTCCTTCAGGCGGTCGACGTATTTCTTGGAATCGCGAAACTTCAGCGGATCCTGCGCCACCTTCGGCTGCGGCAGGGCCTCGTAGGCCCCGTCATCGAACAGGTCCTTCAACCGCGCCTTGGCCGGCATCTTCATGTGATAGCCGGAGGCCGGAATCACCCACTTGTTCTCTTCGAGATCGCGATGAAAGACCATCTCGCCCGTTTCCGGGCACTTGATCCATAGGTTCTCCGGAACTTCCCTGCGACCCAGCATCGAATTGATCTTCGGCCGAACGTAGTTTGTGATCCAGTTCACTGAAGTTACTCCTGAATATCTTCGCCCCTATGTGGGGATTCATTCCGCCGCCACAAGCCGGGCGCTGCGCACGCCCGATGCCAGGCTGCGCACCAGCGCCTCGACGCCGGCCACGGTCGCTTCGGTTGCGGCGCCGTCGGCCGAGAGGCTCGACGCGATCTGGTTGACGATAGCACTGCCGACGACGACGCCGTCCGCCGAGGCGCCGATCGCGCGCGCATGCTCTGCCGTCTTGACGCCAAAGCCGACGCAGACGGGCAGCTTCGTATGGTCCTTGATCCTGCGGACGGCGCCGCCGATCAAGGCAGGATCCGGCAGCGCCGATCCGGTGATGCCGTTCATCGACACGTAGTAGACGAAACCGGAGGTGTTCTGAAGCACCTTCGGAAGCCGCTTTGCATCCGTTGTCGGCGTTGCCAGCCGGATGAAGTTGATTCCCCGCTCGAGCGCTGGAATGCAGAGTTCATCGTCCATCTCTGGCGGCAGGTCCACGACGATCAACCCGTCGATGCCGGCATCCAGCGCGTCATGAAGGAAACGGTCGACGCCGTAGATGTAGATCGGATTGTAGTATCCCATCAGCACGATTGGGGTGTCGGCGTCCTCGAGGCGGAAGTCGCGCGCCATCTGCAGGGTCTTGGCCAGCGTCTGTCCGCCCTTCAGCGAGCGCTGGCCGGCGAGTTGGATCGCCGTGCCGTCGGCCATCGGATCGGAGAACGGCATGCCGAGCTCGATCACGTCGGCGCCGGCCTTCGGCAACGCCTTCATGATGGCCAGCGAACTGGCATAATCGGGATCCCCGCCCATGAAATAGGTCACCAGCGCCGGGCGGCCCTCGGCTGAGAGATCGGCAAAGCGTTTGTCCATGCGCGCGGTCATCTTAAAGCTCCATGCCGAGAATCTTGCCGACGGTGAAGATGTCCTTGTCGCCGCGGCCGGAGAGATTCATCAGGATGATTTCGTCCTTGCCCATCTTCGGCGCGCGCTTCATCACCTCGGCCAGAGCATGGCTCGGTTCGAGCGCCGGGATGATGCCTTCGATGCGCGTCAGCAGTTGGAACGCCTCGAGCGCCTCGTGGTCCATGATCGGCACGTATTCGGCGCGGCCGATATCGTTGAGCCAGGAATGTTCGGGCCCGATGCCCGGATAGTCGAGACCCGCCGAGATCGAATGGCCTTCCTTGATCTGGCCGTCCCCGTCCTGCAGCAGATAGGTGCGGTTGCCGTGCAGCACGCCCGGCGAGCCCGCCGTGATCGAGGCACAGTGCTCCTCGCCGTCCAGCCCCTTGCCGCCGGCTTCGACGCCGATGATCTTCACGTCCTTGTCGTCGAGGAAGGGATGGAAGATGCCGATGGCGTTCGATCCACCGCCGACGGCGGCGATGACGACGTCGGGCAGCCGGCCTTCGGCGGCAAGGATCTGCTCGCGCGCCTCGCGGCCGATCACGGCCTGGAAGTCGCGGACCATTTCCGGATACGGGTGCGGCCCTGCGGCGGTGCCGATCAGGTAGTAGGTGTCGTCGACATTCGTGACCCAGTCGCGCAGCGCCTCGTTCATCGCGTCCTTCAACGTGCCGTTACCGGCCGTGACCGGCTTGACCTCGGCACCGAGTAGCTTCATGCGGAAGACGTTCGGCGCCTGGCGCTCGACGTCGGTGGCGCCCATGTAGACAACGCAGGGCAGGCCAAAGCGCGCGGCAACCGTCGCAGAGGCCACGCCGTGCTGTCCGGCGCCGGTCTCGGCGATGATGCGCGTCTTGCCCATCCGCTTGGCCAGCAGGATCTGGCCGATGCAATTGTTGATCTTGTGCGAACCGGTGTGGTTCAGTTCCTCACGCTTGAAATAGATCTTCGCGCCGCCGAGATGCTCCGTCAGGCGCTCGGCGAAGTAGAGCGGGGAAGGCCGGCCGATGTAATGGGCGCCGAGATCGGCCAGTTCCTTCTGGAATTCCGGATCCGTTTTTGCCTCGTCCCATTTTTCCTGCAGCTCGAGGATCAGGGGCATCAGCGTTTCGGCGACGAAGCGGCCGCCATAGATACCAAAGCGCCCGTCCTCGTCCGGACCACTGCGAAACGAATTCAGATTGGGTGACTGGTTCACATCCTGCTCCCTGCGGCCACGGCCGGATCGGTCGCCCGCCGTACCGCTGCAAAAAACTCTTCCATCCTGCCGATGTCCTTGACGCCCGGGGCACTTTCGACCCCGGACGAGATATCGATGCCCGGCGCGCGCGTCACCGCGATGGCTTCGCCGACATTATCTTTGTTCAGTCCACCGGAAAGCATGTAATCGACATTGCCGTCAAGCGCATGCATCAGCGTCCAGTCGAAGGATACGCCGTTGCCGCCGGGCAGATCCGAGCCCACCGGCGGCTTGGCGTCGAACAGGAACCGGTCGGCAATGCCGACATAGGCGTCGATCTTCTCCAGGTCCGCCGCCTCACGCACGGAAAAAGCCTTCATCACCGGCAGCCCATAGACCGCCTTGATCGTCAGGACGCGCTCCGCACTTTCACCGCCGTGCAGTTGCAGGATGTCCGGCCGCAAGAGAGCGACGATCTCGTCCAACTCGTCATTGTCTGCGTTCACGGTCACGGCAACGATCTTCGCCCGGCCGCGCGCCAGCTCGGCCAGCTCGGCAGCATCGGCCGGCTCGATGTTGCGTGGGCTTTTTTCGAAGAAGATGAAGCCGATGTGGCTGGCACCGAGATCGATGGCACGCTGCACCGCCTCGCGGGTTTTCAGCCCGCAGATCTTGATGTCGATGTTTGTCCTGGCATTGCTGTTCATGGGGTGGACCTCGCATGAAATCGCCAAAGAGTCGAGACCATTCCCGCGCGTCCGGACGAGGCGGTCAGTCGAAGTCGAGGGCGTGCAGCATCGTCCCGTGGCGCTTCAGCCAGCGCTTGGCTTCCTCGACGCGCGGGCACAGCCTTTCACAGAGGCTCCAGAAGGCGGGCCCGTGGTTCATCTCGCGCAAGTGCGCCACCTCGTGAGCGGCAAGATAGTCTAGCACAAACGGCGGGGCCATGACGATGCGCCAGGAAAAGCTGAGCGCGCCATCGGCGGAACAGGACCCCCAGCGGCTGCGCGTGTCCCGCAGCGTCAGCGAACGGACTTTACGGCCGACGATCGGCGCATGGACCGCGACCCGCGCCTCAAGGTCCTTCCGCGCCTCCTTCTTGAGGAAATCGCAAATGCGCCTCGGCACGTGCTCGCTCGAGCCGCTGACGCGCAGGACCGGCTCGCCGTCGACGATCACGGCCTCCGTCAGGCCGCGCAATTTGCCGGTCTCGTCGATGCGATGGGCGACGCCGCGGATGAAGATGTGATGGCCGTCCGATAGCGCACTGCGCGTCGAAAACCGTGCAAGCTTGGTCATCAGCCAGGCCTGATGCCGATCGAGAAAATCCCGGATCTCCCGTTCGGGCAGGCCGGTCGGAACCGTCAACTTCAGTGCCCGGCCGCCCGGCTCGATCCGCAGCGTCAGCCGCGTCGCCTGAGCGTTGTGGCGGATCGTCAACGGCAGGCTCCTGCCATTCACCTCGACCTGCCTGGTCTCCGGTGGAGGCGGCGTCCTGGGGGCACGGCGGGACTTCAGAAGCGAGGAAAACATTGCGTCCTTATTAGCCGATTCGCGTTGCCTTTGAACCACGCAAAACCGGCGCCGCAGGGGCGCCGGCAATCACGTCGGCTAGTCACATCGCCGTCAGGCGTTCGGCGCGACCGACACCGAGCCGCCATTGCCGGAGCGGCGCTCGCGCATGAAGCGGTCGAACTCCTCCTTGTCCTTCGCCTTGCGCAGCTCGTGCACATAGGCGTCGAATTCCGCGCGCATCTCGTCGAGTTTGCGGCGCTCCTCTTCGAGCCGCTTCAGTTCGGCATCCCGCCATTCGTCAAAGGCGACGTTGCCAGTTCCGAAGCCATGGCCGCGAAACCCGCGGCGATGCCCGCGGCAGGAGGCGAAAAAGCCATCCGCTGCCTCGTTGGCCTCCTTCTTGAAGCTTTTCAGCCGCTCGCCGAAGATGATGTAGGCGAGCATGGCCAGGCCCAGGGGCCAGAAGACCATAAAGCCCAGCACCATCAGCGCGACGGTCGCAGGCGTCCAGTCGGGACGCAGCAGTGCAGACTGGTTCATTTGCAATCTTCCTCACATTCGCCCGACCGCCACCGCGGCGCCCGGTGATTTCGATGTGGTAAGGTTAGGATCGCCCTTCAAGACGCCGTCCGGTGGAATCGGACAAGCGCCTGAAAGCTCCGCGCAAAATCGATATGGAGCTATTTCCCGCCTGCGGACTTGCCGCCTTTGACCACGCGCGGGACGATCTTCTCTCCGCGACCGTTGGCGGCGACGAAGGAGAGGATGCGCGGGGCGATCTCGCGACGGAAGCGCGAGCCGTTGAAGACGCCGTAGTGCCCGACATCCGGCTGCATATAGTGCATGCGCATGTTTTCGGGGATGTTGGTGCAGATCGTCTGCGCGGCCTTGGTCTGGCCGACGCCGGATATATCGTCGTTCTCACCCTCCACGGTCAGCAGCGCCACGTTGCGGATCGCCGTCGTGTCGATGCGCCGGCCGCGGTGCATCATCTCCCCCTTCGGGAGGGCATGCTTCATGAACACCGTCTCGACCGTCTGCAGATAAAACTCCGCGGTCATGTCCATCACCGCCAGGTACTCGTCGTAGAAGTCGCGGTGTTTTTCTGCCGCGTCGCCGTCGTTCTTGACGAGATGCTCGAAGAACTCCTTATGGGCAATCAAATGTCGGTCGAGGTTCATCGACATGAAGCCGGAAAGCTGCAGGAAGCCGGGATAGACCAGGCGCATGAAACCGGGTTGAGGCCATGGCACCGGCATGATCACGTTGTCCTGGAACCAGTCGATCGGACGTTCCTCGGCAAGGCGGTTCACCGCCGTCGGGTTGACGCGGGTATCGATTGGACCGCCCATCAGCGTCATGGACGACGGCGAGAGCGGATCGCCCTCCTCCTCCATGCGCGCGACGGCGGCCAGCACCGGCACGGACGGCTGGCAGACCGCCACTACGTGCGTGTCCGGTCCCAGCTCGTGCAGCATCTGGATGATGTAGTCGATGAAATCGTCAAGATCGAAGGCGCCATCCGACAACGGCACCATCCGCGCATCCACCCAGTCGGTGACATAGATTTCCGCGTCGGGCAGCAGCGTTTCGACCGTGCCGCGCAGGAGCGTGGCGTAGTGGCCCGACATCGGCGCCACCAGCAGGATCCTCGGATCGCGCCGGTGCCCGGCCGGCAGGCAGCGTTCGAAATGGACGAGATTGCAGAACGGACGCTGCCAGACGATCTTCTCGTGCACGGAGACGGTCTGGCCGTCGATCACGGTTTCATCGAGACCAAATGCAGGCTTGCCGTAGCGTCGGGTTGCTCGCTCCAGAACCTCCAGCCCTGCCGCCATCGATCGACCGAAGTAGGTGTGCGAGACGGGATTGAGCGGATTGCTGTAGGCAAGCCGCATCTGATCGGCGACGGCGCGCCAGGGCGCCATCATGGCGTGATTCAGTTCGTAGAGCTGGTAGTACATTCGAAGCAATCATCCCGTCGTGAACTTTTGGAAGCCGCCGTTCCGTTCGGGCGCGCACTGCGCTCGGTGCATGCTGCTGATCCGCGATTATCAACACACTATCACGTTTTCGCTGCGGTGCAACAGAACGGGCTCCGGCCCGATCGGGAGCAAAAACCGCCAGCGAACGATCGTTAGCCCGTCCAGCCGCCGTCGATCACATAGGCCTGGCCGGTGGTATAGGTTGCGCCGGAAAGATAGACGGCGAGATCGGCGATCTCCTCCGGCGCGCCGATCCGTCCCATCGGCTGGCGCGCGATAAAGGCCGCACGCGCCGCCTCGTAGTCGCCGCTGGCCCGCATGCGCTCCTGCAGCGACGGACTTTCCACAGTTCCGGGACAGATCGCGTTGCAGCGGATGTTTTGCCCGACATAGTCGGCGGCTATCGACTTGGTCAGGCCGATCACGGCGGCCTTGGTCACCGAATAGGCAAAGCGGTTCGGCACGCCCTTCACGCTGCTTGCGACGGACGACATGTTGACGATCGCGCCGCCGCCCCGCGCCAGCATGCCCGGCAGCACGGCGCGAACGGTGCGCAGCATGGAACGGACATTGAGGTCCCAGGCAAATGCCAGTTCCTCGTCCTTCACGTCGAGCACGGTCCCGCCATGGACGACGCCGGCGCAGTTGAAGAGAATGTCGACGGCGCCGATCTCGGCGACGGCACCCCTGACCGCGGCCTCGTCGCGGACATCGAGAAGGCGGGTGGAGATACCCTCGACGGCGAGCGTCTGCAGGGCCTCGCCGTTGATATCCGTTGCGATCACATTTGCGCCGGCACGCTTGTAGGCAAGTGCCGACGCCCGCCCGATCCCCTGCCCCGCGGCTGTGACCAGCGCCGTTTTGCCCACCAGGTAGTCGCTCATGTTCCTCTCCTCGCATCCGCATTCGTTCGCGTTGGCCCGATCGGCTGCCATCAGCCAAACCCTCAGCGGCTGCTGCGGCGGCGCAACTGGTCGAAATAGACGATCACGATGATCAGCAGGCCGGTGATGATGCGCTGCCAAAACGAATTGACGTTCAGCAGGTTTGCACCGTTGTTGATCGTCGCCAGGATAAAGGCGCCGATCAGCGGGCCATGGACCGAGCCGACCGCGCCGAAGAGGCTGGTTCCACCGATGACCGACGAAGCGATCGCCTGCAACTCCCAGCCCTCCGCCTGCGTCGCATTGCCGATGCCGATGCGCGAGGCGAGCAAGACACCGACGAAGGCCGCGCAGGTCGCCGACAGGATATAGGCCATGTAGATCGTGCGGTTGACGTTGACGCCCGAAAGGCGCGCCGCCTCGCTGTTCGAGCCGACGGCGAACAGATAGCGGCCCCAGCGGCTCAGATGCAGGAACACGTAGGCCGGTAGCGCGATCATGATCACCATCCAGAACAGGCTCGGAATGCCGAGAAAATCGGCCCGGGCAAAATTGGTGAACGTCTCGTTGGTGATCGAGATCGTCGAGCCGTTGGTGATCAGCAGGCCGATGCCGCGCAGCGATGTCAGGGTTGCGAGTGTGATGATAAACGGCGGAAGCCCCATGCGGACGATACCGAAGCCATGGAAGGTGCCTATGGCGACCCCCAGGAGAAGCGTGGCCGCGATGGCGATCCAGAGCGGCACGCCCGCCTGCAGAAGCCAGGCGAGGATGACGCTGGAAAAGCCGACGATCGCGCCGACCGACAGGTCGATGCCGGCCGTGATGATGACGAAGGTCTGGCCGACCGCGAGGATGGCCGTCATCGCGCCTTGCCGCAACAGGTTGGAGATGTTGAGCGGCGTCCAGAAGCTCGCGGTGACGATGCCGAGCCCGATCCACAGAAGCAGCAGCAGGCCGATGAGCGTCAGGCTGAAGAGGATGTTCATCCCGCGCCGCGGTGCGACGGCTGCGGCGTCCGTTGAAGTGATGGTCATGCTTGCTTCTCCCTCTTCACTCTCGCGTTCGCCTAGACGCCAATCGCTTCGCCGAGCACTTCTTCGTGGGTCGCATCATGGAAATCGTGGCTGCCGACGAGCCTGCCGCCACGGAACACGTGCAGTCGGTCCGCCAGTTCGTAGACTTCCGGCAGATAGGAGGAGATCAGGATGATGCCGGCGCCCTCCTTCAGGAGCTTGGCGAAGAGCCGGTAGATCTCCGCCTTCGTGCCGACGTCCACGCCGACGGTCGGCTCATCGAAGATGAAGAGCCGTGCGCCGTGGCTGAGCCACTTGCCGATGACGATCTTCTGCTGGTTGCCGCCCGACATCGCCGAGGCGAGCACGCGGCGGCTTGGGGTCTTGATGCTGAGGTCACGGATCTGCTTGTCGGCATTCGCCGCCTCATCGGCGCGGCCGATCACCGGGCCGTGGCTCAGTTTTCTGAAGACCGGAAGGTTGATGTTGAGACCGATCGGCAGGTTGAGGCACAGCCCCTGGTCGCGGCGACTTTCCGGGGCGAGGGCGATGCCCAGTTCCATTGCCGCCCGTTCGTTCCTGATCTCGACCTTGCGGCCCATCCAGCGGATCTCGCCGGCGAAGATCGGATGGCGCCCGTAGAGTCCGAGCGCAAATTCGCTGCGGCCGGCGCCGATCAGGCCGTAGAGGCCGACGATCTCGCCCGCCCGCACGGACAGCGAAATGTCTTCGAAGCCCGGCCCGGAGAGGCCGCGCGTCTCCAGGATCGGTTCGCCGAGCGGGATCTCCTCCTTGTGGTAGATCTGCTCGATCGATCGGTTGATCATCAGCGCGATCAGTTCGTTCTCATTCGTGTCGCCGATATTCCGCGTGCCAACGTGCGTGCCGTCCCGCAGAACCGAGACGCGGTCGGCCAATTCAAACACCTCCTCCAGGCGATGACTGATATAGACGATCGTCACGCCCTCGCCCTGCAGGCGCCGGATCAGCTTGAAGAGCTGGGCGGACTCCTGGCGCGTCAGATAGGCGGTCGGCTCGTCAAAGATGAGGAACTGCGTGCCGCGCATGGCCGCCCGCGCCGTGGCGACGAGTTGCTGCTGGCCAATCGTCAACGAACTGAGGGGCACATCCGCGGGCAGGCCGAAGCCCAGATCGTCAAGAACGGCCTGGGCCATCGTCTCCATCTGCTTCGTCCGCATCAGGCCGTTTCGGTTCACCTCGTCGCCAAGAAACAGATTGGCTGCCACGGTCAGGTGCGGACAGAGGACCACTTCCTGATGCACCGCATTGATGCCGCGGGCGATCGCTTCGTTGGGCGTGGCGAGCGTAACCGGGTGACCGCACCACAGGATTTCGCCGGCGGTGCGGGTGATGACGCCGGTCAGAAGCTTGATGAGGGTCGACTTGCCCGCGCCGTTCTCGCCGACGATCGCGTGGATTTCGCCGGCGAGAAACGTCATCGTCGCCGGCTTCAGCGCCTGCACGTAGCCATAGTTCTTCTGCAAGCCCTTCAATTCAAGGATCGGAGTGCCCGCGGCAACGCGGCTTGCTTCTGTCAACAGCGCGTCATCGTGGCGATGCGCGAGCTCTTCCAACCGACTCATGGACGTCTCCTCCCGTCATGTCCGGTGCGACTCCTGGCCGTCGACGACGTTCAAGGGGCGCAGTTCGATGCCAGCCGCGCCGGCGCTCCTGCGCCGACGCGACTGTCAAGCGCCTACTTGATCTTGGGATTGATCAGCGCGTCGATTTTCGGCTCGTTCATATTGGCCTTCGTCACCAGGTTCGCACCGGTGTCGACATTTTCCGGCACCGTCTCCCCTTTTGAGACGGCAAGCGCCGTCTTTATGCCATCATAGCCCATGCGGTAGGGGTCCTGCACGACGAGGCCGGCCAGCGAGCCGTCCTTCAGGAAGCCGACCGTCTTGTCGTCGCTGTCAAAGGCAATGACCTTGATCTTGTTGCCGAGGTTGTTTTCCGCAATCGCCTGGCCGACGCCCTGCCCGAGGATCAGGTTCGATGCGAAGACGCCGACGAGGTTCGGATTGGCGGTAATCAGGTCGGTCATCATGTTGAGACCGGTCGTCGCCTGGCCGTCACCGTATTTGTCGGCGATCACCTTGAGGCCGGGATACTTCGTCTTGACCTGGTCGAGGAAGCCCTCGCGGCGCTGCTCGAGCGAGCCGACGCCGGGGAGATTGGTGAGGATCACGACATCGCCTTCTTCCTTGCCGGTCATTTCCTTGATCGCGGCTGCCAGACCATCCGCGGCGATCCGTCCGCCCTGCACGTTGTCGGTCGTCAGGAACGACTTGAAGGCCTTGGAGTCTGCGGCCGAGTCGATGCCGATGATCGGCACGGACTTCGCCGCTTCGTCGATCGGCTTGCCGAGCGCCTTGAATTCGGTCGGAGCGATCACGATCGCGGCCGGCTTGCCGGCAACGGCATTCTCGAGAATGCTGATCTGGCCGTTGATGTCGGCTTCCGACTGCGCGCCCAGTTCCGGCACGTTCACGCCGAGGTCCTTGCCTGCGGCGCGGGCGCCGGCGAGCACGATCTGCCAGTAGAACGAGGTCGTGTCCTTCACGATGATCGGGATGGTGACGTCCTGCGCGAAGGATGCGGCCGGCGACATCGCCGCCAGGACGGCGGCGCCGGCAAGCGCGGTAAAGGCGCGGCGGGACAAAAGCGATTTGGCGATGCGCATTTGGACGTTCTCCTCTCTCGGTGCGTTCTCTCCTCCAGAAACCGACCGCTGAACGCATGGCTGGCGGTTTTTATCTATAAAAAACATTTATTTATTGACGCAAGCCGCGTCGACTGCGGGCAGCGTGTCATCGCAAATGAAACATCGGTTCCGCAATGTTGTCAACGCAGAACATACATTCTATTCATCGGGCATCCACGCCCGGCAGTCAGGCTCCGAAGACCTCGTTCGGGAGCACGACGCCCTTCTTGAAAATAATGTTACCATAAAGCCGCAATTCAGTGGTGGCGACGATACAGGCCGCATTCCTGGCCATCTCGTAGAAGGCAAAGCGCTCGACCGAACGGACGACGAAGTCGCCCGTAAGCCGGCTGACAATCTCCTGGAACTCGGCGCAGACCGGCGGCACGGCGGACGGATCACCAACAACCTGCATCCGCCAGGCTGCGTCCGGCACGAAGGTGTCGAGCGGCATGTGCGTCAACACCGCCTCGGTCATGCTGGTCGCATCGACGCCATCGGCGCGAATAACCCTGGGACCCATGGCGTGGGCCGGAAAATTCGCGTCGGCAATGACGATGTCGTCGCCGTGACCCATCGTCCGCAACGCGTGCAGCAGGTCGGGTCCGAGAAGGGGGTGAATGCCTTTCAACATGCGCCAGAGTCCTTTGGTGATCTTGCTACTGACGAACGGCCTCGGTTCCGAGCGGGGGAGCCACCAGGCTATAGGTGGATGCCTCTGCATAGAACGCGTCCGGCACGGGCGTCCCCAGCAGTTCGGCATTGCGGCGCAGGCTGGACGGCTTGGCCGTGCCGATCAGGACGGAGGCGACCGCCGGATGACGACGTGGAAACTGCACTGCGGCGGCGGCAAGCGGCACGCCGTTCGCGCTGGCCAGTTCTGCCAGCGCGCGCACCCGCGCCAGCACGTCGTTCGATGCCGGCATGTAGTCGAAATGCGCCCCCTCAACCGCCCCGATCGCCAGGATGCCGGAGTTGAAGACGCCGCCCGCGACGATAGAGGTGTTGCGCTCAAGGCAGAGCGGCAACAGTTCTTCAACGGCCGTCCGGTCCAGCAAGGTGTAGCGGCCAGCCAGCAAAATGCAGTCGATCGAGGCGTGCTTCATTACGTCGAGACAGATCGGGACCTCGTTGACGCCCAGACCGTAGGCCTTGATCGTGCCGGACGACTTCAGTTCCTCCAGCGCCTTCAGCCCGGAGTCCATCAGCGCCTTGAAATGGAAGGCGTTGCGCTCCGCCCCGTGCGTGTAGGCGCCGATATCATGCACATACAGAATGTCGATCCGGTTCAGCCCGAGCCGGGCATAGCTCAGTTCCAGCGAACGCATGACGCCATCGTAGCTGTAATCGTAGCGCACGTCGAACGGCAGCGGGTCGACGTAACCGTAGTTCGGAACCCTGTCGTCTGCGACCGGAAACAGGATACGTCCGACCTTGGTGGACAGAACCCATTCCCGCTTTGGCTGGTCGCGCAGGAAATCGCCAAGCGCGCGTTCGGCGCGGCCGAAACCGTACCAGGGTGCGGTATCAAAATACCGGATTCCCTCGTCCCAGGCCGCTTGCAGTGTTTCCATCGCCAGATCGCGCGGGCAGGCGCGGTAGAGGCCGCCCAGCGCGGCCGTGCCGAAGCTGTACTCCGTGACGGAAAGACCGGTCGTGCCAATGGTCCTTGCCTGCATTGCGCCTCCCGTTGCGCCCGGCACAGGCTGCGTGCAGCCTACCTTGGACTCAGCCCCTGCTCCTCCCAGCTTTTGTCTTTTATCTACAATAGACAGTTCGAGGTCAATGGGTTATGTGCTCGGACGGCAGCGGCGAGCGGGAACATGCCCTCCCCGCCGCATCCGACTGGACAAGGCGCCTCCCGCTGCGGAAGGGAAGCGCAACGACACTCATTCGACGGGAAGGCCATGGCCAAGCAGAACACCGTGTTCAAGGATGCCTTCAATCGTTGCCTCGGTCTCATCGAGCAGACCGACCGCCTGCCATCCGAACCGGAACTCGGAAGCCAGCTCGGCGTCAGTCGCACCACCGTCCGCGCGATCCTGGCTCGCCTGCAGGAGATCGGACTGATCGAGTGGTCAAAGCGCCGCAAGGTCGTGCTCCGCACGCCTGCGCCATCGGACCGCTTCCCGACGGAGGAGACCGATTCGCTTTCCGACATCATCGAGCGCAGCTTCATGCGGCGGATCCTCGCCGGCGGCGCCGAGCCGGGGATGCAAATCAACGAACTGGAGCTTGCCCGCGAAATCGGCACCGGCACGACGAGCGTACGCGAATTCCTGATCCGGTTCAGCCGGTTCGGCCTGATCGAGAAGCGGCCGAACAGCCATTGGGTGCTGAAGGGATTTACACCCGAGTTCGCGCTGGAACTGACCGAGGTGCGAGAGATGTTCGAACTGCGTTCCGCCGCTGCCTTCGCAAACCTGCCGTCCGAGCATCCGGCCTGGGCGGAACTGGAGGCGATCGCCACGCTCCACCGCGAAATCCTTGCCGACGTGGAAAACCGCTATCGTGAGTTCTCCGAGCTCGACGAAAAATTTCACCTTCTCGTGCACAAAGCTTCGAAGAACCGCTTCATCGTCGATTTCTACGACATTATCGCGATCGTCTTCCACTACCACTACCAGTGGAACAAGACCAATGCCCGCCAGCGCAACGCACGCGCGCTGGAGGAACATCTCGCCTATATAGAGGCGTTGCAGTCGCACGACCCCGCGCGCATCGAGGCAGCCTGCCGGCGGCACTTGAAGTCGGCGCGGGAGACCTTGCTGCAGTCGATCAACTGATCGGACCTGCCGTTACCTTCGCGGCGGCTTCAGTAGCCGCCGCCCTTCGTTTGCGTCCCGGCCAGGCCGAGAAAGTCCCGCCGCAACCCATCCATCGCCTTCACCAGACAATTGACATCGGTACCGATCGCCATGAAATCGGCACCCATGGCCCGGTATTCGTGCGCCTGTTCCAGCACAACAGTCATGATGCCGCGCGCCTTGCCATGCTTGTGAATGCGCGCGAAAGCGTCGCGGATCGCCTCTGTCACCGGCGGAGCCGCCGGTTGGCCGAGGTAGCCCATGTCGGCGGCGAGATCGGAGGGCCCGATAAAGATGCCGTCGACCCCTTCGATCGCGGCGATCTCGTCGAGCGCAGCCAATCCGGCCCGGCTCTCGATCTGCACGATCAGGCAGATCTCGTCATTTGCCGTGGTCAGATACTCAGGCGTGCGGTTGAAGTCGCTGGCGCGTCCGAGGCCGGCACCGACGCCGCGGATGCCGGCCGGCGGATAGCGCACGGCACGCACCAGCGCGCGCGCCTGCTCGGCCGTCTCCACCATCGGAATCAAGAACGTCTGCGCGCCCTGGTCGAGCAACTGCTTCAACAGCCACGCCTCGCCCATCGGCGGGCGGACGATCGGATGACTGACGGTGCCGCGCAGGGCACCGATCTGCGCCCCGAGCAGCGGCATGTCGTTCGGACCGTGCTCGCCGTCCAAGAGCAGCCAGTCGTAGCCGCTGCCGGAGGCGATCTCCGCAGCATAGGCACTGCCGAGCGCGACCCAGAGGCCGAGCTGAAACCGGCCCTCCCGAAGGGCGGCCTTGAACGTGTTCTTGGGGGCGGGCATGGCGCAATTCCTCGGTGCGACGACTGACGGTTCACCGGCCGGTGCGGCCCGGCCGGTGCTGGTCACGATGTTCAGGCAATGCCGCCAAGGCAGACATACTTGATCTCGGTGAATTCCTCGATGCCGTATTTCGAACCCTCACGGCCAAGCCCCGACAGCTTGACGCCGCCGAACGGCGCCTCGGCCGTCGAGATCAGGCCGGTGTTGACGCCGACCATGCCGTATTCCAGCGCCTCGGCAACGCGGAAGACGCGGGCGAGATCCTTGGCATAGAAGTAGGAGGCGAGGCCGAATTCGGTGTCGTTGGCCTGTGCGATCACGTCCGCCTCGTCCTTGAACCGGAAGAGCGGCGCCACCGGACCAAAGGTCTCCTCGCGGGCGACCGCCATGTCCGGCGTGACGTCGGCAATGACGGTCGCTTCGTAGAAGGTGCCGCCGAGCGCATGGCGCTTGCCGCCCTGGACGATCCGGCCGCCCTTGGAAACCGCATCGGAAACATGTTCCTCGACCTTGGAAAGCGCTGCCTCGTCGATCAGCGGCCCTAGGATCACACCCTCGTCGAAACCGTTGCCGGTCTTCAACTTGCCGACGGCCGCGGCCAGCTTCTCGGCAAACGCCTGGTAGATTCCGTCCTGCGCGTAGATGCGGTTGGCACAGACGCAGGTCTGGCCGTTGTTGCGGAACTTTGCGATCAGCGCCCCCTCCACGGCCGCATCGAGATCGGCGTCGTCGAAGACGATGAAGGGCGCATTGCCGCCAAGCTCGAGACCGAGCTTCTTGATGGTCGGGGCGCTCTGCCGGTAGAGTTCGGCGCCGATCTCGGTCGAGCCGGTGAAGGTGAGCTTGCGCACCGTCGGGTTGGCCGTCATCTCGGCGCCGATCGCCGCCGCCGAGCCGGTGATGACGCTGAACAGGCCGGCGGGCAGGCCGGCGCGCTCGGCGAGCAGCGCAATGGCGATCGCCGAGAACGGCGTCTGCGACGCCGGCTTCAACACCATGGCACAACCGGCGGCAAAGGCCGGGCCGGCCTTGCGCGTGATCATCGCGTTCGGGAAGTTCCATGGCGTGATCGCCGCGACGACACCGATCGGCTGCTTCATCACCAGGATGCGCTTGTCCTTCTGGTGCCCCGGCATGATGTCGCCATAGACCCGTCGCGCCTCCTCGGCGAACCACTCGACGAAGCTGGCGCCATAGGCGATCTCGCCCTTGGCTTCGGCCAGCGGCTTGCCCTGCTCCATCGTCAGGATCCGGCCGAGGTCGTCCTGGTTCGCCATCATCAGTTCGAACCACTTGCGCAGGATCGCCGCGCGCTCCTTGGCGGTGCGGGCCGCCCATTCCTTCTGGGCCTTTTCGGCCGCCGCGATCGCCTCCCTGGTCTCGGCGGCACCGAGCTTCGGCACGTAGCCGACGAGCTCGCCGGTTGCCGGGTTCTTCACGGCGATCGCCGATTTCGGGTCGGCGTCGATCCAACGGGTCCCGACCAGCGCCGCCTGGCGCAGAAGGGTGGGGTCTGTCAGGCTCATGAAGGGTCTCCTCGCTTGAATTGCTTTTGCGCGGTTATAGGCGCTTTCGCGCCGTTTCGACAATCACGTCGAAAGCGGTTTCCGCGTCCGCCTCGGTCATCTCGAACTGTCCCGCCTGGAACCGGATGACCAGGCGCTCGCCGACGCGCGTCTGTGTCAGGTAGATGCGGCCGTCATCGTTGATCGCGTTCAGCAGCGCCTGATTGTGCTGATTCGCGTCGCCATCCGTCCGGTGGCAAAAGGAGAAGAGCGACAGCACCGGCTCGGTGACGATCTCGAAATCCGGCTCCGCCGCAAGGCGCTGCGCCAGCCGCTGTGACCAGGCGACGTGATTTCGGATCATCGTCTTCAGTCCGGACAGGCCGTGATAGCGGATCAGGAACCAGAGTTTCAGCGCGCGAAAACGCCGGCCGAGCGGCACCGACCACTCCGAGTAGTTGATGATGCCGTCCTTGCCGTGCGTCTTCAGATATTCCGGCTGGATCGCCAGCGTCCGGACGAGGTCGTCCGGATTGCGCAGGAAATGGGCCGAGCAGTCGAACTGGGCGCCGAGCCATTTGTGCGGATTGAACACGACCGAATCGGCGCCTTCGACACCCTTCCAGAGCGCGCGGAATTCCTCGCAGATCATCGCCGCGCCCGCCCAGGCGGCATCGACATGGACATAGAGCCCGTAGCGTCTCGCAACAGCGACGACGGCGGCGATGTCATCGCACGCGCCCGTGCTGGTGCCACCCGTGCAGGCGACGATCCCGGCCGGTCGGTAGCCGGATTCGAGATCGACCTTGATCGCCGCCTCGAGCGCGGCGACATCCATTCCGCGCAGCGGACCCACCACCGGAATCCGGACGAGGTTGTCCTCGCCGATGCCGGAAACCCAGATCGCGCGGTCGATGGAGGTGTGAACCTGGTCGGAGGCATACACGCGCACGCGCGCCCCGCCCGGCAAGCCATTCTTGTTGCCTTTCCACTGCAACGCCCGTTCGCGCATCACAAGTACGGCGGCAAGCGTCGCCGAGGAGGCCGAATCCTGGATGACGCCGGCAAAGCTTTCGGGCAAACCGATCGCCTGCCGCAGCCAGTCGAGCACCTTCGTCTCCAGTTCGGTTGCCGCAGGCGAGGTCTGCCAGAGCATGCATTGTGCCGCCATGGCGCTGACGAGATACTCGGCGACCACGGAAACGGGGGCGGCATTGGCCGGAAAATAGGCAAAGAAGCGCGGATGCTGCCAATGGGTCATGCCCGGAACGATCTTTTCCTCGAAGTCGGCGAAGATCCGTTCCATCGGTTCGCCGACCTCAGGCGGCCTGGTCGGAATGCTGGCTCCGACTTCGCCGGGCGCCAAGGCCGGTCGCACCGGCCGCTGCCGGATGGTCTGCCTGTAGTCCGCGCCCCATTCGGCCGCCTTGGCCGACCACTGCCTGAATTCACCTGAGTCCATGTCGTTGCCGCTCCTCGCTCAATCCATCGACATAAATGCTTTTTCGATGGACCGATCAAGTCGGGCGTCGTGCAGGCGCGCTGCCCTCGCCATCGATCCGGAAGACATGGCGCCTTGCTCTTCCAGTCGACAGGGACCACCACGCGGCCCGCGGCCGGCCGGCATGCGCTCGATGCCGATGCGTCAGCGCCATACAACAACAAAACGCCCCGACGAGGCGGGGCGTTTTGATCCGTTCAGTGCAAATCCATGCCGCCAAAGCCGCCGGTCAGATGTCCAGGTTGGCGACGTTAAGGGCATTCTCCTGGATGAATTCGCGGCGCGGCTCCACCTCGTCGCCCATCAGGCGCGAGAACAGCCCGTCGGCATCGGTGGCATCGGAAACACGGACTTGCAGCAGGGACCGAACGTTCGGATCAAGGGTCGTTTCCCAGAGCTGTTCGGCATTCATCTCGCCAAGGCCCTTGTAGCGCTGCAGGGCCAGACCCTTGCGACCGGCCGCGAAGATCGCGTCAAGAAGCATGCGTGGTCCGCTGATCTCGACTTCCGAATCCTTGCGCTTCAGCTTTGGGGGAATGGCGTAGATGTCCTTCAGCCGCAGCGACAGCTGGTCCAGGTGGCGCGCATCGGACGAGCCGATCAGGGCCATGTCGAGATGGGCAAATTCCCTCACCCCACGCACGGTGCGCTCGAACGCCAGCCCGCCATCGGCGGCGACGGATGCGCTCCAGCCCCGCTCGGTTTCCTCGGCAATCAGGTCCAGCCGGCGTGCCACCTGTTCGGCCATCTCGGCATAGTCTTCGCGGTTGTGGCTCAGTTCCAGGTTGAGCGCGCCGCAAATGGCCGCCTGCTCGACGATGGCGCGACTGTAGCGCGAATGCAGGCCGTCGAGCAGCGCGCGCAGCCGCAGCGCATCCTGGATCACCTCGCGCATATCCTGTCCGGCGCGGACCTCGCCCGAGCCGAGCTCGAGCGCCGCGTCTTCCAGGCCCGCCGAGATCAGGAAGTCGTCCAGCGCCTTCTCATCCTTGAGGTACTGGGACGACTTCCCGCGCGACACCTTGTAGAGCGGCGGCTGGGCGATGTAGAGGTGGCCGCGCTCGATCAGTTCCGGCATCTGGCGGAAGAAGAAGGTCAGCAGCAGCGTGCGAATATGCGCGCCGTCGACATCCGCGTCCGTCATGATGATGATCTTGTGATAGCGCAGCTTTTCCGGGTTGAACTCGTCCTTGCCGATCGAGGTGCCGAGCGCGGTGATCAGGGTGCCGATTTCCTGGCTCGACAGCATCTTGTCAAACCGGGCGCGTTCGACGTTGAGGATCTTGCCGCGCAACGGCAGGATGGCCTGGTTTTCCCGGGAGCGGCCCTGCTTCGCCGACCCGCCGGCCGAATCGCCCTCCACGAGGAAGAGTTCGGATTTTGCCGGGTCACGCTCGGAACAGTCGGCAAGCTTGCCGGGCAGCGAGGAGATGTCGAGCGCCCCCTTGCGGCGCGTCAGCTCGCGCGCCTTGCGGGCGGCCTCGCGGGCGGCGGCGGCCTCGACCACCTTGCCGACCAGCACCTTGGCCTCGGAGGGATGCTCCTCGAGCCAATTGCTCAATGCTTCGTTGACCAGGCTCTCCACCACCGGCCGGACCTCGGACGAAACGAGCTTGTCCTTCGTCTGCGAGGAGAACTTCGGATCGGGGACCTTGACGGAGAGAACGGCGGTCAGCCCTTCTCGGCAGTCGTCTCCGGTCAGGGAGACCTTCTCCCTCTTCAGGATGCCCGAGCTCTCGCCATAGGCGACGACCTGGCGCGTCAGCGCGCCGCGGAAACCGGCAAGGTGCGTGCCGCCGTCACGCTGGGGAATGTTGTTGGTGAAGCAGAGCACGTTCTCGTGGTAGCTGTCGTTCCACCACATCGCCACCTCGACCGTGATGCCGTCGCGCTCACCGCGGATGGCGATAGGCTTCGGCACGAGCGACTTCTTGGCGCGGTCCAGAAAATGGACGAAGGCCTCGAGGCCACCGTCATACATCAATTCGTCCTGCTTGACGTCGGAGTGGCGCCGGTCGGTCAAAAGAATGCGCACGCCGGAGTTCAGGAAGGCCAGTTCGCGCAGCCGGTGCTCGAGCGTCTGATAGTTGAACTCGATGTTGGAGAACGTCTGCGGGCTCGGCAGGAAGGTCACTTCGGTGCCCGTTTCCTCACCGCAGTCGCCGGTCACCCTCAGCGGCCCGTCGGCGACACCGTGGGTGAAGCTCATCTCATGGATATGACCGTTGCGGCGGATCTTCAGCCTCAGAGAAACCGAGAGCGCGTTCACGACCGAAACGCCGACGCCGTGCAGGCCGCCGGAAACCTTGTAGGAGTTCTGGTCGAACTTTCCGCCCGCGTGCAACTGGGTCATGATGACCTCGGCGGCGGAGACCCCTTCCTCCCTGTGGATGTCGGTCGGAATCCCGCGTCCATTGTCGGTAACGGTCACCGATCCGTCGGCGTTCAGTGTCACGGTGACGATATCGGCGTGCCCGGCCAGCGCCTCGTCGATCGCGTTGTCCACCACCTCATAGACCATGTGGTGCAGCCCCGAACCGTCGTCCGTGTCGCCGATATACATGCCCGGCCGCTTGCGCACGGCATCGAGGCCCTTGAGCACCTTGATGGAATCGGCGCCATATTCGGCCTGGCCGCTGTTTTCGGTCTCATGCGTATCGGTCATGCGGGGTGTCTTTCCAGGGTTCCATGAGGAGCATGGACGCGGCGAATCACCGCGCATCCAGCCCATCGAATATAGGGATTTTGGCCCAGCTTTCCAAATCTTGTGGCCGCCAATAGCGGCAGAAATCAGGGGATCACGTCATTTTGCCCGGCTATTGCAGGCCTTTTCGAGAATGCCGGCGAGGCGCCGGATGGTTTCGGGCGGCAGATCGCGAATTTCCGCCGCCAGACGATTGGCGAGGGCCGTGTATTCCGGCGGCAATCCGGCCGTATCGACCGTAATTTTCGGGTCGGAGATGCGCGCCAGCCGGAACAGTTCCTCGGCCTCGTCCCAGATGACGTTGAAGTAGCCGGCGACGCGCTGGAGAAAGTCGAAGCTCGGCATACCGCGCCGACCGTGCTCCAGCGCCGAAAGATAAGCCGGCGAAACGTTCAGGGCCGCCGCCATCTCCTTTTGCGACACTCCCTTCTTTGCCCGCAGGTGTCGGACCGCGACGCCGAACGGGGTCGTCATGACCGGTCCGCCTTGTGGCGGGCAAGCCGCACATAGAGGGCGCCGTCACCGCCGTGATTGCGCGCCGCCGGCTCATAGGAGGAGATCAGCGGACGGAACTCCGGCAACGAGAACCAGAGCGGGACCGCGCGCTTCAGCGCCCCGTCGCTGCCGATGGATGCCCCTTTGCCGGTGATCACCAGCACGTGCCGCATGCCCCGCGCGTGCGCCTTGAGCAGGAAGCTCAGGAGCAGGCCGTGCGCTTCGCTCTGGATCATGCCGTGCAGGTCGAGCCGCGCCTCGAGCGCCAGATGGCCCTTGGCGATCTTGCGCTTGACGGGACGCTCCAGCGGGTGAAGGCGGCGCTCGCTCGGGGCGCCTGTCGTTATCCGGATTCCGCTATCCTTTGTCACGCTTCGCTGCGCTTCGGGCGTTTCGGCAGCCACCGGAGTCACCTCGTCCTTCGGCGCGAGAAACGCCTCCAGGGCCTCCAACTCCTGCAGCCGGCCCGGCAGGGCCCTGGCACTTCGCGCCACCTTGCCCCAAAGAATGCGGTCCTCGCCGCTGAGGGGCTTATCCTTCGTCATGCTGATATCTCTGGGCAGCCGTTCTCGGGACGAAGACATAAAAATCGGCAGGGTTGCGGACATGACCCGCAAGGGCCCCGGCGGCATCGCCGGAACCGGTAAAGATGTCGCCGCGACTCGGCCCGACGATAGCCGAACCCGTGTCGAGTGCCAGCATGGTCCGGGCAAAGGGTCCGCCGCCATCGAGATGGGTCAGGCCCTCGCTGCGGATGAAGAACGGCGTGCCGAACGTATGGATCTGGCGGTCGACGGCGAGCGATCGCCCGGCGACGATGGGTACCTTGGCGGCTGCAACCGGACCCAGCGCCGGATCCTCGACGGGCGCCTCCCGGAAGAAAATGTAGGACCGATTGTGCCAGAGCACCGCGTCGACCTGTTCGGGATGGCGGGCGAGCCAATCGCGGATCGAGGCCATCGACACCGTGGCCGCATCGATCTCGCCGCGCTCGATCAGCAGCTTGCCGATCGGCGAGAAGCGATGGCCTGTCTTGGCGGCATAGGTAATGCGCCGGACGGTCCCATCGCGGTAGTGAAGGCGCGCCGCGCCCTGGATGTGGATGAAGAAGACATCTACCTTCGAGCGGCAATAGGCGATTTCCAGACCGCGGCCGTGAAGCAGCCCCTGGTCGATCGCCGCCCGGTCGGGATATTCCTCGATGCAGCCGTCGCGAAGGCGGCCGAAGGCGAAGTAGGGATCGAAACCGGCCGGCCGATTGGCCTCGTCGATGTCGACCATATCGTCCGGCCGGCGATAGAACGGAAAGCGGAACTCCGCGTCCGGCTCGGCCCGGACCTCGACCTCCGGCTCGTAATAGGCGGTAACGAGCCCTCGCTCCCCGTCGGTGCGGTCGATCAGGAACGGCTGGAACCAGGCCTCGAAGAAGGCTCGCCCCTGTGCCGGATTCTCCGGCGAGTGCTTGCCTGCGGCGGTCAACGCCGGCAGCAGGTCGGCGGCGGTGACGCCAAGCGAGCCGGTACGATAGGGCTTTGCCGTCATGAGATGGTGGCGACAGCGCTCCAGCATATCGAAGAGCGCTGTCGGATCGTCCTCCGTCCATCCGGGCAGATCCGGGAAAGCGACCGGTTTCAGACGGAATTCCATCTTGCCGATCAGCCTTCCGATTCGGTGGCGATCAGCTTCCAGTTCGGATCGCGCGAGCGGACATCGCGGGCGAAAGTCCAGATATCGTTCACCTCGGCAACCGCTTCCGCATCACCCTCGATCAGATTGCCATCCTTGTCGTAGGTCGCCGAAACCAACTGGCTGACGATCCGGACCGTGATGTTGACCTCCTGGTCCTTGACCTCGGCAGCGACGATGTCGGCCTTTTCGATGCCGACGAAATTCGATTTCACCACCTCGCCCTTGCTCTCGCGCTCCGAGATGGCGGCATCGAAGCCCTCGTAGACCTCGCGCGAGAGTAGGTTCTTCAGGGTCTTGCGATCGCCGTCGGCGAAGGCGACAACGATCATTTCGTAGGCCAGCTTGGCGCCATTGACGAATTCATTCGGACTAAAGGACGGGTCGCCGTCGACGACGCGGCGCAGCGCTTGGTTGAGCGGCCCGGCGGGGGTGAAGGCATCGACCTGCGTGTAAGGCCCGTCTTCGCCCTCCGTTCCGTCCCGGCGCGGCAGGGTGACGACCTTGCCGCGGTCCGGAGCAGCCGATTCGGCCGGCTCGCGCCGCGAATAGGGATCGAAGGGTGGTTTCTCGTTGCCCGTGCGCCGACCAAGAACATTGCGCAGCTGCAGGAAAATCACAACCGCCGCCACGAGGAAGAAAACCGTTACAAAGTCGAATGAGCCCATATGATCCGAAACCACCGTTCACCTTTTTTGAATTCTTCCATATAGTCCGCAAACGCCCAATCTTCAAATGTCGACGACACCGTTCACTCGATTGTGCCACGGCGCAGGGTTGACCATCGGTCGTCGAAACGGGAAAACCGCCAAACCCAAGGCACGCGGCAACGATCGGGCACCGCTCATGGCACGACCACTCATCGCTCTTTTCCTCCTGTCTCTTCCGCTCCTGGAGATCGCCGGGTTCATCGTGGTCGGGCGGCGCATCGGTCTTGGGCCGACCTTGCTGTTGGTCGTTGCGTCCGCGATGATCGGCCTGGCACTGCTGCGGCGCCAGGGTTTTCAGGCTTTGGCGAAGCTGCGCCAGAGACGTCTTCCGCAAGATCTGCCGGCCGAACGGTTTTTCGATACCGCCATCGTCCTTCTTGCCGGACTGCTTCTGATCGTGCCCGGCTTCGTCACGGACGTGATCGCGCTGTTGTTGCTGGTGCCGTTCATCCGGCAGCACCTGGCGAGCCGCCTTGCAAGCCGTATCGTCGTGGTCGACCTCGGCGCCGCGGCCGATCCGCACGCCACCAGACAGTCCCCGCCACGCACGATCGACCTCGATCACGGCGATTTCACGCGGAAGGACCGTCATTGAGCCAAGCCGGTGCCGAGCCTCGCAGGGTTGTAAGCCCTGGGGCGAAGTGCTAGATCGCTGCCCACCATTTTCGTCCGAGGAAAGATCCATGGCAACCGACAACGCATCCGCCAACAGCGCGGCGAGCCCATCCATCAACATCCTGGCCCAGTATGTGAAGGACCTTTCCTTTGAAAACCCGGGGGCACCGCGCTCTCTGCAGGCGCGCGACAAGGCGCCGTCGATCAACATCAATGTCAACGTCAACGCCAACCCATTGTCGGAGACCGAATTCGATGTGATCCTGACGCTGAACGCCGAAGCGAAGGACGACACGAAAGTCCTGTTCAACGCCGAGCTGGCCTATGGTGGTGTGTTCCGGATTGCCGGCTTCCCGCAGGAGCACATGTTGCCGGTCCTCTTCATCGAATGCCCGCGCCTGCTGTTCCCGTTTGCCCGCCAGATCATTGCGGACGCGACCCGAAACGGCGGCTTCCCGCCGCTGATGATCGACCCGATCGACTTTGCCCAGATGTTCCAGCAGCGCATGGCCGAGGAACAGTTGAAGGCGAAGGTTGCGAGCACGACCAACTAATCGTCTCATCGACAGTAAAGATGAAACGCCCGGCTCCGGCCGGGCGTTTTGCGTTTCGTCGCGATCCTTCGGATTTGTTTCCCCCGATCTGGGTCAACAGTATGGCGGTTTCGCAAAACCGCGGCTCACTTTTGCGCTAAACGCTTTAGCCCTGCTGGTCGTATTTGAGCCAGATCGCCTTGGCGCCCATTTTTTCGACCATTGCGGCATGGGCCGCGATTTCGTCGGCACTGATGCGGGGCGGCAGCGGCCGCGGGCGCTGCGCAATCGGCAACATGATCTCTTCGCCATCGGCTGCGTCAAACGCCTCGCGCCGCTCGGCAACCCCCAGCCCTAGGGCCGCCTGGCGTCCGCCGATCATCTCGATATAGACTTCCGCCAGCAATTCGGAATCGAGCAGCGCCCCGTGCTTGGTGCGGTGCGAGTTGTCGATGCCGTAGCGCCGGCAGAGCGCGTCGAGCGAGTTCGGACCCATCGGATGCTTGCGGCGCGCAAGTGCCAGCGTGTCGGTCACCCGTTCCGCCGGAACCGGCGGTATGCCGAGCCGCTCGTACTCGGCATTGATGAAGCCCATGTCGAAGGTGGCGTTGTGCGCCACCCAGCGGGCTTCGCCGAAGAAAGCCTGCAGATCCTCGACGATGTCGGCAAACAGCGGCTTGTCCTTCAGAAACTCGTCGGAAATGCCGTGCACCGCGAGCGCGTCGGGATGCACCTTGCGGTCGCCTGGGTTGATGTAGACGTGAAAGGTGCGCCCGGTCGGAAAATGGTTCTCCAGTTCGATGCCGCCGATTTCGATGACACGATCGAGACGGTTGTCCAGGCCGGTCGTTTCCGTGTCGAAGATGATCTCACGCATCGGCACCATTTCCTCTTCTCAAGCGCTCGACAAGCTGTTCCACCTGTTCGCGCGCGGCTTCAAGCCCGTTGTCGGTGTTGACCACAAAATCCGCCCGGGCCCGCTTCTCGGCATCGGGGATCTGCCGCGCCAGCAGCATGGCGAACTTCTCCTCCGTCATGCCCGGCCGCGCCAGCACCCGCCGACGCTGCGTCTCGGGATCACAGCTGACCACGACGGTCTTGTCGACGCGGCGGTCTCCGCCGGTCTCGAACAGAAGCGGGATATCAAGAACGACGAGCGGGGCGCCCGCGGCACGCTGCGTCTCCAGGAAGATGGTCTCCTTCCGGCGCACGAGCGGATGGATGGTGGCCTCCAGGCGCTGGAAGTCCTCCGGCCGAGTTGCCAAATGCGCCGCGAGCGCCTTGCGGTCGACCGCGCCGTTTTCGACGACGCCGGGAAACGCCTCGCCGACGGGGCCGACCGCTTCATTGCGATAGAGCGCATGCACGGTGGCGTCTGCGTCATGCACCGGAACACCGAGGGAGCGGAACATCTCGGCGGTCGTCGACTTGCCGGTGCCGATCGATCCGGTGAGGCCGAGAACGATCATGCGTGGCGCTCCATGTCGTCGATGATGCGCTGGCGAAGGGGGGCATCGACGACGGGGCGCCGGCCGAACCATTTTTCGAAACCGGGAACGGCCTGGTGCAGCAGCATCCCCAGGCCGTCGACCGTCGCCAGGCCCTGCCGTTCGGCCTGAAGCAGGAACGGCGTCTTGAGCGGCACGTAGACGATGTCGGTGACAATCGCCCCAGGAGCGAGACCACCGAAATCCAGTTCCGGGGCCGCGGCGCCATCCATTCCAAGCGAAGTCGTGTTGACGAACAATCCGGCCCCGCCAATGACCTCCGCCAGAGCCTCGACAGGATGGGCATGGATCTTCGGACCGAAGCGGTCCGCGAGTTCGACAGCGCGGGCGAGCGTGCGGTTGACGACGTGGATCTCCGCAATCCCCCGATCGCGCAGCGCCTGCAACACCGCCCGGCTGGCGCCGCCGGCTCCAAACACCACGGCGCGTCCCGCGCGGTCCCAACCGGGAGTCCGCTCGTCGAGATTGGCAACAAACCCGTGTCCGTCGGTATTGGTCGCGTGGACCAGCCCGTCCTCCAGCCAGAGCGTGTTGGCTGCACCCAGTTCCTCGCTCAGCGCGTCCGGCCGGTCAGCCAGTCGGAACGCAGCCTCCTTGTGCGGGATCGTCACATTGCCGCCGACAAACCGGCGGTCCGCGCCTTTCAGGTCCGCGATGAAATCAGCGAAGGCCTCCGGCGCCACGTCCTGGCGGGTGTAGCTGCCTGGAATGCCGAGCGTCTCGAGCCAATAGCCGTGGATCAGCGGCGATCTGGAATGCTTGATCGGATGCCCGACGACGAAGGCGTGGTTAACAAATGTTTCACGTGAATCACGCATCGATCGCACCCATTTCCCTCAACTGGGCGAGCAGCGGCAGCAGCGGCAAGCCAATGATCGTAAAGTAGTCGCCCTCGATCTTTTCAAACAGTTGGATCCCCTCGCCTTCCAGTTGGTAGGCGCCGACGCTGGAAAGCGCCTTGTCACCGACCCGGGCAAGGTAACGTTCGATGAAGGCATCGGACAGGGAGCGCATCGTCAGCCATGCTGTCGAGACATGCCGCCACTCCGTCTTGCCGCCAACCGACAGGACGATTGCGCTGTTGAGCGCGTGCGTGCGGCCGGACATCGCGCGCAGGTGTTCCTTGGCTTCCCTGAGGTCGCCCGGCTTGTGAAACACCCGGTCGTCCAGAGACAAGGTCTGATCCGATCCGATCACGAGGTGTCCGGGATGCCGCCGCGCCACGTCGCTCGCTTTCGCCTCGGCCAGATGCAGCGCCACCTCCGAAGGTGACGGCGATCGGGACGCAAGCCCGGCCTCGATCACCCGCTCGTCGATGTCGGCGGCGATCGCGTCGAAGGAGAGACCGGCATTTTCCATCAGCATGCGGCGAAAGGGGCTTTGGGAGGCGAGGATCAGGGTCGGGGTCATGGCGCTCACGGGACAATACTCCCTTGGCTTAGCGAAGCTTGGGCCGCAGGGCAACAATGGCGGCGGCGGTCTCCTCGATCGACCGGCGCGTGACGTCGATCACCGGCCAGTTGTGGCGAGCGCACAGCGAGCGTGCATATTTCAGTTCCTCCGCGATCTGGGCCCTGTCGGTGTAGTCCTCGCCATTGAAGTCCTTGGCCGCGCCGAGGACACGGTGCTGACGAATCTGCGCAATCCGGTCGCTGGTCGCAATCAGGCCGACAACCAACGGCCGTTGCACCTGGGACAGTTGTTCCGGCAGGGGAACTCCGAGCACGATCGGAATATTGGCCGTCTTGATGCCGCGGTTGGCGAGATAGATGCTCGTCGGCGTCTTGGAGGTCCGGCTGATGCCGATGAGGATCACGTCGGCCTCCTCCAGGTCGGCGGGCAACTGGCCGTCGTCGTGGTCCATCGTGAAGTTGAGCGCTTCGATCCGGGCGAAATATTCGGCGTCCATCACGTGCTGGGCGCCGACGCGCCGGCGCGACGTTGCTCCGAGATAGGATTGGAAAACGTCGAGAATCGGCTCGAGCACGGAGACGCAGGGCAAGCCCATCTCCCGGCAGCGTTGGTCAATGACGGCCGAGAGTTCCCGATCGACGATCGTGTAGAGCACGATTCCGGGCGCTCCATCGATCGCATCGAGAACGGGAGCAAGCTGTTTGCGATTGCGGACCAGCGGATAGACGTGTTCCAGCGCCTGCGATGCCTGGAACTGCGCCGCAGCAGCGCGCCCGGCGGCGATCAGCGTCTCGCCGGTCGAGTCGGAGATCAGATGCAGGTGAAAGTAGTTTTTCGGGTTCTCCACATGATCCTCCGGACGCTGTTGATAAGGCGGGATAAAAACGGCGGAACCGGGCGGCGCGGCCGAGCCTCTGGGAAAACCGTCACCTTTTCCACAATTCGCGATTTGGTGGACGCTACTTCCGGCGGCTTGTGGACAACCGAAACCGGGCGACATTGTGTCACGCGAATTCCATGTCTGTCCACAGCCGGATCGAATGCGTTGCTCTTGTAACGCATTGAATGTGATGACGTTTTTTTAGTATCCACAAGTCCATCGCCTTCGGTCGGCATTTTTCCAAGCGCTTTTGCCCCGCTCGGCTGTCTGTGGCTTTGTGTGGAGGGAATTTAATCCTTGATACTCACCGACTCTAAGAAATAGAAACCTCTTCAATAAGAATTTCTTTGTTAGAAGGAGAACGGCAAAGTTGGCGAGCGGAACGCGAAAGATCGTCGAAGTCCTGAACGGAAAGACCGTTACCCCACCCCCGGTCTGGCTGATGCGGCAGGCGGGCCGCTACCTGCCGGAATATCGCGAGACACGCGCGAAGGCTGGTTCCTTTCTCGATCTGTGCTACTCGCCCGATTACGCGGTTGAGGTGACGCTGCAGCCGATCCGGCGCTACGGCTTCGACGCGGCGATCCTCTTTTCCGACATTCTGGTGATACCGGATGCGCTGCAGCGGCAGGTTCGCTTCGACGAAGGCCACGGGCCACGGATGCAGCCGCTTGCCAGCGAGGACATTCCCGCACTGGCGGCAATGCCGGTCCTCGACCACCTCCAGCCGGTGATCGAGACGGTCCGGCGCCTGCGGATAGAACTGCCGACGGAGACGGCATTGCTGGGGTTCTGCGGTGCGCCCTGGACCGTTGCCACCTACATGATTGCCGGCCACGGGACGCCCGACCAGGCGCCGACACGGTTGTTCGCCTACCGGGAACCGAAGGGCTTTGCGGCGTTGTTGGATATCCTTGCGGAAAAATCGGCGGAGTACCTCATCGCCCAGATCGATGCCGGCGCCGATGCGGTTCAGATCTTCGATTCCTGGGCCGGTGTTCTCGGCGAGAACGAGTTTGCCGCCTATGCGGTGAAACCTGTCCGGCGCATCATCGATCTCGTGAAGGCACGCCGCCCTCAGGCAAAGATCATCGCTTTCGCCAAGGGAGCGGGATTGTTCCTGAAGGATTACCGCGAAGGCACGCGTGCCGATGCCATCGGGCTTGACTGGACCGTTCCCCTGTCTTTCGCTGCCGATCTTCAGAAGGAAGGCCCCATCCAGGGCAATCTCGATCCGCAGCGGGTCGTCGCCGGCGGGGACGCGTTGCGGGACGGCATCGATGCCATCTTGCAAGCACTCGGTAACGGTCCGTTGATCTTCAACCTCGGCCACGGAATCACGCCGCAGGCGGATCCGGCGAACGTCGCCGCGCTCGTCGACCGGGTCAGGGGCATTTCGCGATGAGCAAGCGGCAGACAGGTCGATCGGTCGGTCGCCGCGCCGCGCGGCGTGCCGCGCTCGTCCTGGTGTTTTTCACCGCCGCTGCCGCCGCCTTGGTCGCCTATCCGCCGGCGGATTTGGCCCTCTGGGTGAAGGCGCTGCACGTCGTTGCGGTGATCTCCTGGATGGCCGGCCTGCTCTACCTGCCGCGCCTGTTCATCTACCACACCGATGCCGCCAGGGGTTCGGCTCTGTCCGAGACCTTCAAGACGATGGAAGGGCGGCTGTATCGCGTCATCATGAACCCGGCGATGATGCTGAGCTGGGTTCTCGGCCTCTATCTCGCTTGGTCCGTCTACGGTTTCCAGGGCGGCTGGCTGCATGCCAAGCTTGCCTTTGTGCTGCTGTTGACCGGGGTGCATGTCTTCTACGGCCGATCGGTCGCTGCCTTTGCCCGTGACGACAATCGTTTCAGCGCGCGGCAATGGCGGTTTCTTAACGAGATGCCGGCGCTGCTGATGGTGGTGATCGTCATCCTCGTCGTGGTGAAGCCGTTCTGAGGCTTCTGGCGGCCGGGTGTCGATTCCTGACCGGAAATCGCTTGAGCCCCTTGCGGGGTTCCACGTGAATCGCTATTTTCCGCCCATCTCATCTTTCGTGGCATGTGTATCCCGCTTCGTGAGCTGCATTCCCCCCGGCAGTTCTGTCTTGACCCGCACGCCAGCTTTTCACCTCGAAATCACGCATGGTCCCCCTTCATGGCTGAAATGAAGCTTCAAGAACTGAAAAACAAAACGCCGACCGATCTTTTGGCCTTTGCCGAGTCGCTCGAGGTCGAAAACGCCAGCACCATGCGCAAGCAGGAGCTCATGTTCGCGATCCTGAAAATGCTCGCGACCCAGGACACGGAGATCATCGGCGAAGGCGTCGTCGAAGTGCTTCAGGACGGTTTCGGCTTCCTGCGTTCGGCGAACGCGAACTACCTGCCTGGTCCCGACGACATCTATATTTCGCCGTCGCAGATCCGGCGCTTCTCGCTGAAGACGGGCGATACCGTCGAGGGCCCGATCCGCGGGCCGAAGGAAGGCGAGCGCTACTTCGCGCTGCTGAAGGTCAACACGATTAATTTCGACGATCCGGAAAAGATCCGCCACAAGGTTCATTTCGACAACCTGACGCCGCTCTACCCGAACGAGCGCTTCAAGATGGAGCTCGATGTCCCGACCTCGAAGGATCTGTCGCCCCGGGTCATCGACCTTGTGGCGCCGCTCGGCAAGGGCCAGCGCGGACTGATCGTTGCGCCGCCGCGCACGGGTAAGACGGTGCTGCTGCAGAACATCGCCCACTCGATCACCGCCAACCATCCGGAATGCTACCTGATCGTTCTCTTGATCGACGAGCGGCCGGAAGAGGTCACCGACATGCAGCGCTCGGTCAAGGGCGAAGTCGTGTCTTCGACATTCGATGAGCCGGCCACGCGCCACGTGCAGGTCGCCGAGATGGTGATCGAGAAGGCCAAGCGGCTGGTGGAGCACGGCCGCGACGTCGTTATCCTGCTCGATTCGATTACCCGGCTTGGACGCGCCTACAACACCGTCGTGCCGTCCTCCGGCAAGGTTCTGACCGGCGGCGTCGATGCCAATGCGCTGCAGCGTCCGAAGCGGTTCTTCGGCGCCGCCCGCAACATCGAGGAAGGCGGATCGCTGACGATCATCGCGACCGCGCTGATCGATACCGGCAGCCGTATGGATGAAGTCATCTTCGAGGAATTCAAGGGGACCGGCAACTCGGAAATCGTTCTCGATCGCAAGGTCGCCGACAAGCGCATCTTCCCGGCGATGGACATCCTCAAGTCCGGCACGCGCAAGGAGGACCTGCTCGTTCCGCGCCAGGACCTGCAGAAGATCTTCGTGCTTCGCCGTATTCTCGCGCCGATGGGCACGACGGATGCGATCGAGTTCCTGATCGACAAGCTGAAGCAAACGAAGAACAACGGCGACTTCTTCGATTCGATGAATACCTGAGCCGGATTCTTATCCGGATTCAATCTGGCGGCGGGGTGTGCGATGCGGCGCCCCGCCGCTGTTCGTTGCGCTGACCATTGGCGGGCAATGCTGGACGCCGCCGTTTCCATGGTGTATCGAACGTCGGAATTCGGCGAGATGGCGGATGGTGCCGCCGCGCCCAGCCAAACCCTCCGCAGTTGTGATGACTATGGGTGTCAACGATACCATCTTTGCGCTTTCGAGCGGCGGGCTTCCGTCCGGCGTTGCGGTGATCCGCATCAGCGGACCGGGCTGTGCGGATGCGCTTGTAGCAATGGTCGGCAAGATCCCGCCGCCGCGCCACGCCTCACTGTGTTCGATTCGTAACCGAAACGGCGACGTCCTCGACCAGGGACTGGTGCTGTTCTTTCCCAATCCGGCTTCATTCACCGGCGAGGATTCGGCCGAGCTGCACCTCCATGGCGGTCGCGCCACCGTGCGGGCGACGCTCGATGCGCTCGCGGCTTTCCCGGGCCTGCGGCCGGCCGAGGCCGGCGAGTTCAGCCGGCGGGCCTTTCACAACGGCAAACTGGACCTGGTCAAGATCGAGGGCCTTGCCGACATTGTTGCCGCGCAGACCGAGATGCAGCGCCGTCTGGCGCTCGAACACGCTGCCGGCGGCGTGTCCAGGCTCTATGACGATTGGACGCGGCGGTTGACGCATGCCCGGGCAATGATCGAGGCCGAACTGGATTTCGCCGATGAGGACGATGTGCCCGGCGCGATCGCACAGACGATCCGCGAGGATCTGCGCGCGATCTGCGCCGAACTCCGCCGGCATCTGCAGGGCGCCCGGGCCGGCGAAATTATTCGCGATGGCCTGACGGTCGTCATCACGGGTCCGCCAAATGTCGGAAAATCCAGTCTTATCAATTATCTGGCTGGACGCGATATCGCCATTGTCACCGACATCCCCGGCACCACGCGTGATGTCATCGCAGTGGACCTCGACCTGGACGGCTTTGCCGTGCGGGTGCTGGACACGGCCGGGATCCGCGAGACCGCCGAGGTGGTCGAACAGGAAGGCATCCGCCGCGCCCGATCTGCTCTTGCAAGTGCCGACCTGATCTTGCGGCTGGTGGACCGGAGTGAAGATTTTGCTGCCGTCTCCGCCGCCGATTGCGCCGATCGCGGCGCGCCTATTATCTACATTGCGCCGAAATCGGACCTGGACGACGGATCCGGGGCAAGCCTCGGCGAGCTCATGCCGATCTCCACCCGGACCGGCGACGGCATGGATGCGCTGCTCGATCGCATCCGCCAGCATCTGCCGCGATTGACGGACGCTGCCGCCTTTGCGATCCCGTCACGCGAACGGCACAACGCCGCGTTACGGACCGCGCTTCATGCGATCGAGGACGCGCTGGCCTTTGATTCGGAGAGCCTGGAGCTGCAGGCGGAGAGCCTGCGTCTGGCTGCGAACGCCGTCGGCCGCATCACCGGGCGCGTCGACGTCGAGAACCTGCTCGACGTGATCTTTTCGGAATTCTGCATCGGAAAGTGATTCACGTGAAACAGTGATGCAACGCCAGCGAGTCTGATGGGGTGTTTCACGTGAAACGATTCCATGGTTGAACGAACGCCAGATGGGAAAAGGCTATGAAATACGATGTTGTCGTTATTGGCGGAGGCCATGCCGGATGCGAAGCCGCCTCCGCGTCGGCCCGCGCCGGGGCGCACACCGCGCTGTTGACCCATTCGCGGCAGACCATCGGCGTCATGTCATGCAACCCCGCCATTGGCGGTCTTGGCAAGGGCCATCTCGTACGCGAGGTGGACGCGCTGGACGGGTTGATGGGGCGCGTCGCTGATCGGGCGGGGATCCAGTTTCGCCTGTTGAACCGCCGCAAGGGTCCGGCGGTGCGGGGGCCGCGGACCCAGGCCGACCGCCGGCTCTACCGCGCCGCGATGCAGGAGGAGATGGCGTCCACTGCGAACCTCGACGTCGTCGAGGGCGATGCCTTCGATATCGAGTTCGATCGCGACGGGATCACCGCCGTTCACACCGCGGACGGACGGCGAGTCGCCTGCCGGGCCGTCGTGCTGACCACCGGAACGTTCCTGCGGGGGATGATCCATATCGGCCACGAGACGGTCCCCGCCGGCCGCGTCGGCGAGAAGCCATCCGTTGGGCTGTCGGACACCCTCGCCCGCCTTGGCCTCAACCTGGGACGCCTGAAGACCGGCACACCGGCTCGCCTGTCCGGCAAGACGATCGCCTGGGATCGGGTCGGCCGGCAGTCGGCCGACGCGGACCCAGTCCCGTTCTCTTTCCTGACCGACCGGATTGAAAATCCCCAGATCGATTGCGGTGTCACGCGCACGACCGGCGAGACCCACCGCATCATCGAGGAGAACATCGGCCAATCCGCCATGTACTCCGGGCAGATCCAGGGTGTCGGTCCGCGCTATTGTCCCTCGATCGAGGACAAGATCGTCCGATTCGGCGAGCGCGACGGCCACCAGATCTTCCTGGAGCCGGAGGGGCTCGACGACGACACCGTCTATCCGAACGGGATCTCGACCTCCCTCCCCGCCAGCGTCCAGGCGGCGTTCATTCGCACGATACCGGGCCTTGAGCGCGTCGAGATTCTCCAGCCAGGATACGCGATCGAGTACGATCATGTCGATCCGCGCGAGCTGACGCACGGACTGGAGTTGAAGAAGCGGCCCGGCCTGTTTCTGGCGGGGCAGATCAACGGGACGACGGGCTATGAAGAGGCTGCCGCGCAGGGCCTGGTGGCGGGTCTGAATGCCGCCCGGCGCGTTGGCGGGCTCGCGCCCCAGCATTTCAGCCGCACGGAGAGCTATATCGGCGTGATGATCGATGACCTGACCTCGCGCGGCGTGACCGAGCCGTACCGCATGTTCACCTCACGGGCCGAATACCGATTGTCGCTGCGGGCCGACAATGCCGACCTGCGCCTGACACCGATGGGGATCGAACTGGGGATTGTCGGTGCATCGCGCCGCGAACGGTTTCGCGCGTGGCAATCGGACCTCAGCCGGTTCCGTGCCCTGGCGCAGTCCCTGACGATCACGCCCAGCCAGGCGGCACTACATGGTCTGCGGCTGAATCAGGACGGCCAGAGACGCAGCGCCTACGAGTTGCTGTCCTACCCGGATCAGTCGGTCGGCTCGTTGGAGGCGGTTTGGCCCTCATTGTCGGAGATACCGCCGCGCCTGCGCGAGACCTTGGAGATCGAGGCCGGTTATGCGGTCTATATGGATCGGCAAGCGGCCGACATCGCTGATGTGCGACGCGAAGAGCAGCGCGCCATTCCACCGGACTTCAGTTTCAAAGATCTGCCAGGGCTGTCGAACGAGTTGCGTGGCAAGCTTGCGCAGCATCGGCCGGCCAATGTCGCGCAGGCGTCGCGGATCGACGGCATGACGCCGGCGGCAATCTCGCTGCTGCTGACGGCGCTGCGACGGCGGGAAGAACTGGCAATGGCAAATGACGCACGGAGCGCGGGGGCATGACAGTGATGGATCTGCCGCTTGCGGGGTTGTCTGTTTCACGTGAAACGAAAGAACGGCTGATTCGGTTCGCTTCGCTGTTTCAGAAATGGGCGCGCACGATCAATCTGGTCGCACCGTCGACGATGGCGGAGTTCGGCGAGCGGCACGTGCGTGACAGCGCCCAGATCTATCAGCTGAACCCCGGCCCGCAGACCTGGGTCGATCTTGGCAGTGGCGGCGGTTTTCCCGGGATCATCACCGCGATTCTCCTGCACGAAGCGGGTGGCGGCTGGGTGCATCTGGTGGAAAGCAACAACAAAAAGGCGGCGTTCCTGCGGACGGCCATTGCCGAGACCGGCGCCCTGGCCAGCGTCTATCCGATGCGGATCGAGGCGGCCCCGGAAACTATTCCGCGGTGCGACGCGATCTCGGCGCGGGCGCTGGCCGATCTGTCGCTCTTGCTCGACTTCAGTGAGCCGTGGATGAGCCGCAATCCGGACTGTCGCGCCTACTTCCACAAAGGCCGGGATTATCAGGCGGAAGTGGATAAAGCAGTTGGTCGCTGGAGTTTTGATCTGGTACAACATCCAAGTGTCGTTGAGCACGATTCTGTCGTGCTGGAGATAACGAAGCTTTCGCGGCGCATTCAGTGACGGCGGAGTCAAATGGCAAGCCTACCCAACCGGATCATCACCATTGCGAACCAAAAAGGCGGGGTCGGCAAGACGACCACCGCGATCAACCTGGCGACGGCGCTCGCGGCCATCGGCGAACGGGTGCTGATCGTCGATCTCGATCCGCAAGGCAATGCCAGCACCGGGCTCGGTATCGACCGGCGCGACCGGAAGCTGTCATCCTACGATCTGCTGATCGGCACGCACGGCATCGCTGAGATCGTGCAGCAGACAGCGGTACCCAACCTGTCCATCCTCCCTTCGACGATGGACCTGCTGGGCATCGAGATGGAGATTGCCGGTGAGAGCGATCGGGTGTTTCGCTTGCGGCGCGCGTTGTTTTCCGACGACGCGTCTGCGTATTCCTATATCCTCGTCGACTGTCCGCCCTCGTTCAATCTGCTGACGATGAATGCGATGACCGCCGCCCATTCGGTGCTCGTGCCGCTGCAGTGCGAGTTCTTCGCGTTGGAGGGGTTGAGCCAGCTGCTCGAGACAGTCGACCAGATCCGACGCTCGGTGAACCCGTCCTTGGACATCCAGGGCATCGTCCTGACGATGTACGATTCGCGCAACAACCTCGCCCTGCAGGTCGTCAACGACGTCCGCACCCATCTGGGAGAAAAGGTCTACCACACGCTCATTCCGCGGAATGTTCGTGTATCGGAGGCGCCGTCCTATGGTAAGCCGGCTATTCTTTACGATCTGAAATGCGCCGGAAGCCAGGCCTATCTGCAACTGGCCTCCGAAGTCATCCAGCGCGAACGGCAGCGCAAAGCGGCGTAGTTCTTATAGAGAGTGGCGATCATGAGTGACGACAATGCGAAGCGGCGGCTCGGCCGCGGTCTGGCCGCGCTGATCGGCGAAATGGACCAGCCAGTGGCAATCGGTGCGGCCGAGCCGCCACCGATCAATCCAGACCGGATGGTGCCGATTGAGTTCGTCGGACGAAACCCGCGCAACCCGCGCCGTTATTTCGACGAGGCGGAGTTGCAGGACCTCGCCGCCTCGATCCGCCAGCACGGCATTGTCCAGCCGGTTGTCGTGCGAACGATCGCGCCCGAACGGTTCGAGATCATCGCCGGTGAACGGCGGTGGCGCGCCGCTCAGCTCGCCGGCTTCGTCGAAATTCCGGTCATCGTCCGGGATGTCGATGATCGCACGGCGTTGGAAATTGCCATTGTCGAGAACGTGCAGCGCTCCGATCTCAACCCTCTGGAAGAGGCGCTGGGGTATGATCAGCTGATCGCCGAGCATGGCTACACACAGAACGATCTGGGCGAGATCATCGGCAAGAGCCGCAGTCACGTGGCCAACAGCCTGCGGCTGCTAAAGCTGCCGGAACCGGTGCGTGACATGCTCGCCTCCGGCGCGCTCTCGGCCGGTCATGCCCGCGCACTGGTGCCGACATCGGATCCCGTCAGCCTTGCCAAGACGATCGTCGCGAAAGGCATGTCCGTCCGCGACGCCGAGCGGCTGGCACAGAACGATATCAAGGCGCAGGCCGACCCGGAGCACCAGGGCCGCAAGCCGGCGCACAGGGAAGAAAAAGACGCCGATACACTTGCGCTCGAACGCACACTTTCCGACAGCCTCGGACTTGAGGTGACGGTCAGCCACAAGGCCGGGGGCGGCTATCTGCGCATCGGCTACAAGACGCTGGAGCAGTTGGAAGAAATCTGCCGGCTGCTGGAGCGCCGGTAGCTCGTTCCCTCATCCGCGGGCTGACTGGAGCGCGGTAGACAACAGCGTCTGCAGCGCAATGGTGCCCTCCAGCGAAGATCTTTGCCGGCTTTGCAGGATAGTGGCCTGAAGCCGCGACATCTCGCGCCGGATCGCATCGCTCCGCCACCGCTTGAGTGCCTGCTCAATCACCGGCTTGCGGCGGAAATGGAGGTGACGGCCGATGGTCGCGACCGCCTGCGACGCGTCGATGCGCCTATCGTCCATTTCCGCCCGCATCAGTTCGAGCAGTTGAAATTGTTTCAGGCAGGCTTGCAGCACAAGAAACACCGGCGTCTTGGACGTCATGATCTTCTGCATGGCATTGAGATAGGCCTGCTGATCCCCCTTCAGGATCGCGTCGACGGCGTCATCAACGGAAATCGCGCTGGCGTCGCCAATGGCGGCAAGGACGTCCTCTTCCTCGATGAGACCCTGGCCCTGGCAGTAAAGCGCCAGCTTGCGGATCTCGTTGCGCGACGCCATGCGGTCGCCGCCGATGCATTCCATCAAGCGCTGCCGGGCGGCCGGCGCGATCCGCAATCCGGCGGCTTCCAGTTCGCTGTCGATCAGTCCGTTCAGGGCGCGGCCATCGTCGGAATAGCAGGGTATCGCAACGGCGCCCCGGGACCCCTCGACGGTTTTGCGCAGCGCGGCGCCTTTTTTCAGGTCGCCGGCCTCAATGATCAGGGTGCTGGCGACCGGCGGCTCCCTGGTGAGCAGGTCCACGGCTTCCAGCAGCGGGCGCTCATTGGCGGCGTCCTTCACCCAGACCAGGCGATCGCCACCGAACAGGCCGATCGCGTTCATCTCGTCCAGCAATCGCCCTGGTTGGCCGGCAAGATCGGCCGCAGCCATCCGAACCGTTGAGAACGCGTCGTCGAGGACCACGCCGGTTGCACGCGCCAACTGGAGCGCGCGCTCCGATACCAATCCCCGATCGGGGCCATACACGAGAAAGATTCCGCCCGATCGCGGTGCACGCTTTAGAAAACCGTCAAACTCATGCGACTTGATCTCTGTCATAGCCGGCTAACGTTTTGCGAGCCCCGATGCGATATCGGCGCGCAACAGCTCGGCAAGCTCGCGGGCGGCCCTGTTCTCGGCATCGCGGATCGCCCGCAGCTTGGCGAATTCCTGGACCGGAAAGTCGACCAGCGCCACGACCTGGCGCCTGCCGGAGCGAATCGTCTCGCCGGAATCGGACCGCGTCAGGTTGTAGTCGGCCGTCATGACGATGCGGCCGGCGCGGGCTACGTCGTCCGACGAGGACACAAGCACGTCGACTGCGCGCGACGCGACGTTCAGTTCGAGGTGATAGGGGGCTGTGCTCGGCTCGCCGGCACCGCCGCTGAGGAGAAAGATCAGTTCGTTGCGAACGCGCTGCTCGACGCGATCATCCGCCTCCGAGACGGAGACGGCTTCTCCGGCGCCGGCCGTTGGGGTCGAATACAGCGGCCGGACCTGGCAGCCGGCGGTGACGGTAAGGGCCAAGAGGCCAAGCGTTGCAATTGCGAACTTTCTCAAGCCCCTATCGTCAGACAACAACATTCACGATCCTCTGTGGGATGACGATGATCTTCTTCGGCTTCTGGCCGCCCAGGACGGATTGAACCTGCTCCAGTGCCAGAACGGCCGTCTCGATTGCCATCTGATCTGCGTCGCGGGCGATTGTCAAATCCGCCCGCTTCTTGCCGTTGATCTGGACCGGGAGGGTGATTTCGTTCTCGGCCACCAGCGCGTCATTGTAAGCCGGCCACGCGGCCCGCGCGACGAGATCCTCCCCGCCGATCACCGCCCAGCATTCCTCCGCCAGATGCGGCATCATCGGGGCAATCATGGCGATCATGATCTCCGTGGCGTCGCGAACCGCGGCGGTCATGGCGTCGGTCGACTTGCCCTCGGCCACCGTCGCCAGCGGCCCTGCCAGCACATTCATGAACTCATAGATCCGCGCGACGGCTTTGTTAAACGCGAGCTTGTCGTAGTCGGCCTGCACCGCCTTCAACGTCCGGTGGGCGGCGCGCGACACAGCCAAAGCGTCGCCATCGGTGCCGGGCCGCGACGGAGACGCTTTCAGCGCGGGGGAGGCTGCGGAGATCAGACGCCAGACGCGCTGCACGAAACGATGGGCGCCTTCGACACCGGATTCAGACCAGATCACGTCGCGATCCGGTGGCGAATCGGACAGTACGAAGAAACGCGCCGTGTCCGCGCCGTAGGAGGCGATGATGTCGTCCGGGTCGACGACGTTCTTCTTCGACTTCGACATCTTCTCGATCGAGCCGATGGTAATCTCTTCGCCGGATTCGATGTGGATCGCCCGGCGCCTTCCCTCGATCTCCTCGATGCGGATCTCGGCCGGTGTCACCCAGTCGCGGCCGCGCTTGTAGGTCTCGTGCACGACCATGCCCTGGGTGAACAGCCCCTTGAAGGGTTCCTTCAGGTCGAGATGGCCGGCCACCTGCATCGCGCGGGTGAAGAAGCGGGAATAGAGGAGGTGCAGGATCGCATGCTCGATGCCGCCGATGTACTGATCGACCGGCAGCCAGGCGTCGGCCGCCGCGGGGTCGGTCGGCCGTCTTTCCCAGGGGGCGGTGAAGCGGGCGAAATACCAGGACGAATCCACGAACGTGTCCATGGTGTCGGTCTCGCGCCGGGCGTCCTTGCCGCATTGCGGGCAGTTGACGTGCCGCCAGGTCGGATGGCGGTCGAGCGGGTTGCCCGGACTGTCGAAAGAGACATCGTCCGGCAACTTCACCGGCAGGTCCTTGGCCGGCACGGGCACGACGCCGCAGGCCTCGCAGTGAATGATCGGAATCGGGCAGCCCCAATAGCGCTGGCGGGAGATCCCCCAGTCGCGCAGGCGGAAATTGACCTTGCGCTCGCCCTGCGGCGCGTTGCCGAGCGTCGTCTCCGCAAGTCGCTTCGCGACCTCCTCGAAGGCGGCCTCGGTCGAAAGCCCATCCAGGAAGCGGGAATTGATCATCACGCCGTCGCCGACATAGGCCTCGTCTGCGATGGCAAACGTCGCCGCGTCGGCGCCCTCCGGCATGACGACCGGCACCACCGGAAGGTCATACTTGCGGGCGAAATCGAGGTCGCGCTGGTCGCCCGACGGGCATCCGAAAATGGCGCCGGTGCCATAGTCCATCAGCACGAAGTTGGCGACATAGACCGGCAGTTCCCAGTTCGGGTCGAACGGATGGCGGACCCGGATACCGGTGTCCAGTCCCTTCTTCTCGGCCGTCTCGAGGGTCGCAAGCGACGTTCCTGCCCGGCGGCACTCCTCACAAAAGGCTGCGATATCGGCGTTGTGGCTTGCGGCGTCCTTTGCGAGCGGATGGTCGGTCGAGATGGCCAGAAACGATGCGCCGAACAGCGTGTCGGGGCGCGTCGTGTAGACCGTCACCTCGCTGGCACCGGTCAGGCCGGCCTGGTGTGCGATCTCCCAGCGAATCATCATCCCGTCCGATCGCCCGATCCAGTTCTTCTGCATCAGCCGGACCTTTTCCGGCCACTGGTCAAGCGCCTCAAGCGACTGCAGCAGGTCTTCCGAGAAATCGGTGATGCGGAAGAACCATTGCGTCAGCTCGCGCTGCTCCACCAGGGCGCCGGAACGCCAGCCGCGGCCGTCGATCACCTGCTCGTTGGCCAGCACGGTGTTGTCGACCGGATCCCAATTGACTTTCGATTGCTTGCGATAGACCAGACCCTTGTCGAGGAAGTCGAGGAACAGCCGCTGCTGGTGCTGGTAATACTCGACGTCGCAGGTGGCGAACTCGCGCGACCAGTCCAGCGACAGGCCCATGGCCTTCAACTGCGCCTTCATCGAGGCAATGTTCTGGTAGGTCCAGGTGGCGGGATGGACGCCGCGCTCCATCGCCGCGTTTTCCGCGGGCATGCCGAAGGCGTCCCAGCCCATCGGGTGCAGCACGTTGAAGCCGCGGGCGCGCTTGTAGCGGGCGACGACGTCGCCCATGGCGTAGTTGCGCACATGGCCCATGTGAATGCGCCCGGACGGATACGGGAACATCTCGAGGACATAGTACTTTTCCCGCGGATCGTCGTTCTTGGTCAGAAAGACGTTCTCTTCGTTCCATTTTGCCTGCCAGCGGGGCTCGGCATCGCGAGGGTTGTAACGTTCGGTTGCCATGTCGTCGATTTGTCCGAAAAGCTGTGGGCCAAGCCCATGAGAATATGTGGCGAGACCTTCACCATGAAACCGCGATAGCGTCAAGTTTGGACCGTCCCTCGGGTCCCGAACGCGCCTCAAGCTAGGCCCGCCCTTGGCAAGCGGGACCGATTTCGCTAGGTCCGGACACACGATCAGATATCGGAGGCTGGGCATGGAACTGGAAGAGCGTCTCAACGAGGTTCGCGGTCGAATCCGCAAGGCATGCCTGGCTGCCGGCCGTGCGCCGGACGCGGTCACCCTTGTTGCCGTGTCGAAGACGTTCGATGCCGAGGCGATCCGTCCGGCGATTTTTGCGGGCCAACGGGTGTTCGGCGAAAACCGCGTTCAGGAAGCGCAAGCCAAGTGGCCCGGGCTGCGCGCCGAGACGCCCGATCTGGAACTCCGCCTGATCGGCCCGCTGCAATCGAACAAGGCAGCGGAAGCGGTGGCCCTGTTCGATGTGATCGAGACCGTCGATCGGGAGAAGATCGCCAAGGCAATTGCGGCGGAGATTCAGCGCCAGGGCCGGTGCCCGCGCCTGTTCGTCCAGGTCAACACCGGCCTCGAGGCCCAGAAGGCCGGAATAGCGCCGGCGGATGCCGCCTCGTTCGTCACCCTCTGCCGGTCGCTGGGTCTCGATGTTGAGGGTCTGATGTGTATCCCGCCCGTCGAGGAAAATCCCGGCCCGCATTTCGCGTTGCTTGCCAAGCTCGCAAAACAATCAGGCGTCGAACGGTTGTCGATGGGAATGTCGGGAGACTTTGAAACGGCCGTGGCCTTCGGTGCGACGAGCGTCCGCGTCGGGTCGGCCATTTTCGGCTCGCGCTAACACGAATTGGAGCAGCGCTCTGGCGATCTGGCTGTTTTGCGCCCGGTCGTGATGATTGGCCATGCGACCGCCAAGTCCGGGTGCGTCTAGCCCAATGGTCTGGCTTCCCTGGGTGGAGGGAGTTTTCTATTCTTTTCCTTCGGAGGGGCCGTCGCGACGGCCAGGCAAATTCCGGAGGAGCAGCAGCATCATGGCGAACAGATACGCAGCCACCTACGCGCAATGGCAGGCGGATCCGTCCGCCTTCTGGGCGGAAGCCGCCGGCGCGATTGACTGGTTCAGGGCGCCGGCCATCGCCTTCGACGGCGAGCGGGGCGTTTATGGACACTGGTTTCCCGATGGCGAGGCCAACACCTGCTACAACTGCGTCGACCGCCATGTCGCCGCAGGCCGGGCTGACCAGCCCGCATTGATCTACGACAGCCCGGTGACCGGCCGTAAGCGCCATTTCACCTATGCCGAAATGCTGGCAGAGGTGCAGGCGATCGCGGCGGTGCTGACCGATCTCGGTGTCGCGCGCGGCGATCGCGTCATCATTTACATGCCGATGGTTCCGGAGGCGGTCTTCAGCATGCTCGCCTGCGCGCGCATCGGCGCGGTCCACTCGATTGTTTTCGGCGGGTTTGCGGCGAACGAGCTGGCCACCCGCATCGATGATTGTAGGGCGAAGATCGTCATCACGGCAAGCTGCGGCATCGAGCCCGGCCGCGTGGTTGCCTACAAGCCATTGCTTGACGCCGCAATCGAGATCGCTGCCCACAAGCCGGAGCGTTGTCTCATGCTGCAGCGTCCCGAACTCGAGGCCCCGCTCGTTTCGGGGCGCGACGTGGATTTCACCGCAGCCGTCGCTCGGGCCAAGCAAGGCGGGCTCACCGTGTCCTGCGTTTCGCTGCGCGCGACCGACCCGCTCTATGTCCTCTATACGTCCGGAACCACCGGCCAGCCAAAGGGGGTGCTGCGCGACAATGGCGGCCACATGGTGGCGCTGGCCTGGAGCATGAAGCACTTCTACGGCGTTCAGCCCGGGGAGGTGTTCTGGGCTGCGTCGGACATCGGCTGGGTGGTCGGCCATTCCTACATCGTCTATGGGCCGCTGTTGAACGGGAACACCACGGTCCTTTACGAAGGCAAGCCGGTCGGCACGCCGGATGCCGGCGCCTACTGGCGGGTGATCGAGGAGCATCGGGTCAGCGTCCTCTTTACCGCGCCGACGGCGTTTCGCGCCATCCGCAAGGAAGACCCGTCCGGGTCACTGATCCCGAAATACGACGTGAGTTCGTTGCGCGCGCTGTTCCTTGCCGGCGAGCGGGCCGATCCGGACACGCTCCAATGGGCGGAAAAGGTCCTGCAAGTGCCGGTCATCGATCACTGGTGGCAGACGGAGACCGGCTGGCCGATGGCCGGCAATCCGCTCGGTCTGGGGCTTCTGCCGGTGAAGCACGGTTCGCCCACGGTCCCCCTGCCCGGCTATGCCATCGATGTGCTTGATGATGCCGGCCATCCGGTCGCGCCGGGCACGCTCGGCAATATCGTCGTCAAGCTACCCCTGCCCCCGGGCTGTCTGCCCACGTTCTGGAACGCCGACGACCGCTTTCGCGCCACCTGCCTGGCCGAATTTCCCGGCTACTACAAGACCGCCGACGCAGGCTACATCGATGAAGACGGCTACATCTTCATCATGGCGCGCACCGACGACATCATCAATGTCGCGGGGCATCGCCTTTCCACCGGCGCGATGGAAGAGGTCTGCGCCAGCCACCCGGACGTTGCCGAATGCGCCGTCATCGGCATCGCCGATGCGGTGAAGGGGCAGATCCCGGCCGGTTTCCTCGTTCTCAACAGCGGTGTTTCACGTGAATCATCCCTCATCGAGCGCGAGGTGGTGGCGCTTGTGCGCGAGCGCATCGGGCCGGTTGCGGCCCTGAAGACCGTCGTCTGCGTCAAGCGCCTGCCAAAGACGCGCTCGGGCAAGATCCTGCGGGGTACGATGCAGAAGATTGCCGACCGGCAGGAGTGGCGAATGCCGGCAACGATCGACGATCCGGCCATTCTCGATGAAATACGCGAGGCGCTGGCGACACGTGGTATCGGCGCCTGAAGCATGTCGCCCGCAAAGCGCAAGGTATGCGCTGCGCCCAATGAACCATAAAAAAAGCCCGGTCCTTGCGGCCGGGCTGCTGTTCTGTGCTTCGACGAGCGGTCAGAGATCGTCGTCTTCGTCCTCGGGGCGCGACGACTTCAGCGACTTCAGCTTGGCGAAGACGGCGTCGGCGTCGATTTCCTTCTCCTCCTCGCGCTCATGGCCGCCATAGGGCAGCTTCTCGGTTTCCTGGGCGGATTCGAGCGTTGCGCCAAGCTCTGCGGCGGTCGGCAGCGGCCGGCCCTTGGAGGCGCGCTCGACCTCGAGATCGAGATCGATCTGCGAGCACAGTCCGAGGGTAACCGGATCCATCGGTGTCAGGTTGGCGGAATTCCAGTGGGTGCGTTCGCGGATCTGTTCGATCGTCGACTTGGTCGTGCCGACGAGCCGCGAGATCTGGGCGTCCTTCAGTTCGGGATGGTTGCGCACCAGCCAGAGGATGGCGTTGGGTCGGTCCTGGCGCTTGGAGACCGGGGTGTAACGCGGTCCCTTGCGCTTCGATTCCGGCACGCGCACTTTCGGCTCGGACAGCTTGAGCTTGTGATTCGGATTGGCTTCGGCACGAGCGATCTCGTCGCGGGACAGCTGGCCGGTGGCGATCGGGTCGAGACCTTTGATGCCCTGGGCCGATTCGCCGTCGGCGATCGCCTTGACCTCAAGCGGGTGCAGCTTGCAAAACTGGGCGATCTGGTCGAACGACAGCGCCGTGTTGTCAACCAGCCAGACGGCGGTCGCCTTTGGCATGAGCAGTTGTTGAGCCATGGATACAGTCCTTTGTCCGTCCGCGCCGGTGTCGCGGGCCGTGGGGTCTAACCACTGATTTCCGGGAATTCGGCATCTCTATACCGCCACTATCGCAGAAATGCAATTCTACAAGTAACAAATGACCTTTGTCTAATTGCCGTAAGGGTTTGAGTTGATATGAATGGTGCTGACCGATTGGGCCGGAGGCCCGAGCACCGCATGAGGAGGAGTTTATGTCTGCTAAGACCTATCCGGTCCTGAAATCCGCGAAAGGCCGGGCGCTGATCGACAGCGACACCTATCAGAAATGGTATCGCGAGAGCGTCGAGAATCCGGAGCGCTTCTGGGACAAGCACGGAATGCGGATCGACTGGTTCAAGCCCTATACGAAGGTCAAGAACACATCCTTCACCGGCAAGGTTCCGATCAAGTGGTTCGAGGACGGCGTCACCAACGTTTCTTACAACTGTATCGACCGCCATTTGAAGGCGCATGGCGACCAGGTGGCGATCATCTGGGAAGGCGACAACCCCTACATCGACAAGAAGATCACCTATAACGAACTGCACGAGCATGTGTGCCGGCTGGCGAACGTGATGAAGAAGCACGGCGTCAAGAAGGGCGACCGCGTGACGATCTACATGCCGATGATCCCCGAGGCGGCCTATGCGATGCTTGCCTGCGCGCGCATCGGCGCGATCCATTCGGTGGTGTTCGGCGGCTTTTCCCCGGATGCGCTCGCCGGGCGTATCGTCGACTGCGAATCGACCTTCGTCATCACCTGCGATGAGGGCGTGCGCGGTGGCAAGCCGATCCCGCTGAAGGAGAACACCGACACGGCCATCGACATCGCCGCCAAGCAGTATGTCATCGTCAATAAGGTTCTGGTCGTCCGCCGGACCGGCGGCAAGACCGGCTGGGCCCCGGGGCGCGATCTGTGGTATCATGAGGAGGTCGCGAGCGTCCCGCGGGAGTGCCCGCCGGCGAAGATGAAGGCGGAAGACCCGCTGTTCATCCTCTATACCTCCGGCTCAACGGGCAAGCCCAAGGGCGTGCTCCACACCACGGCCGGCTATCTCGTCTATGCGTCAATGACGCACAAGTATGTCTTCGACTATCACGACGGCGATATCTACTGGTGCACCGCGGACGTCGGCTGGGTGACGGGGCATTCCTACATCGTCTACGGTCCGCTGGCGAACCGGGCGACGACGCTCATGTTCGAAGGCGTGCCGAACTTCCCGGATGCCGGCCGTTTCTGGGAAGTGGTCGACAAGCACAAGGTCAACATCTTCTATAGCGCGCCGACGGCGATCCGCGCGCTGATGGGTGCCGGTGATGCCTTCGTCAAGCGCTCTTCCCGTTCATCCCTGCGCCTGCTCGGTTCGGTTGGCGAGCCGATCAACCCCGAAGCCTGGGAATGGTACTACAACACGGTCGGCGACGCCCGCTGCCCGATCGTGGACACCTGGTGGCAGACGGAAACAGGCGGCATCCTGATCAGTCCCCTGCCGGGGGCGACCGACCTGAAGCCGGGTTCGGCGACGCGGCCGTTCTTTGGCATCAAGCCGCAGCTCGTAGACAATAAGGGCAATGTGCTGGAGGGGGCGTGTGACGGCAACCTCTGCATTGCCGACAGCTGGCCAGGGCAGATGCGGACGGTTTACGGCGACCACCAGCGGTTCATCCAGACCTACTTCTCCACCTACAAGGGCAAGTATTTCACCGGTGACGGCTGCCGGCGCGATGAGGACGGCTACTATTGGATCACGGGCCGCGTCGATGACGTGCTCAACGTGTCCGGCCACCGCCTGGGCACGGCGGAAGTCGAATCGGCGCTTGTTTCGCACCACCTTGTGTCCGAGGCGGCCGTTGTCGGCTATCCGCACGGCCTGAAGGGTCAGGGCATCTACTGCTATGTCTCGCTGATGGCGGGCGAGGAAGGGACGGATGCGCTGCGTCAGGACCTGATCAAGCACGTCCGAAAGGAGATCGGGCCAATCGCCACGCCGGACAAGATCCAGTTTGCCCCGGGCCTGCCCAAAACCCGCTCCGGCAAGATCATGCGCCGGATTCTCCGCAAGATTGCCGAGGACGATTTCGGCGCGCTTGGCGATACTTCAACGCTCGCCGATCCGGCCGTTGTCGAGGATCTCATCGCCAACCGCCAGAACCGGGCGGCTGGCTGACCGGCGAAAGCGGGCAGAGACCGTTCCCTGGCCGTCGCTTGCGGGGAACGGGCCACCCGGCGGCGCGCTTCCCTGCCCGCCGGTAGGAACAGGCCTCTCGTTTCGGCAAGATCATGGGCCTGCGGGTCAGTTCCCGCCGGCACACGGGCGCTTCCGGCCACCGTCATAGGGTGAGACAAGGCCTGCTGCGATGAGGTCGTGAGCCGGATTCCGGCCATCGGCGAGATGGACGTCGGCAACCACCCTGCCGAAATATTTGTCGCCTGACACCTCGGTCAGGAACAGCGGATCACCCCCCAGGACGAGCCTAGACAGAAGGTCTCGCGCGGTCCGAGCCGCCGATCGCGCCTCGGCGCAGCGCGACCTCATCTCCGGCGCGTCGATACCCCGCAGGCGCACGAAGACGTCGACGCGCTGTTGCGGCCAGGGGCGGGCCGAGACCAGGATGGTGTCACCGTCGACCACCCGGATGACCTCCGCGGCAACCGGGCCCGCGATCACGTTGGTCGTGGTGTGGTCGGCGGCACGGACGGTGGCATGGACCAGAAACAGGCTGGTCACGGACAGTATCAACGCGGATGGTGGCGTAGGGATCGACATGAATAGGAAGATATTCCGCAATTGCGCCGCACGCAATAGGAAATCACACCTATCAAAAGTCGATCGCGCGGCCGTTAATCTCCCAGTCGCCGAACCGCGCCGGGTCCAGCCCGCCGCGCCCGCCGACTTCGCGTGGCAGCGGCACCGGCTTCTGGGCGGCGCGGCGCGCCTCGGCCTCCTTCAGCGCGCGGACGGCCGCGGGGGGAAGTACGCGGCGGCCGTCGCCGCCGGAATTGTCGTTGTCGCTCTGCATCGCACCTGTTCACCGTGAGATATTGAAGATCGGCTTCGCCTCCCCCATCATATAGGCGCAATACCCATGGCGGCAAAGCTTTGATTCACGTGAAACATCGCCACCGCGCTAGCATTGGAGGCAACCATGAATCTCGTCCGCACGGCAATGCTGCTGGCCTTCATGACGGCCCTGTTCATGGCAGTCGGCTTTCTGATCGGTGGAAGAAGCGGCATGCTGATCGCGCTTGTCATTGCTGCCGCCATGAACCTCTTCTCCTATTGGAACTCAGACAAGATGGTGCTGTCGATGTACGGCGCCAGGGAAGTCGATGAGCGCAGCGCGCCGGAATACTACGGCATCGTTCGCGATCTCGCCGCCCGCGCGGGGCTGCCGATGCCACGCGTATACGTGATCAACAGCGATCAGCCGAACGCCTTCGCGACGGGCCGCAACCCGCAGAACGCGGCGGTTGCCGCCTCGACGGGGCTCTTGCAGGCACTTTCCTATGAGGAGGTTGCCGGTGTCATGGCGCACGAACTGGCCCACGTCCAGAACCGCGATACCTTGACCATGACGATCACGGCGACGATCGCCGGCGCGATCTCGATGCTCGCCAATTTCGCCATGTTCTTCGGCGGAAACCGGGAAAACAACAACAATCCGCTCGGGTTCATCGGCATGCTGGTGGCAATGATCGTCGCCCCGTTCGCGGCGATGCTGGTGCAAATGGCGATCAGCCGGACCCGGGAATATTCGGCGGACCAGCGCGGCGCCGAAATTTGCGGCAATCCGCTGTGGCTCGCGACGGCGCTGCGGAAGATCGCGATGGCGGCCGGGCGGATCCCGAACGAGGAGGCCGAGCACAATCCAGCGACGGCGCATATGTTCATCATCAATCCGCTGTCCGGTGCCCGGATGGACAACCTGTTTTCGACCCATCCCGATACCGGCAATCGGATCGCGGCGCTGGAGCAAATGGCGGCCCAGATGCGCCAGACCTCGACGGGACCGGCCGAGGCTGCTAAGGCGGCACGCAAATCGCGCTCCGTTCCGACGACGGGCTGGGGACGCGGTGGTTCGGAGCCACCCAAAGGTCCCTGGTCTTGACGTCTGATCGAAACGAATCGCCCCCGAAACAAAAGCCCGCACCGGCCCGAATTCGTGCCCGGATGACCGAACCACCGGAGAAGCCGGGACTCAAGCCGCGTCAGGTCGCCACGAAGTTGCTCGCAGCGGTGGTTGATCGCCAGACGTCACTGGATGGAATGCTTGACGCGGACAACGGCAATCCCGGCTATCGGGCGCTGACCGAGGCCGACCGGGCGCTGGTGCGCGCGATCCTCAACACCGCCCTGCGCCATCTGCCCCGGATCGAGCTGATCATCAAGTCGCTGGTCGAAACGCCGCTGCCCGAGGGGGCGCGTGCGCTCTATCACGTATTGACGGTTGCGGCGGCACAAATTCTCTACCTTGACGTTCCGGATCACTCCGCCGTGGACCTGGCAGTCGAGCAGGCGCGATCCGACCCGCGCAGCCGCCGCTTCGCCAACCTCGTCAATGCCGTGCTGCGGCGCCTGGCGCGCGAAAAGGGGCGGCATCTGACCGCAACGCAGGCAGTGCCGGTGGTTCCGGCCTGGTTTTTCGACCGGCTGGTGCAGGTCTACGGCGACGATCATGCCCGCAAGATCGCCGAATCGCTGCTTGCGCCAGCGGCGATCGACCTCACCGTCAAGACCGAGCCGAAGGCCTGGGCGACGCGGCTCGGCGGCAGGGTCCTGCCAACCGGCACGGTGCGCCTTGCCGCGTTTGCCGGCCGGGTTCCCGACCTCGACGGCTTTGCCGAGGGTGAATGGTGGGTGCAGGACGCCGCCGCCGCGATTCCGGCCCGGCTGTTTCCGTCGCTCGCCGGACAAAGGGTGGTCGACCTGTGCGCCGCGCCTGGCGGCAAGACCGCGCAGCTGGCGCTCGCCGGCGCGGAGGTCACAGCCCTTGACCAGAATGCAAATCGGCTGAAGCGCCTCAGGGCCAATCTCGATCGTCTCGGCCTGTCGGCCACGACCATCGAGACGAACCTTCTCGATTTCCGTCCCCACAGCCTCTTCGATGCCGTTCTCCTCGACGCGCCCTGCTCGTCGACCGGGACGATCCGGCGCCATCCGGATGTGCTCTGGACGAAGGGGCCGCAGGACATCGCAAAGCTCGCGCAACTGCAGGAGAAGCTGCTTCGGCATGCGCTGACGCTGGTGAGGCCCGGCGGTCATCTCGTCTTCTCCAATTGCTCGCTCGACCCGCGGGAGGGCGAGGAGGTGACCGTCCGCGTCTTGTCCGACAATCCGGGCTGGTCGCGGGTCGCCATCGATCCCGCTGAATGGCCGGGCCTGGAGGAGGCCATCTCGCCGCTCGGCGAGTTTCGCGCCACGCCGGCGATGCTGGCTGGCGATGCCGTGACTGCCGGCGGACTGGATGGCTTCTATGCCGTCCTGCTGCGGCGGCAGCAATGAGGCAATGCGCGTCGTGCGAGCGCAGGACGCGGCGTAGCGGGCGGTCAACCGCAATTTCCCGATCCGGCAATCCGCCGATCAACAACGCCGCAGCACTCGGCGAATTGACGCAACGGCATCCTGTGCCTACCAATGGGCGGCGGGAAAGAGTTTATTAACCATGCGGCTTTCAGACCAGCAGCGGCTTGCCTATCTGTATGGGCGTGAGACGTGGCGGCGCTTTTCGCGGCGATTGGCCGTCGGACGCGTATCGGCGCTGCGCTTTGCCGGCCGCACGCCGGACAAGCTGCTGGTGGCGCCGACGGATCTGCGGCCGGCCGATTCCTTCACGGCCGAGGAAATCATCGCCGGCCGGTTTCCCCTGGCGGGGCGAATGCTCGAATGTGACGGCGAATCGCCCTTCGCGCTGGAACTTCCCTCCGAGGAGTTTGCCTGCCGGCTGCATTCCTTCGGCTGGCTCCGGCACATGCGCATCGCCGACAAGGAAACGGCCCCGTCCGTCGTGCGCGTGGTCGTCGGCGACTGGATCGAGACCCACGGTCGTGTCATCGCCGGCATCGCCTGGCGACCCGAAGTCATCGCCGAGCGCATCATCGCCTGGCTTTCCCATTCTCCCGTCGTCCTGCGCGATGCCGATTATTCCTTCTACCGACGGTTACTGAAGAGCCTCGCCTTCCAGGTTCGCTACCTGCGGCACATCGCCGATACGACGCGCGAAGGCGAGACGCGGCTGCGCGCGCGCATCGCACTGGCGATGGCCTCGATCGCCATGCCGAATTCCGGCTCGACGATCCGTCGCGCCGCCCGACACCTGGATCGCGAACTGGATCGGCAGATTCTCGCCGATGGCGGCCATGTTTCCCGCAATCCCCGCGTCGGCCTGGACCTGCTGTTCGACCTGCTGCCGCTTCGGCAGACCTACGTCAATCTCGGCCACGACGTCCCGCAACGGCTTATTCCCTGCATTGACCGCATCTATCCGGCGCTGCGCTTCTTCCGCCATCAGGGCGGGGAGCTCGCCCTGTTCAACGGCGCCACCTACACGATGGCAAACGAACTGCTGTCGGTGCTGCGCTACGACGAGACCGCCGGCGTTCCCTTTCGCGGCCTGCCGCAAACCGGTTACGAACGGATCGCCGCAGGTGACACCACCATCATCGTCGATACGGGCAAGCCGCTCTCCGTCCCGCTTTCGACGTCGGCGACGGCCGGTTGCCTGTCCCTGGAGATGTCGTCGGGCCGGCACCGGTACCTTGTCAATTCGGGTCTGCCGCGCTTCGCCGGCGACGCGATCCGGCAATTGTCGCGGGCAACCGCTGCCCATACCGTGGCGACATTGAACGATACCTCGTCGGCGCGCATTTCCGCCTCCCGCTATCTCGGCCCGGTCGTCTTCGGGGGCGCATCGAACATCCGGGTCTCGCGCTACGACGGAAACGACGGCTCCGAGGGCCTGAAGGCCAGCCATGACGGCTATCTCGACAATTTCGGCCTGCTTTACGAACGCGACATCTATCTGAACGCCGCGGGCACCGAAATTCGCGGGCGGGAACGCTTCATGAAGCCCCACGGGGAGGTGCCCGCGGGCGGCAAGGACATCGCGGTCGTGCGTTTTCACATCCATCCGGCGATCCGCATCGTTCCTGTGAGCGAACACGAGGTCAGGCTTGTCGCCCATGATGGCGAGAGCTGGGTCTTCTCCTGCCTCGATGTCGCTGTCGTCGAGGAGGAGGATGTTTTCTTTGCCGATCCTACCGGCGTCCGCGCCGCCCGTCAGTTGACGCTGACCATGCCGCTGGCGGGCGTTCCGGAGGCCCAGTGGCTGATGCGGCGCGAACGGCGCTGAAGCCCCGAAATTGTCGGTTTCCTCGCCTGCCCGGCTATGTTAACGGGGCGCATGCACTCCGCCGGCGACATGCTTGGCCGCCGGCCCCTACTCCCGGAGATACCCCATGGCCGTCGCCTCCAAGAAAATTCCCGCCCCCGATCGCGTTCAGGTCAGGACCGCGCTTCTGTCCGTTTCCGACAAGACGGGCATCGTCGACCTCGCACGCGCACTTGCCGGCCAGGGCGTCCGTCTCCTGTCCACCGGCGGCACGCACAAGGCGTTGAGCGATGCCGGCCTGGCGGTCACCGATGTCTCGCAGGTCACGGGCTTTCCGGAGATCATGGACGGCCGCGTCAAGACACTTCACCCGAATGTACATGGCGGCCTGCTGGCGATCCGTGACGATGCGGATCATGTCGAGGCGATGAAGGCGCATGGGATCGAGGCGATCGACCTCGCCGTCATAAACCTCTATCCGTTCGAGGAGGTTCGCGCCAAGGGCGGGGACTACCCGACAACGGTGGAAAACATCGACATCGGCGGTCCGGCGATGATTCGCGCCTCGGCCAAGAACCACGCCTATGTGACGATCGTCACCGATCCCGCCGACTATCCGGCCCTGATTGAGGAGCTTGCGACGGGGGCGACCTCCTACGCCTTCCGCCAGCGCCAGGCGGCAAAGGCGTTCGCGCGTACCGCGGCCTATGACACGGCCATTTCCAACTGGTTCGCCGAAGCGCTCGATATCGCAACGCCGTCCTACCGGACGGTGGGCGGCGTGCTGAAGGAGGAGATGCGCTACGGCGAAAATCCGCACCAGAAGGCGGCATTCTATGTCACCGGCGACAACCGTCCCGGCGTTGCAACCGCCACGCTCCTGCAGGGCAAGCAGCTTTCCTACAACAACATCAACGACACGGACGCGGCGTTCGAGCTCGTCGCCGAGTTCCTGCCGGAGAACGGCCCGGCCTGCGCTATCATCAAGCACGCCAATCCCTGCGGCGTCGCGACGGCGCCGAGCTTGAAAGAAGCCTACGTGCGGGCGCTGGCGTGCGATCCCGTCTCGGCCTTCGGCGGCATCATCGCGCTGAACCAGACCCTTGATGGCGAGACGGCCGAGGAGATCGTCAAGCTCTTCACCGAGGTCGTCATCGCGCCGGATGCCGATGACGCCGCGCGCGCGGTGATGGCCGGCAAGCCGAATGTGCGCCTCCTCGTCACGGGCGGCCTGCCGGACCCCCGGACCCCCGGTCTCACGGCCAAAACCGTGTCGGGCGGCCTTCTGGTGCAGACCCGCGACAACGGCATGGTGGAGGACCTGGAGCTGAAGGTCGTGACCAAGCGGGCGCCGACGGCGCAAGAGCTCGAGGACCTGAAATTTGCCTTCAAGGTCGCCAAGCACGTCAAATCGAACGCGATCGTCTATGCCAAGGACGGACAGACCGCGGGCATCGGCGCCGGCCAGATGAGCCGCGTCGATTCGGCGCGCATAGCCGCGCTCAAGGCGGAGGAAGCGGCAAAGGCGATGGGCCTGCCCGAGCCGCTGACCCGCGGCTCGGCCGTCGCCTCCGAGGCTTTCCTGCCGTTTGCAGACGGGCTGTTGTCGGCGATTGCGGCCGGCGCCACCGCCGTGATCCAGCCGGGCGGCTCGATGCGCGACGCCGAGGTGATCGCCGCAGCCGACGACGCCGGTGTGGCGATGGTCTTCACCGGCATGCGTCACTTCCGCCACTAGGATTTGGCCCCCGCAAGAGGCGCCGGTTTCGGGATTCGAAGAATAAAATGAAGCGCGCGACGCGCTTCGTGGCGCGGGCAAACCCGGGCTCCGGTTTCGAATGACGCCGGAGCCACCTGCATCTAAAGGTTTCCCCCGGCGATAGCGGCCTGAGCCGCATCCCTTGAGCGTCGCGTTATCCGCGCAGACCCGGCGCTTCCTGCCCGGTGCGCGCCACATATTCGGTGTAGCCGCCGCCATATTGCTGGATCCCGTCCGGCGTCAGTTCCAGCACCCGGTTCGACAGGGCCGCGAGGAAATGACGGTCGTGCGAAACGAACAGCATGGTGCCCTCATAGGCCGAGAGCGCCTTGATCAGCATTTCCTTCGTATCGAGGTCGAGGTGGTTCGTCGGCTCGTCGAGGACGAGGAGATTCGGCGGATCGAACAGCATCGCCGCCATCACCAGTCGGGCCTTCTCGCCGCCGGAGAGTACCCGGCATCGCTTTTCGACGTCATCGCCGGAAAAGCCGAAACACCCGGCGAGCGCCCGGAGCGGTGCCTGCCCTGCCTTGGGAAAGCGCTCTTCCAGCCATTGCAGTATCGTGCTGTCACCGTCGAGCAGGTCCATCGAGTGCTGGGCGAAATAGCCAAGCTTGACGCTGGCGCCGATCGACACGCTGCCGGCGTCCGGTGCGGTTGTGCCGGTGACCAGCTTGAGCAGCGTCGATTTTCCGGCGCCATTGATCCCCATGATGCACCAGCGTTCGCGACGGCGGACCATGAAGTCCAGGCCGGCATAGATCGTGCGGCTGCCATAGGCCTTGTGCACATTCTTGACGCTGATGACGTCCTCGCCGGAACGCGGCGCCGGCGGGAAATCGAAGGCGACCGTCTGGCGGCGGCGCGGTGGCTCGACGCGGTCGATCTTTTCCAGCTTCTTTACCCGGCTCTGCACCTGCGAGGCGTGGGACGCCCGGGCCTTGAAGCGTTCGATGAACTTGATCTCCTTGGCCAGCATCGCCTGCTGGCGCTCGAACTGCGCCTGCTGCTGCTTTTCGTTCAGCGCCCGTTGCGCCGCGTAGAAACCGTAGTCGCCTGAATAGGTCGTCAGTGCGCCGGCATCGATCTCGATGATCTTGGTGACGATCCGGTCCATGAACTCCCGGTCGTGCGACGTCATCAGCAGCGCGCCGTCATAGCCCTTCAGAAAGGATTCCAGCCAGATCAGGCTTTCGAGATCGAGATGGTTGCTCGGTTCGTCGAGCAGCATGACGTCGGGCCGCATCAACAGGATCCGGCCGAGCGCCACGCGCATCTTCCAGCCGCCGGACAGCTTGGCGACGTCGCCGTCCATCATCTCCTGGGCGAAGCCGAGCCCCGCCAGCACTTCGCGCGCCCGCCCCTCCAGCGCATAGCCGTCGAGTTCCTCGTAGCGCGCCTGCACCTCGCCATATCGTTCGATGATCGCATCCATGTCCTCCATTCGCTCCGGATCCGACATGGCCGCCTCGAGCTCGCGCAGTTCCGCGGCCACGGCGCTGACCGGGCCGGCACCCTCCATCACCTCGGCGACGGCCGAACGGCCGGCCATTTCGCCGACATCCTGGTCGAAATAACCGATGGTGATGCCCTTATCGACCGAGACCTGCCCCTCGTCGGGCTGCTCCTCGCCGGTGATCATGCGGAAAAGCGTCGTCTTGCCCGCGCCGTTTGGTCCGACGAGCCCGATCTTCTCGCCACGGTTCAAGGCGGCCGAGGCTTCGATGTAGAGGATGCGGTGGCTGTTGGACTTGCTGATGTTGTCGATGCGTATCATGAGGAGGAATGCCCGGTGGGTTGCGGGCCTTCCTATGCCATGCGCCCGTTCCACTGTCACGCACGGCACTTGTTTGCAGTGGCGGGAGCAAGTGCGTGCGCTGCCGGATTGCACCGCGTGTGGCGACAAAGCGGTCGCGGTTCTGTGGGTTTATCCTTGTGCGTTCGCCCGGCACGGTGATGCGGCACGGCTAAAGAGCGGCCGCGGATCGCGGCGCAGGTCTCCGACGGGTCCTACGCCTGAAAACGGTGGTTGGGACTATTCCGCTTCGTTGGCCGGCGCGGCGTTGAGCTGGCCGTATCTTTCGATGCCAAGCTGCTTCAGCAGGCCAAGCTGCGTCTCGAGGAAATCGATGTGGCCTTCCTCGTCGCTGAGAAGTTCCTCGAAGAGCTTCATGCTGACGTAGTCGCCGGCGCCGTGGCAGATGTCGCGTGCATTCTTGTAGGCGGTGCGGGCGGCGTACTCGCCGGCGAGGTCGGCTTCCAGGACTTCCTGAACGTTCTGGCCGATGCGCAGCGGGGCAAGGGTCTGCAGATTGGGATGGCCCTCGAGGAAGATGATGCGGGCCACCAGCTTGTCGGCGTGGTGCATTTCCTCGATCGATTCCTCCCGCTCCTTCTTGGCGAGAAGCGTATATCCCCAGTCCTCGAGGAGACGGTAGTGGAGCCAGTACTGGTTGACGGCGCCGAGTTCGAGAAAAAGCGCTTCGTTAAGCTGCTCGATGACTTTTATGTCGCCTTTCAAGGTCCGCTCTCCTGTTGTCTTCGTGGAGCTGTCTGAGGCGGATCATGAAATCAAATATCTCTGCGTCCGTCGAGGGGCGCCCGGCATGGTACTGCTCGGTCGTGCGCACGATGATGTCGGCGACATTGGGGAAGCAGCCGCAGCAGCGGCCACGCTTTTCCATCGCGTGATAGACCTTTGCCGGCACGATCAATTGCCAGCAGTCCTGGTCGAGGAGTTCGTTGATGACGTCGACGATCTCTTTTTCGCTAATGAAGTTGCAGCTGCAAACCAGCATCTGTCCTGCCTGCCATGCGCAATGCCCTGAGTTTCGGCGATTAAGCAAAAGGGGATAATTGCTGTCAAGATATAACGGGTCGCGTTGCTGACGCATTTGTTTACAGTCATTCTAAACATGAACAAATTTGTCGCGTTTTCAAAATGTTGGAGGCCGCGTCAGGATGGCGTGCCGTGGCAATAGAGGGTTCACCTGGTGATCACTTTTTGTTGCGCCAGATCGGCCGGTTGGTGGGGCAGCGCATGAAGATGCAGGTATGGGTTGCCGTCAGTGGAAGTTGCGGCCCTTCGGCATCACGTCTGCAGCCTGCTGCAGCACCGACTTTGCCTCCCGCGTCTGGGTCAGGTCTTTTCCTTCCAGGCGCAACTGTCGCAGCACCCGTTTCGCCCGCCCATCCCCGTCCACCGGATGAAGAACCTCGTCGGCCCGGCTCATGGCCCCGAAACTGTGCAACTCGCCTTTCAGCAGGCCGAGCATTCCGGTCATGTCCTCCAGGTGGTCGGCAACCACGTGGATGACGCCGCTTTCCCGCTGCAGCCGGCCGCGTACCTTGACGAGCCGCGCCCCCATCACGACGCCGCGATATCTCTCCACCATCCTGCGCCAGACGATGATGTTGGCGATTCCCGTTTCGTCCTCGATCGTCATGAAGACGACCCCCTTGGCCGACCCCGGCTGCTGCCGCACCAGCACCAGCCCGGCCACGGTGACGGTGCTGCCCTTTGCCACCGTCTCAAGCGCGTTGTTCGGCGAGATCCCCTTATGGGAGAAATCGGCGCGCATGAAGGAAACCGGATGAGCCTTGAGCGAAAGCGTCAGGTAGCGGTAGTCGTTGATGACCTGTTCGCCGTCGGGCATTTTCGGCAGCCGGACCGGCGGTTCGGGCCGCAACTCGTCCGTTTCCGCCCGGTCGAAAAGCGGCAGCGCGGCCGCCGCGTCTCCGTCGTCGAGAGCCTTGACCGCCCAGAGCGCCTGTCGTCGATCGAGGCCCATCGACCTGAAGGCATCGGCGTCGGCAAGACGCTCCAGAACGCTGCGCGACAGGCCGGAGCGAAGCCAGAGGTCGCGCACCGAGCGATAACCGGTGCCGCGACGGGCGGCAAGACTTGCCATGTCCGTCTCCCTCAGGCCCTTGACCAGCCGGAACCCCAGCCGCACCGCCTTTTTCGAGCGGATCACCCCGGCCATCTGGCGGTGGCGCGGGGCGATCGCGGCGGGGTCGAACGGGCCCGTGCCCTCCAGCAGGCAATCCCAGGCGGAATGGTTCACGTCGACCGGCAGGATCGAGACCCCGTGTTCGCGCGCATCGCGCACGAGTTGCGCCGGCGCATAAAAACCCATCGGCTGCGAGTTCAGGATCGCCGCACAGAACACGTCCGGATAATAGGCCTTCAGCCAGGCGGACGCATAGACCAGCAGCGCGAAGGAGGCGGCGTGGCTCTCCGGAAAGCCGTACTCACCGAAGCCCTCGATCTGGCGGAAGCAGCGCTCCGCGAACGCCCGCGCGTAGCCCTTGCCGACCATGCCCTCGATCATCTTGTCGCGAAAGCTGCCGATCGTGCCGGTGCGCTTGAAGGTCGCCATGGCGCGGCGCAGCCGGTCGGCCTCGGCGGGGGAAAAGCCGGCGGCGGTGATGGCGATCTGCATCGCCTGCTCCTGGAACAGTGGCACGCCGAGCGTGCGCTCCAGCACATGCTCCAGTTCCTTGCTCGGATAACGGATCGTCCCGCCCGCCCTGACGGCCTCCCGCCGCTTCAGGTAGGGATGGACCATATCGCCCTGGATCGGACCGGGGCGGACGATCGCCACCTCGATGACGAGATCGTAGAATTCCCGGGGTCTGAGACGCGGCAGCATGCTCATCTGCGCCCGGCTTTCGATCTGGAAGACGCCGAGCGTGTCGGCCCGGCAGATCATGTCGTAGACCTCGCTTCTCTGGTCCGGATAAATCGCCGCCAGTGTTGTGCGCTTGCCGTAATGGGTTTCCAGCAGCGAAAACGCCTTGGCGATGCAGGTCAGCATCCCGAGCGCCAGCACATCGACCTTCAAGAGCTTCAGCGTGTCGAGGTCGTCCTTGTCCCATTCCACCATGTAGCGGCCGGGCATGGCCGTCGGCATGATCGGCACGACCTCGTCGAGCCGGTCGCGGGTGATGAGGAAGCCGCCGACATGCTGCGAAAGATGGCGGGGAAAATCCATCAGTTGCCCGGCATAGGCAAGCACCTGCATCGTCGTCGGGTCACCCATGTTAAGGCCGGCCGCCTTGACCTGTGTCTCGGAGAAGGATGAGCGTCCCCAGCCCCAGATCGAGCCCGACAGGGCCGACTGGACATCCTCCGACAGACCGAAAGCCTTGGCGACCTCGCGGCCGGCCGAGCGGCCGCGGTAGCTGATGACGGCTGCCGCCAGTCCCGCATGTTCCTTGCCGTAGGTCTTGTAGATGTACTGGATGACCTCCTCGCGCCGCTCGTGCTCGAAATCGACGTCGATGTCCGGCGGCTCGTCGCGGTCCTCGGAGATGAAGCGGTCGAACAGCAGCGTGAACCGGTTCGGGTCAACCTCGGTGATGCCGAGGCAATAGCAGACCGAGGAATTGGCGGCCGAACCCCGGCCCTGGCAAAGGATACCTTTGCTCCGGGCAAAGGTCACCAGCTTGTGCACGGTCAGGAAGTAGGGCTCGTACCTCTTCCTGCTGATCAGCGCCAGTTCATAGGCCAGCCGTTCCTCGACCTTGGCCGGGATACCTTCGGGATAGCGCCTGGCCCCGCCCTCGCGCACCAAGCGCAGCAGCGTCTCGGCCGGGGTCATGCCGGCATCGGATTCGTCCGGATACTGGTGGCTCAGCTCCTCCAGGTCGAAGCGAAGCCCGCGGAAGAAATGCGCCGTATTGACGATCGCTTCGGGATGGTCGCGTAAAATCCGCGCCATCTCGGCGGGGTCCTTCAGGTGTCGCTCCGCATTGGCCTGCCGGTGGAAGCCCAGTTCTGCGATCGGCGTCCTCAGGCGGATGGCCGCGACGACATCGGCGAGCGGCCGGCGCTCCGCGACATCGTAAAGCACATCGTTGGTGGCAATCGGCCGGATGCGGTTCTCGCGGGCGAGCTGCGCCAGCGCGGCAAGGTCATGCCGGTCGAAGCCGTCGCGGCGCGGGACCAGCGCCAGATAGAGCCGGTCGCCGGCGCTCTCGCGCAGGCGCGCAAGCAGGGGCCGCAGGCGCTCCGGCTGGGGCCGGCCGGCAGCCGGCATGACGATGAGCTGGAGGTCCGCCTGCCATTCCAGAAGGTCGGGCAGGTAAAGGAGGCACTCGCCCTTGGTCGCGCGCAGGTTGCCCAAGCTCAACAGACGGCAGAGGCGGGCCCAGCCCCGCCGGTTTTGCGGATAGGCGAGGACGTCGGGCGTCTCGTCGGCAAAGACGAGGCGGGCACCGGGACAGAAGGGCAGACCTTCGACCCGTGCCTTGGAGTGCGCCCGCACCACCCCGGCAACCGTGTTGCGGTCGGCGATGCCGAGGCCGGAAAGGCCGATCCGGCTGGCCGCCTCCACCATGGCCTCGGCAGGGGCGGCACCCTCGAGGAAGGAAAAACTGGTCCGGGCACCGAGTTCGAAGAAGGCAGGCGGGCCGCTCATGCAAAGACCCCGTGGATGAACCAGCGCGGGAGCTGCGGCTGCGCACCATACGCTCCTTCGCGAAAAAGCCAGTAGCGGCGGCCGGCCTCGTCCTCGACGCGGAAATAGTCGCGGGCCGGCTGGTCCTCGCCGTCGATCCACCATTCGCCGGCAATCCTCTCCGGCCCTTCCGTGCTGGTGATCCGATGAAAGCTGCGGCGCCAGCGGAAGGTCTTCGGCGCATCCTCCGGCACGCCCGCCACGGTCTCGACCGGCTCGGGCGGTGCGAACAGGCGCAGCGGGCGATCGCCGAGGGGGGCCGTCGCGGGTGCCGGCTTTGCGCTCCGGCCGACGGCCCGCTCGCTCTCCCAGTGATCGGCGACGGGCGTCAGGCGTGCGGCGCGCTCCGGCACATGGCTTTCCGGCAGGGTGAGGGCGAGCAGGCTCTCCGGACCGAAGCGGGCCACGATCCGGTCGGCAAAGCCCGAAAGCGACCGGCTCTCGCCGGTGCCGGCGGCAAAATCCTGCTGCATCGCCGCGAAGGTCTCGCTTGCGAGAACGCAGAGCCGGATGATCTCGAAACCGTAGCCGGCATCAAGGTCGTCATGCACGGCCGACAGCCGCTCGCGGAAGAGCACGGCGATCCGCTCCGGGTCTCTGAGGGGCGCCGAGGTGGCGGCCTGGAGGCGGAAGACGCGGCCGTCCACCCGGAACAGCAGCAGCGCGAACAGGCGCCCGCCCTCGCCGCGCCGCTCGAGTCCCTCCTTCAAGCTGCCGGCAAGGTGGGTGGCAAGCGCAAGGATGTCTTCCTCGGACTGGACGGGATCGAACAGCCGCCGCTCCGCCGACAGCATCGGCACGGCCAAGCGCGGCGAGATCGGCTCGTCCTCCAGGCCCAGCGCCTGGTCGAGCCGGAGGAGCGGCAGGGGGCCGAAGCGGCGGGCGAGCGGCGCGCGTGGCAGCGGCAGGAGATCGCCGATCGACTTCAGCCCGACCCGGCCGAGCGGCCCGAGCACGTCCTCGGGCAGGCGCAGGGCTTCGACCGGCAGGCGAGCGAGCACAGCCTGCGCCGCATCGGCATCGATCACGCCGCCATCGCCGAAATGGGCGGCCGCCCAGCAAAGGCCGGGGGTGGACGCGATCGCCCCGCGCGCCTCGATGCCGAGCGAAAACAGGCGCGACAGCACGTCATCGAGCAGCGCCCGCTCGCCGCCATGGAGATGGGTGCAGCCGGTGATGTCGAGATAGAGGCCGTCCGCGCCCTCCAGCGCCACGAGCGGCGTGTAGCGGTCGCACCAGTCGGCCAGTGCCTCGAGCAGGGCCCGGTCCGCGGCCGGATCGGCAGGCAGGATGTCCAGCGCCGGACAGATCGCCCGCGCTTCTGTGACGCCCTGCCCCTTGCGCAGGCCGATCCGTTCGGCTTCGCGGTCGAGGAAGGCGAGCCGCATGGCATTGTCGCTGCGGCCGGCGAAGGCGACCGGCGGATGCTCAGGACGCGCCCTTGAAAGCCACGACCGACCCCAGCGCTGCCGCGCCACGCGATCGGCGGCCAGGTAGGGAAACCACAGACAGAGGATCCGCTGGTCGCCGCTCTTCGGAAGAAACGGCAGGGCGGGGCTCGAGGCGGTGAAAGCGGCGGTCATGGGAATTCCACTCCAGGAGGATGCCGACCGGGTCGGCGGTCTTGCTCTTCTCCGGCGTGACCAGGAAGACGGGATTGGCGATGCTGCCTTCAAGCGTCGTTCCGTCCGGCAATGGGCGTTCGCCGGCCGGGGCCGGATCGATGCGCAGCCGGCAGAGCGCGCTGCTCGCCTCCTCCTCGCCGGCCTGGCGCAGAAGCAGGAGCAGGATGCCGTTCTCCCGCGCCCGCAGTTGCAGCCGGCGGCTTTCGGTCAGGCCGAAGCCGGCGGGATTGCCGCGGATCTCCAGGATGACGGTCGAAAAGGCCGGGACGCCGAGTGCCGTCTCCGCCATCCAGAGCGCGTCCGCGATCGTGCGCGGCCTGGCAAGAAGCACGCGGGTCGGATCGAGGCCGTGCCTTCTCAGGCCCGGAGCGTAGGGGGTGCCGGCCTCGGAGAATGCCATCGCCTGGCCGATCCAGAGCGTTGCGCCCTCGCCCTTCTCGCCCCGGTCCTGCCGAAGCGCGGCCAGGGCCAGGGAGAAGCCGGTCGCAGCCCCCATATCGCGGGTCTGCGCATTGCGGATCTCGACAAGACCGCAGGCCGGGAGATTGCCATCGAAAACGGCGTCGAGGCCGTCTGTTTCGCCGGATTCGGATACGGGCTGCGCCCCCTGCTCATCCCATTGCCAGTGGCGTTTGCGCCGGGCGAGGCCAGGGTGATCGGCGTTCTCGATGCGGGCGATCGTCTCACGCAGGGCAAAAAGCCGCCTCTGCGCCAGGGCAGGCGTTGCCATGACGTTCGTTCCTCTGTTTGTTCCTGTTATGTTCTTATGGATTCCAGAACGCCGGGCAAGAGTCAACGGCAATTTGAACTGGAGCGATCACAAAGCCGCGCCTGCTCCCGGACGCGGGAGTGTCCGACGATAGTCGACGGAAGAGCGCAGGATCTGCAAAGATCCGGCGCCGCCAGCCTCGGCAAGACGGACCCTAAACCGGCAGTGCCGTCGTGTACTTCACGCTCTTGAGGGCAAAATGCGAGGATGAATTCGCGACCGCCTCATGGGTGAGAATGCCGTGCATCAGAAGCCGCTCGTAGTCGCGTACGTCCGCCGCCACCACGCGCAGCAGATAGTCCCATTCGCCCGACATCGAGTAGCATTCGAGCACCTCGTCATGGCTCTCGACGAACCGCTCGAAATCCCGCCGGGCAATGGGGTCGTGGCTCTTCATCCGCACCTGGCAGAAGACGTTCAGCCCCCGGCCGATCGCCTCCGGCTCCACCAGGCGCACGGTTTTTCCAAGCACGCCGGCGGCCTCCAGCGCCTTGATCCGCCGCCAGCACGACGCGCTCGAGGCGCCAACCTTCTCGGCCAGGGCGGCGTGGCTGATGTCGGCCTGGTGCTGCAGCACGCGGATGATCTGCCGGTCGACGGCATCAAGCTCGATATGGTTCATCCGATTTCTTCCCCATGTGAAACGTCTGTTTCAAAGATATACCGATCAGGTCGAATTCTGAAAGGAACGCGCGGCCAAGGCCTATTAGTATTTCGTATGGGATTGCAGTGCGGAGGAGGAAGGCGAGATGGCACAGGCAGCGCTGAGACGGGTCGTTCGCAACGCGCCGGACGAGACGATCGACTGGAAGCGCATCGCCTATCTGATGCAGCTTTCCCGCACCCTGGACGAAATGGAAGAGACGCGGCTGATGCCGGAAAAAAAGCTGCTCTACCAGTTCTCCGCCCGCGGCCACGACCTGGCGCAGATCCTGCTCGGCTGCCGGCTGACGGAGCGGCATGACGGTGCATGCGGCTACTATCGCTCCCGCCCTCTCCTCCTGGCGCTCGGCGTCGATCCGGCGGACGCGCTCGGTTCGGCCATGGGCCGGGCTGGCGGTTATTCGGATGGCCGCGACATCGGCGTCGTGTTCAACTACCCGAACCGTCACGGCGCCTCGGCACTGCCCATGTGCGGCGGCGTCGGCTCGCAATACACGCCGACGGCCGGCTGGGCGCAGGCGATCGAATATTACTGCACGGTGCTGAAAAAGCCGGACTATAACCGTGCCATCGGTGTCGCGCTCGGCGGCGACGGCTCGGTCGCCTCGAACGGCTTCTGGTCGGCGCTGACGATGGCCACCACGCAAACCCTGCCGATGCTGTTCTACATCGAGGACAACGGCTACGGCATCTCCGTTCCCTCCACCCTGCAGACCCCGGGCGGCAACATCGCCGCCAACCTTGCCGGTTGGCAGAACCTCGAGATTTTCGATGGCGACGGCTGCGACCCGGCCGAGGCCGCGCGGCTGACGACGGAGGCGGTGGACTTCGTCCGAGAAAACCGCGCGCCGGCGCTTTTGCGGCTGACCGTGCCGCGCCTCGAAGGTCACAGCTTCCAGGACACACAGGCCTACAAGAGCGAGAATGTGGTGCGGGCCGAGTGGGCCCGCGATCCACTGCCGCGGTTGAAGGACTATCTCGTTCCCGCCGTGATGAGCGTTGAGGAGTGGCAAGGCTCTGCGGCGGAAGCAGCCGCCGCAGCCGAGGCCGCCCGCGCGGCCGCGGAGGCCCGGCCGGCCGCCGACCCGCAAACCGTCACACGCCACATCTTCTTCGAGGGCGAGATGCAGCAAATGGGCGGCCAGCACGGTTTTGGCTACGTTGCCCCGAAGGCGCGCGATCAACCGGCCGGCGACGGCCAGCGCATCAACATGGTGACGGCGATCCGCCGCACGCTCGACCATGAGCTTTCGATCAATGAGCGCGTCGTCCTGTTCGGCGAGGACGTCGGTCCGAAGGGCGGGGTGCACGCGGTCACGCTCGGCCTGCAGGAGAAATTCGGCAAGGAGCGGGTGTTCGATACCTCGCTGTCGGAGGAGGGCATCGTCGGCCGTGCCGTCGGCATGGCGCTGGCCGGGCTGGTGCCGGTGCCGGAGATCCAGTTCCGCAAGTATGCTGAGCCGGCTACCGAACAGATCAACGATTGCGGCACGATCCGCTGGCGGACCAACAACCGTTTCGCCGCCCCGATCGTGCTGCGCATGCCCGGCGGCTTCTTCAAATGCGGCGATCCCTGGCACAGCCAGACGAACGAGGTCGCCTTCGTCCACCAGCCTGGCTGGCAGGTCGCCGTGCCCTCCAATGCCGAGGACGCGGTCGGGCTGTTGCGCACGGCGCTGCGCGGCAACGACCCGGTGATCTTCTTCGAGCATCGCGCGATGCTCGACCATGCCTGGGCGCGCCGGCCCTATCCGGGCGACGATTTCGCCCTGCCGTTCGGCAAGGCTCGCCTCACCCGAACGGGCGACGCCATCACCATCGTCACCTGGGGCGCGATGGTGCCGCGCTGCGAAGAGGCGGCAGACGGCGTCTCCGCCGACGTGATCGACCTTCGCACGCTGATGCCCTGGGACCGCGAGGCGGTGCTCGCCTCGGTGCGGCGCACGCGGCGCTGCCTGATCGTGCACGAGGACCTCGGCACGGCCGGCTTCGGCGCGGAAATTGCCGCCGTCGTCGCCGATGAAGCCTTCATGGACCTCGACGCGCCGGTGTCGCGGCGGACGATGCCCGACATCCCGAGCCCGCACAATCCGGTGCTGCTCGACTGGGCCGTGCCCTCCGTCGACCGCATCCGCGCAAAGATCCAGACCCTGGTGGAGTTCTGAGCATGACCGCGCTGATGGACGTTCTGGCACCGCTCGAGCAGGAAGGAACCAAGGCGGTCGTGCGCGCCTGGCTCAAGCAGCCGGGCGAGGCGGTGGCCGTCGACGACCCCCTGGTGGAACTGGAAACGGACAAGGTCACGCAGGAGGTCCCGTCCCCCGTTGCCGGCATCCTGGCGGAGATCGTGCTGCAGAACGGTGCCGACGCCGGGCCCGGTTCGGTGCTCGGCCGCATCCGCGCCGAAGACGCGCGCCGGCACGCGCCGGCCGCTGTTGTTTCACATGAAACGGCGGCGGCGGCACCCGACGTCACGCGCTACTCGCCGGCGGTTCGGCACGCGGCCCTGCAATACGGCATCGATCCGGCCGCGGTGACGGGTACCGGCAAGAACGGGCGCGTGACGCGCATCGACATCGAGACGGCCGTTGCCGCACGGGCAGACGCCTCCCGCCCGCCGGAACCGAGCCCGCCTGCCCGCCCCGAGCCGCGGCCGGCAGAGCCGCGCTCCGGGCGGGACGGACCGGTGGAACGCGGCAGCAGGACGGTCCCGCACTCGCCGATGCGGCTTGCGATCGCCAGCAACATGCTCCACTCGGTCACGGTCGCCCCGCATGTCACCGCGGTGTTCGAGGCGGATTTCTCCGCCATCAGGAAGCACCGCGAGGCGAACAAGGCCGCGCTCGCCGCGCGCGGCAGCCACCTTTCCTATACCGCCTACATCGTCGCCGCCGCCGCTGCCGCCATGCGTGCGGTGCCGGAGATCAACAGCCGCTGGCATGATGACCACCTGGAGATTTTCGACGACGTCAATATCGGCGTCGGCACGGCGCTGGGCGACAAGGGCCTGGTGGTGCCGGTTGTCCGCCGGGCGCAGGACCTGTCGCTGGCCGGAATCGCGACCGCGCTGCAGGATCTGACCGCCAGTGCCCGCGCCGGCACGCTGAGGCCCGAGGACATGCGCGGCGGCACCTTTACCATCTCCAACCACGGCGTCTCCGGCTCGCTGTTTGCTTCGCCGATCATCATCAACCAGCCGCAGACGGCGATCCTGGGGGTCGGCAAACTGGAAAAGCGCGTGGTTGTGCGCGAGGTCGGCGGCGTCGATGCGATCCAGATTCGCCCGATGGCCTACGTCTCCCTGACGATCGACCACCGCGCCGTCGACGGTCACCAGACCAACCTGTGGCTGACCCGCTTTGTCGAATTGCTGGAAAACTGGCCCGAATGACCATTGGGATCGGCTCGTCCGAGCCGACAGGCCCGCGTCGATTTGTGCAACTTGGCCGAAAATGCCAAACTGCAAAAAAGTCCCCCCGCTAGACTTGCCGCGCGACCGGGCTGGTGTCCCCGGCCGCTCATCAACAAGTCCAGAGGGAAAATCACCATGCCAGATCTCATCAAGCGCACGGCCGGCCGGTTCCTGGCCGCCGCCGCTGTCATCACGGTTGCGGGCAGCGGCGCTGCCCTGTCCCACCCGCTCGACGGCCTCTCCACCGCCGAAATCGCCGCCGTCGTCCAGATCCTCAAGGATGACGGCAAGACCGATGCCGATAGCCGCTTTCCGCTGATCGAGCTGCAGGAGCCGGCCAAGGAGGCTGTGCTGAAATGGAAGGACGGCGACCCGGAAGACCGCCGCGCCATCGTCAACGTCAAGACCGCCAAGGGCGTGTTCAAGGGCGAGGTCGACATCACGACGAAGAAGGTGCTGTCGTGGGAGCCGGTCACGGGCCAGCCGATGCTGTTGCTGGAGGAATTTCTCGGCGCCATGAACCTGGCGCTGCAGAACCCCGACTTCGTCGCCGCCCTCGCCAAACGCAATCTGAAGCCGGACGATGTCTTCTGTCTGCCATTGACCGCCGGCGCGTTCGGAACGCCCGACGAGGCCGGCAGGCGCCTGATGAAGGTGCCCTGCTACGTCAATCCGACCCAGAGCAACTTCTATGCAAAGCCGATCGAGGGCCTGTTCGCCACCGTCGATCTGACCAGTCAGACGGTGGTCAAGGTGGTCGACACCGGCGTCGTGCCGGTGCCGGAAGACGGCTGGGGCTACGTCCAGGACGACATCGCCGCGCGCAAGGATATGGCACTCGCCGACCCGATCAGGGCGGCGACGCTGTCGCAGCCCGATGGCGCCAATTTCTCGCTCGATGGCAGCCTGATCAACTGGGACATGTGGAGCTTCCGCTGGCGGGTCGACAAGCGGCCGGGCGTCGTGCTTTCGCAAATCACCGCCAATGACGGCAAGGGTCCGCGCTCGGTGCTCTATCAGGCCAGTCTCTCCGAAGTCTTCGTTCCCTACATGGATCCAAGCGAGGGCTGGTACTGGCGCACCTACATGGACAGCGGCGAATACGGCTTCGGCATCTTCCTGAGCCCGCTGACCGCCGGAGTCGACTGCCCGGCCTACGCAAAATTCCTGCCGGCCGTCGTCCACGCCGACGACGGTTCGCCGGTCGAGATCCCGAACGCGATTTGCGTGTTCGAGCGCAACATCGGCGATCCGGCCTGGCGCCACTACGAGATCTTCGCCCAGACGCCGGACAAGCCGCTGCCGGCGGAGGGTCGCCCGGCGACCGAACTCGTCGTCCGCTCGGCCTCGGAGGTCGGCAACTACGATTACCTGATCGACTACGTCTTCCTGCAGAACGGCATGATGCGCGTGATGGTCGGTGCGACCGGTCTCGATGCCGTCAAGGGCGTCGCCTCCACGTCGATGAAGGACGCCACGGCGGCGGAAGATACGAAGTACGGCACGCTGATCGCGCCGAACCTCGTGGCGCCGAACCACGACCACTTCTTCAACTTCCGCTTCGACTTCGACATCGACGGACAGAACAACATGTTCGCCCGCACCGGTCTCGTGCCCGCGACCGCGCCGGAAGGCACGCCGCGCCGCACCTTCTGGGAGACGAAGGACGAGATGCCGATGACGGAGCTTCAGGGCCGCTACAAGGTCAACCCGGCCACGCCCGCCATGTACCACGTCATGAACATGGGCAAGGAAACCAAGCTCGGCCACCACCCCGGCTACATGATCCTGCCGGAAAACAGCGTCGCCTACTCGCCGCTCGATGTGATCAACGACCCGCCGGCCCGCCGCAACGCCTATATCGAGTACACCTTCTGGAACACGGCCTACGATCCGAAGGAGCGCTACGCCGGCGGTGAATACGCCTTCCAGGGCGATGGCAAGGACAGCCTGCCGGAGTGGGTGAAGAAGGACCGCAACATCCACGACACCGACATCGTCACCTGGTACACGATGGGCTTCCACCACGTGCCGCACATGGAGGACTGGCCGGTGATGTCGACGATGTGGAAGGGCATCACGCTGATGCCGTACAACTTCTTCGATCACAATCCGGCGATTACCATCCGCAATCCGTCTTAAGGCCTGTCAGGCAAATCTGACGACTTGCGACAAGGCAGGGACTCAAGGCGCGGGGGGCGGATCCCAAGGATCGCGACGCGCTTTAGGGCATGACAGTCGGGGGTCGGCGCATCGCGCCGGCCCCGCCGCAAGGTCCTGCGGCATCGCGCACCCGTCTTTCCGTCCGAGCGTTTCCGTAGCAGGATGATGCGTTGCCGTAACGCGGTGACAGAAGGAGAAACCGTCATGATGATCGAGCCATGCGGCAGCCGCCCCTCCGTCACCCCCTCCCCGGACTATTTCACCGGCCGTGTCCGCCAGGATCCGATCATCGAGGCCCCGGCGCCGGCCCGTCTGCGCGCGGTCAGCGTCACCTTCGAGCCCGGCGCCAGGACGGCCTGGCACACCCATCCGCTCGGCCAGACGTTGATCGTCACCGCGGGCCGCGGGCTGGCGCAGAGCTGGGGCCATCCGCTGCGCGTCATCCGCGCCGGCGACGTCGTCTGGTTCGAGCCCGGCGAAAAGCACTGGCACGGCGCCGCGCCGGAAGCGGCCATGACCCATATCGCCCTGCAGGAGGCCCTGGACGGCAAGACGGCCGATTGGCTGGAACACGTGTCGGACGCGCAATACGCCGGATCGAAATGACCGACCGGCTAAAGATGTCGCGCAAAAATGTGCAGCGGCTTGGCGAAACGACATGCGAAGACAAGGACTTAAAGCGCGGGAAGCGAATCCGAAGGATCGCGACGCGCGGCGAACCGCAAGCCCGGGCTGCCCGAAAGAAGGATGGCGCGGCCGCTCAACCCGCCGCCAGGTCGGCGCTGGCCTCGATGCGTTCCATGTCGTCGTCGGAAAGGCCGAAGTGGTGGCCGATCTCGTGGATCAGCACATGGGTGACGATATCGCCCAGCGTCTCCTCGTTTTCGGCCCAGTAGTCGAGGATCGGGCGCCGGTAGAGCGTGATTCGGTTGGGCATCTCGCCGGTCTCGACGGTAAATCGCTCCGAAATGCCGCGCCCCTCGAACAGCCCGAGCAGGTCGAACGGCGTTTCCAGCGCCATGTCCTCGAACACGTCGTCGGTCGGAAAATCGGCAATCTCGATGATCAGGTTTCCGGTCAGCGCACGGAATTCCTCCGGCAGGTTGCCATAGGCCTCCACCGCCAGCGATTCAAAGGTGCTGATCGTGGGGGCATGGCGGTTCTGCCAATCTTCAGTCTGGTCAATGCGGGCCATTGGCGCTCCTTTATGCGTCATATAGCACTTCGCGCAGGCTTTTCGAGTGACGAATTCGTTAGCGCGGCTGCAAGCGCCGCCGAAGCGGGCACCACGCCCCGGATCGGGGACGATTTGAGCCCAGACAGCGGCTTGCACGCCTGCCCGCCCGAAAAATGCGAATTGCTTATCAAGTTGTTTTTACGGGCTATATTCAATCGTGGCCGGAAGCCCTGCTCTCGGGCAGGATCGATTCCTGGAGGCGGGAGCGTCCACGGGCCGCGTTCCGATGCGACAATGCCCCTCGTCCCGCCGAAGGATACACCGCGAGGCGTCGCGGCGAGGCGGGACCGGCGCCTGGTGCAGGGAAACGACGCATGTCCCTGCATCGGGGGTTTGCAAGACAGGTCCCCTCTGGTGACGGCGGGTATTCCCCGAGTTGCGCACCGGACGTGCCCCTGGGGTGGCACACATGGCCCCGTTGTTGGAAAATGGGAGCAGCAGAGGACCGAGTTTGCGGGCAGAAACCGCCGAACGGGGCACTGAGAGGTGCTACACATTTAAACTTTGATGAGGCAGCTTTCAGTGCCCCGTCCGAGTAAGGCTTGGAGCAAAGCCACGGCGGAACCCGCGCGTGGGGAAGACGCTTGCCTTCGCTCCTTGATGCCGCCGGACACCCCTTCAGCGCTGCCGCAGCGCCGTGACCTCGATTTCGATCAGCATCTCGGGCCGGATCAGGTCGCAGACGATCATTGTCGCCGCCGGGCGAATCTCGCCGAAGGCTTCGCCCAGGATCGGAAAGACGATGTCGGCAAAGGCAGCATCGGTGACATAATAGTGGCAGCGCACGGCATCGGCGAGCGAGAAGCCCGCCTCCTCCAGCGCGCCGCGAATGGTCGATAGGCAGTTGCGCGTCTGCGCCTCCACCGTCTCCGGCATCGTCATCGTGGCGTAGTCATAGCCGGTCGTGCCGGAGACGAAGCACCAGTCGCCCTGCACGACCGCCCGCGAATAACCGGCGGTGCGCTCGAAGGGCGACCCGGAGGAAATCAGCCTGCGCATCTCAACCCTCCTGGATGACGACTTTGGCGAGGATGCGCCGCACCAGCGGCGCGACGAGCAGGACCGCCGGAAAGGCGACGCCCCACGACGGCAACCAGGCACCCATCCAGCGCATCGGGAAGTTTGCCGTGACGCCGGCGGAAAGGGCGGTCGAAAGACCGGAAACGATGCAGGACATCAATCCGGAGAGCAGCAGCCCGAAGGCCGCGCCTTCGAGCCGCTTCGGCAGGAATGGCATCATCGCGCCGTCAGGCCCAGGGACGGGCGGCAGCGGTGGCCTTCTCGAAGCTGTCGATCGCGGCTGATTTCTCCAGCGTCAGGCCGATGTCGTCGAGGCCGTTGAGCAGGCAATGGCGGCGGAAGGCGTCGATCTCGAAGGCGATGCGGCCGCCGTCGGGACCGGTGATTTCCTGTGCCTCCAGGTCGACGGTCAGCACGGCGTTGGAGCCGCGGCTGGCGTCGTCCATCAGCTTCTCGAGGTTCTCGGGGCTGACGACGATCGGCAGGATGCCGTTCTTGAAACAGTTGTTGTAGAAGATGTCGGCAAACGAGGTCGAGATGACGCAGCGGATGCCGAAGTCGAGCAGGGCCCACGGGGCGTGTTCGCGCGAGGAGCCGCAGCCGAAGTTGTCGCCGGCAACCAGGATGGACGCGTTCTGGTAGGCGGGCTTGTTCAGCACGAAATCCGGGTTCGGCGAGCCGTCCTCATTGTAGCGCGCCTCCGCGAAGAGACCCGTGCCGAGACCGGTGCGCTTGATGGTCTTCAGGTAGTCCTTCGGGATGATCATGTCCGTGTCGATATTGACCACGGGCAGCGGCGCGGCGACGCCGGTCAGCTTGACGAACTTGTCCATGACGTGAACCTCGATTGCGATGCGTAGCGTTTCGCGCTTGCGTTTAGATCACTTTGGCGGGGAATTGAAGGAGAATCTTGGCAGGCGCCACCATGGCGAGAAGACCCGCGGCGCAGGCGGGCCCGCCCGCGCCTTCAGCGCGGCGCAGATCCCGTCAGCGGATCCATCAAAGATCGATGATCGTACCGCGACCGTCATTCCAGACGCGCGGTTCACGCTGGCCCGGCTTGTTGGCGCGGGCATAGGCCTTCGCGCGCACCGGCGTCGGCTGCAGCCTGGTCGAGATCCAGCTGCCGAGCATCACAAGCGAGGCGATCCCGGCCAGCGCCAAGCCGACCGAAGCGGCGAAGACGATCGTGGCGGCGGCAACGGCGATTGCGACGGCGGTGAGGAAGATGGAGCGGATGCTGTGCATGGATAACCCTTTCTCTGCCGCTCAATGTGGGCAGCGAATGTGGTCATTGCAAGGCTTGCGCGGGCGGCCACGCTGTCGCACCGCTGGCAAGCGGCAGAGGGGCAAGACCGCTTGCCCATTCCGAGAAAGCGAGGCAGAAAGCAGTCATGGACACGCCGACCCGTTATCAGCCGCTTCGCCTGCGCCGCTCGCTTTTGAGCGTGCCCGCCGGCAACGCCCGCGCGCTGGAGAAGTCGTCCTCGCTCGCCTGCGACGGCGTCATCTTCGACCTTGAGGATTCGGTCGCGCCGGAGAAGAAGGCTGCGGCGCGCGAGGCGCTGAAGCGGCATTTCGCCGGGCTGCAACGCGCGTCGGCGCAGGAACGCATCATCCGCGTCAATGCGTTTTCCGGCCCCGAAGGACAGCACGACCTGGCGGCGGTTCTCGCCTGCGGGCCGGATGCGGTGCTGGTGCCGAAGGTGTCCGGACCGCAGGACATCCGCGCCGTTGCCGACTGGCTGGGCGATCAGGGCGCCGACGAGAGCCTGCGACTGTGGGCGATGATCGAGACGCCGGCGGCGATCCTGAACCTCGCCGAGATCGCCGAGGTCGGCCGCACCAGTGGCGGCAGGCTCGATTGCTTTGTGCTCGGCCTCAACGACCTGCGCCTTGCCACCGGCATCGCCGACATCCCCGGACGGCCCTTTCTCGTGCCGCTGCTGATGCAGGCGCTCGTCGCCGCCCGGGCCGCCGGCCTCGACGTGATCGACAGCGTCTTCAACGGCTTCACCGACCTCGAGCCGTTTGCGGCCGAGTGCGAGCAGGGCCGGCAGATGGGTTTCGACGGCAAGATGCTCATTCATCCCGCCCAGATCGAACCGGCTAACCGCGCTTATGGTGTCTCCGCTGCGGCGCTCGCCGACGCCGCGGCCATTGCGGCGGCCTTCGCCCTGCCGGAAAATGAAGGCAAGGGGGCCATCAACCTCGACGGCCGCATGGTCGAACTCCTCCACCTCGACCAGGCGAAGCGACTGCTCGCCAAGGCCGACCTCATCGAAAAGAAAGAAAGCAGCACATGAAAGTCTACCGCTTCCTCACCGGCCCCGACGACGCCGCCTTCTGCCACAAGGTGACGCTGGCCCTGAACAAGGGCTGGTCGCTGCACGGTTCGCCGACCTATGCCTACAACGCCGAGACGAAGCAGATGCAGTGCGGCCAGGCGGTCGTGAAGGAGGTCGAAGGCAAGGAGTACACGCCGGACATCAAGCTGTCCGAACAGTGAGGCGGCAAACGCAGCCTTGGCGCATGTTTCGCGTAAGCTGTGCCCGGTCTCGGTGATGCGAAGGAGCGGAGCCGGAAGCGCTTCAGGCGACCCTGAACGATAGCGACCGGTTTTAGGCGGCCGGCGCGACCGGGTCGAAGCGGATCCGCGCCTCCAACCCGGTCGGCAAGCCCTCGGGCGGCGACAGCAGTTCCAGCCGGGCGTTCATCTGGCGCAGCAGTCGCTCGGCGATGGAGATGCCAAGCCCGGAGCCCGAGGCCGACGTCCGGCCGCGGCCGAAGCGCTTGCGGATCATCTCCAGCTCCCAGTCCGCCAGGACCTGCCCGTCGTTGATGATCCGCACGACGCCGTCCCGCTCGAGCCGGATATCCACCGGCGCCTCAGCGGCGCCATGGATCAGTGCGTTTTCGATCAGGTTACGCAACGCGATCGCAAAGCCGTCCTCGCTGGCCGGGTAGCGCAGCGACGCCCCCTCGGACCGGTGCAATCGCAGCCGGCCGGCAACCCGGGGATCGCGCTGGAAATCGAGAACGACCAGCTCCAGCACCCGCGCCAGGTCGACGGGGGTCTCGACGGTGCCGAGCCCGGCCTCGGCCCGGGCCAGCTGCAGCAGTTTTTCCGCCAGGTGGCTGAGATTGGCCAGCGACGCCTCGATCTGGCGCGCCCGTGCCTTCTTCGGTCCGCTCGGAAGCTCGTCGATCAGGACCTGCGTCTGCGCCAGTGCACCGGCGATCGGCGTCCTCAGTTCATGGGCGCTGTTGGCAGTGAACTCCCGCTCGGCATCCAGCGCCGCCTTCAGGCGGTTGAGCAGCAAGTTGACGGAGCGCACGATCGGCAAAAGCTCGCGCGGCATGCCCTCGCGTGGGATGACGGCAAGGTTGCCGCCGTCCTTGCTGCCAATCTCCTGGCGCAGCGTGTCGATCGGGGCGATCGCCCGGCGGCCGATGTACCAGACCAGCGCGATGCTGGCCGGCACGAGAAGAAGCACCGGCAGGAACAGTGCCATTGCCCCTTCGATCAGTGCCTCGCGCCGGTTGGCGAGCGCGTCGGCAACCTGCAGGTACAGCCGGCCGTCGCCGGCGGTCGTCGCCGTATAGTAGCGATAGTTCGCGTCGCGCCAGAAACCCTTCTTCAGCGGCACGTCGAACGGTGGCGTCGGCGCGTCGTGGGAGCGCAGCAGCACCTGTCCCCTGTCGTTGCGCAACTGGTAGATCAGATACTCCTTGCCGGAGGCCGAGACCACGCCTGCGTAGGCGTCGCCCGAACCGACCTCATCGTCCGGCGTGGCGTTGTCTGCGACAAGGACCAGCAGCCGCTCCGCCGTTTCCTGCAGCGCACCGTCGAAGATCTCGCCGAACTCGTCCTGCATCACCATGACGCCGAGGGTGGTCGCCAGCAGCCAGAAACCGGCCAGCGCGGCGGCGAGCGACAGCGTCAGCCGGCGGGTGATGCTGGGTTCCTTCATGCCTGCATCCCAAGCCTATAGCCGACGCCGCGAATGGTGAGGATGTAGTCGTGCCCCAGCTTCTTGCGCACGCGGCTCACATAGACCTCGACGGTGTTGCTTTCGATCTCCGAGCCGAAGGCGTAAAGCGCCTCCTCGATCTGCGCCTTGGAGACGATGGCGCCCGAGCGGGCGAGCAGGGCATCCAGGACGGCCCATTCCCTGCCCGACAGCACGATTTCGCGGCCGTCGCGAACGATGCGGCGGTCGGCCTGGCCGATCTCCAGATCGCCAAGCCGTACGACGGGGGACGGGTTGCCGCCGTAGCGCCGTGCCACCGCGAGCATTCTCGCCGACAACTCGCCGAGATTGAAGGGCTTGACCAGATAGTCGTCCGCTCCGCTGTTGAGCCCCTCGATACGGTCGGAGATCTGGTCGTGCGCCGTCAGGATGATCACCGGCGTGCCGTCACCCGCTTCGCGCAGGTCCTTCAAGAAGCCGATGCCGCTCCCGTCCGGCAGACGCAGATCGAGGAGGATGAGACCGTATTTGACTGCCTTGGTCGCCGACTTGGCATCTTCGAGCGTCCGCACCCAGTCGGCCGCGTGCCCGCCCGCGGCGACATAGTCACGAACGGCTTCGCCCAATATGGCGTCGTCCTCGATCAGCAGCACCCGCACGCAGCAGCCCTCCCGGAATGCGCCGCAGCGCGTTTATTGCTCCTCGTCCAGACTATATCGGGCGCCGTTCCCTCGTCCATTCCGGTTCAGTCTCAGGTCGAGGGGGCAGGCCGGCAGCCTGAAAGTACGTCGAGCGCCGGATCGTAGACCGTCGTCGCCACCGACATCAATCCCAGCACGGTGTGGAACAGGTTGTCGTGCGACGCCGGTTCGCCGGCACGTTGGCGCAGGCAGGCCGTGTTGACCGTGGCTCTGTCTTGTGCGCCGAGCCACAGAACGAACGGGACATGCGTCTGCTGTTTCGGCGCAATCAGGTAGGGGGCGCCGTGCAGGTAGAGGCCGTTCTCTCCAAGGGATTCGCCATGGTCGGACATGTAGATCATCGTGCCGTCCAGTCGGCCCTCGCGCGCTTTCAGCGCGTCGATGATCGTCGACAGAAAATGATCGGTATAGGCAATGGTGTTGTCGTAGGCGTTGACGATTTCCTCTGCGCTGCAGTCGGCGACGTCCGGCGTCCGGCAGTCGGGCTTGAAGCGCCGGTAGGCGTCCGGATAGCGCTCGTAATAGGCCGGGCCGTGGCTGCCCAGCTGGTGGATGACGAGGACGCTGTCCGTCGTCACCCCGTCAAGCCAGGGAACGAGGCGCTCGAGCAGGATGCCGTCCTGACATTCGCCATCGGTGCAAAAGCGGGGATCGGGGCTGGCGGGTAGAGAATGGTAGGTGACGCGGTCGGCGATCCCCTTGCTGCCGGTGTTGTTGTCCCACCACTCGATCGCAAGCCCCGCATGGGACAGGACATCCAGAAGGTTCTCGGTCTGAAGGCCCTTGCGGTGGCTGTAGCTGTCCCGGTCGTAGACGGAGAACATGCAGGGCAGCGACACGGCGGTTGCCGTGCCGCAGCTTTCCGTCTGCGCGAAGTAGGTGATATCGCGCGCCGCCAGCTCGGGGTTGGTCGGTCGCGGATAGCCTCCGAGCGAGAAATTGTCGGCCCGCGCGGTTTCGCCGGCGACCACGACCAGCACCCGCGGCCGGCGTCCGGCTGCCGCGACGAGATGGGCATCGGCGCCGAGCGTCTGCACGACGATATTCTTCTCCGCCTTCGTGCTGGACGCATAGCGGACGGCGCTGACGATCGGCGCAACCGGATTGAGGCTTGCGAGCCAATCGCGGTGCTCGCGGCTGGTGATGATGAGCAGGCGCATCTGCATCGACGCGGCGACCGCGGCAATCAACAGCAGCGGCACCAGGAAGGCGGCGTTCCGGCGCGCCTTGGCGATAAAGGGGCGGTGCTCGACCCGCACCCAGGCGACCGCCAGCGTGGGGAGAAGGCCGAACTTGACAACATGCCAGGCAAGGGCCGGCGTGATCAGGTTGCTCGCCTCTGCCCTGGTCGTTTCGGCTGCGTTGCGGATCATCTCGACACTCACGAGCACGCCGAAGCGGTCCATGAACCACGAGGCCACGGCGCTGGTCAGGATCAGGAAGATGAACAGCGGCTTGGTCAGGAACCGGATGGAGACGGCAATGCAGATGGCGGAAAAGAGCGCGGCCAGCCCCAGCGCCAAAACCGGCATGGCCCCAACGGTTCCGCTGAAGTAGATCGCCGTCTTGTCCCAAAAGCTCCGATTTGCCGTCGCCAGCAGGAAGAGCGCCACGACGAAGCTCAAGGACACGGCACCGATGGTGGGCCGCAAATTCTGCCGCGCGGCCGTCGGGCCGTCCGTGAAAGTCGTCATCTGGTCTCCTCGCGATCCGCATCATCCGCGGATCAGGAAACCTCGCAAGCGCCTCTTGTGAACATGTGCACGCGGTCAGCCTCGTTGCGGACAGTTGTCCGCCTCCGCTGCGGCGGACCATGCCGAGCGATACTGACAGCAACCTGAACGACGTCGGGCCGGTTGCGGGGCGCCGTCGTCAGTTCGAGGGCCGCACCTTTGTCTTTCTCGGCGACATCTGCGCGGGCTGAGCCGCGGGCGAAAACGGTTTATCGCCCCTGCGTAGGGATTGGCTGAGCTTGACTCGTTTTTGCGAGAAACCTATTACTTTTGAAGGATTTGATAGAAACGAAGGGGAACGAAACATGACGACCAACCTCCTGATTAAACGTCGTACCGTGCTTGCCGGCGGTCTCGTTCTCGGGGCGAGCACGTTTCTGCCGCAGGCGCGCGCGCAGGCACCGCTGAAAGTTGCGGGCATCCACGCCTCCCCCGTCGAAAACGCCTGGAACTCGCGCCTGCACGAGGCGCTGCAGGCCGCGGCCAAGGACGGCGTGATCGAATACACGTTCTCGGAAGGCGTCTCCGGCACCGACTATCCGCGCGCCATGCGCGAATACGCCGAGCAGGGCAACAAGCTGATCGTCGGCGAATCCTATGCGGTCGAGCGCGAGGCGCGGCAGGTGGCTGCGGACTATCCGGACACCGCCTTCCTGATGGGGTCCAGCGGCGAGGCCGCGGGCGACAATTTCGGCGTCTTCGGCACCTGGAACCATGACGGCGCCTACCTCGCCGGCATGCTCGCCGGCAAGATGACCAAATCCGGCATCGTCGGCTCGGTCGGCGCGATCCCGATTCCCGAGGTCAACATGCTCATCAACGCCTTTGCCGCCGGCGTGAAGGAAGTGAACCCGGACGCCAAGCATCTCGTCTCCTTCATCGGCACCTTCTTCGACCCGCCGAAGGCGCGCGAGGCGGGCCTGGCGCAGATCGACGCCGGCGCCGACATCCTGTTCGGCGAGCGCATCGGCACCGCCGACGCCGCCAAGGAACGCGGTATCAAGGCGGTCGGCTCGCTGCTCGACTATACGCCGCGCTACCCCGACACCGTCTTCGCCAACGCGATGTGGTACTTCCGCCCGATTCTCGATGCCGCGGTTGCCGACGTGAACGCCGGCAAGCCGGTCGGCCGGAGCTACACCGCCTACGGCCTGATGAAGGAGGGCGGCAGCGACATCGTCTACGTCAAGGGCGTGGCGCCGGCGGAGGCAGAGGCGGCGATGGAAGCCAGGCGGGCCGACATCAAGGCCGGCAAATTCGAAGTCCCGATCCTGATGGAAGAGCCGAAGTAAGCCGGCCGTAGTCGTGCCCACGCCGACGGTCGAGAGTGCGACGAGGGGGGACGCGTCGGCGCTGGCCGATGCGATCCGCTCCGGCGTGCTGTCCGCCTCCGAGGCGATGGAGGCGGCGCTGTCGGCCGCTGCCGCCAACGCCGCACTCGGCGCGATCTGCCACCTCGATGAAGCGCGCGGCCGTGAGGCAGCATCAGCTTTGGACGCGGAGCGCGCGGACAGTCCGGGCCATTTCTCCGCCAGGCCCTTCGGTGGCGTGCCGTCATTGGCAAAGGACCTCGGCGGCCCCTTTGCCGGCTTTCCTGTCCGTGCCGGGTCTCGCATGCTGGACGGGATGCTGGATCCGGCGCGGGATTCGACCCTCGCCGCCCGGTTCCGCCAGGCCGGCTTCGCCCTCTTCGGCCTGACGACCAGCCCGGAATTCGGGCTCTCTCTCGCCAGCGAGCCGGCCCGCGGGCCGATCTGCCGCAATCCGCTCGACCCGTCCCGAACCGCCGGCGGCTCGTCGGGCGGGGCGGCCGCTGCCGTCGCAGCCGGGATCGTCGCGATCGCCCATGCCACCGACGCCGGCGGATCGATCCGCGTGCCCGCCGCCTGCTGCGGCCTGGTCGGGCTGAAGCCGACGCGCGGCGCCATTCCCGGCGGCCCGCATTTCGGCAACCACCTCGGCGGCGTCGCCAGCGAGCTTGCCGTCTGCCGCTCGGTGCGCGACACGCGGGCGGTCCTCGCGGCGTTGCGCGGCATGGCAAAGGGCCCGTTTGCCGACCCGGCAGAGAACGGCGCGGTCGGCGGGGTCGGCGCCGGCCTGAGGATCGGTGTTCTCACCGAGACCGGTCGCGACTATCCCACGGATGCAGCGCAAAGCACGGCGGTTTCGGACGCGGCGAAAGCCCTGGAAGGCGTCGGGCACCGGATCGTTTCGCTCCGCTGGGCGGAATTCGAGGATCTCGTTGCAACGTCCGCCGGCGTCTTCGCCGACATCGTTTCGGTCAATCTGGCCCGGCTTGCCGAGGCTGCGGCACTCGATCTCGACCTTGGCGAACCGCTGACGCGCGCGTTTGCGCAGCGTGGACAGAAAATATCCGGTCGCGACCTCTGGACATCGCTCGATGCCGCGGTGCATGTGAGCCACAGAACCTGGGCGCTGTTCGAAAGCCTGGATTGCCTGCTGATGCCGATGCTCTCTTCCGCCCCCCTCCCGGTCGGGTCGTTTCCCACCGACCATACCGACACCGATCTGCACCTGCAGCGGATGACGGCCTTTGCGCCCCTGGCAAGCCTCGCCAACATCTCCGGCTTTCCGGCGCTGACGCTGCCTTTCGGCACGGACGCGGACGGATTGCCGCTGCCGCTCCAGTTGATGGCCCCCATGGGCTGCGAGACGTTGCTGCTGTCCCTCGCCGCCGGGCTTGAGCGCGAAGGGCGCTGGCAGCACCGTTTTGCCGTTGCGGGACTTGCAGCATGACCAGCGAAATCGTCCTCGAACTCTCCCACATCAGCAAGCGCTTCGGTCCGATCGTCGCCAACGACGATATCTCCATCAGCCTGCGCAAGGGCGAACTGCTGGCGCTGCTCGGCGAGAACGGCGCCGGCAAGACGACGCTGATGAGCATCCTCTTCGGCCACTACACGCCGGACGAAGGCACGGTTCGGGTCGACGGGGTCGAGCTTCCGCACGGCCGGCCGCGCGCGGCGATCAAGGCCGGCGTCGGCATGGTGCATCAGCATTTCTCGCTGGCGCCGAACCTGACCGTGCTCGAAAACGTCATGACCGGCACAGAATCGCTGTGGTCATGGCGGTCGAACGAGAAGGCGGCGCGGCGCAAGCTGCTGGCGATCGCCGAGCGCTTCGGCCTCGGCGTCGATCCCGACGCGCGGCTCGGCGACCTTTCCGTCGGCGAGCAGCAGCGGGTGGAGATCCTCAAGGCGCTCTACAACGACGCGCGGATCCTGATCCTCGACGAGCCGACGGCGGTGCTGACGAACATCGAGGCGGAGCGGCTGTTCCGCACGCTGAGGGAGATGGCGCGCCAGGGCCTGTCGCTGATCTTCATCTCGCACAAGCTGGACGAGGTGATGGCGGCGGCCGATCGCATCGTCGTCCTGCGCGGGGGCAAGGTGGCGGCCGAGCGCCTGGCCGGCGAAACCAACAAGGCGGAACTGGCCGAACTGATGGTCGGCCACCGCGTCACGCGGCCGACGCGCGAACCGGCGACCCCGGGCGAAACCGTGTTCCAGGCGTCCCGCCTGACGGTGACCGGCGGCGGCATCGACCGGCTGAAGGAGATCGACTTCTTCCTGCGCGAAGGCGAGACGCTGGGCATCATCGGCGTTTCCGGAAACGGCCAGGCAGCGCTGTCGCAACTGATGAGCGGACTGGCAGCGCCAAGCAGCGGCGAGATGCGGCTGTTCGGCGAAATCACCCCCGCGCTCGATGTGCACGCGCTGGTGGAAGCCGGGGTCGGCCGCATTCCCGAAGATCGCCACCGGCAAGGCACGATCGGCGAAATGGCAATCTGGGAGAACGCTGTGCTGGAGCGAATCCACACGGCGCATTTCTCCCGGGCCGGCCTCGTCAACCGCATGGCCGGCCAGGCGCTGGCCGCCACGATCATCGAGGATTTCGACGTGCGCGGCGGCACGCCGACGAGCCGCGCGCGGCTGCTGTCCGGCGGCAACATGCAGAAGCTGATCCTGGGACGCAACCTCTACAGGCGGCCCCGAATCCTGATCGCCGCTCAGCCGACGCGGGGCCTCGACGAGGGCGCGGTCGCCGCCGTGCACGCGCGCATCCTCGAGGCACGCCGGCAGGGGACGGCGGTGCTGTTGATTTCCGAGGACCTGGACGAGGTGATCGGCCTCGCCGACCGCATCCAGGCGATCGTCAAGGGGCGGCTTTCCGCGCCGATCGCCGCCGAAGACGCCGACCCGCGCCGCCTCGGCCTGATGATGTCCGGCGACTGGACGTCGAGCGAAGGACAGACCAATGCGCCTTGAACGCCGCGAACACCGTCCGCTTCTGCTGGTCGTCCTGTCACCGATCCTCGCCGTCGCCGCGGCGCTGGCGCTCGCCGGCGTGCTGATCGCGCTGGCCGGCGCGCCGGTGCTGGAGGCCTATGGGCGGATCCTCACCGGCGCCTTCGGCACCCGGCTCTCGGCCACCGAGACGCTGACGCGGGCGACGCCGCTGATGCTGACCGGGCTGGCGGCTGCCGTCGCCTTCCGCGCACGGCTATGGAACATCGGCGCCGAGGGGCAGTTCTATCTCGGCGCGATCATGGTGGCGGCGCTCGGGTCGAGCGCGCTCTCCGGATTGCCCGCGCCGGTGCTGGTCCCGCTCCTTTTTGCCGCCGGCGCCCTTGCCGGCATTCTCCTGATGCTGGTGCCGCTCTGGCTCCGCCTGCGTTTCTCCGTCGACGAGGTGGTGACTAGCCTGTTGCTGAACTTCGTCGCGGTCCTCTTCGTTTCGATGATGATCGAGGGACCGCTGAAGGATCCGCTCGCCTTCGGCTGGCCGCAGTCCCTGCCGGTCGCCGACCATGCGCTGCTGCCGAAGCTGATCGAACGCTCGCGGCTTCACGTCGGGCTTGTGGTGGCCGTCATTGCTGCATTGCTGGTCTACTTGCTGCAGGCGCGCACGGTTTTCGGCCTGCAGTCGCGCGCCGCCGGCCTGAACCCGGAGGGCGCCGCCTTTGCCGGCGTGCCGCTCGGCAGGACGCTGGTCAAGGTTGCCTGCCTCTCCGGGGGGCTTGCCGGGCTTGCCGGCGCGATCGAGGTGATGGGGGTGAAGGGGTACGTCACGACCGATCTGTCGCCGGGATATGGCTATGCCGGCATCATCGTCGCCATGCTGGCCAACCTCAATCCGCTCGGCGTCATCGCCGCCGCGCTCTTCACCGCCACCATGTTCGTCGGCGCCGACGGCATGAGCCGGGCGTTGAGCATCCCGACCTACATCGCCGACGTCACCGTCGCGCTGTCGTTGTTGACCATGCTCGTCGCCATCTTCTTCACCCAGTACAGGATCCGCCGATGAGCACGCTGTTCGACATCATCGCCTCGGCCGGCCTGTGGGCCGCGGTCCTGCGGATCGCCACACCGCTGATCTTCGGTACACTCGGCGCGCTGTTGTCGGAGCGGTCCGGCGTGCTCAACCTCGGTATCGAGGGCATCATGACCTTCGGCGCGATGATCGGCTGGCTGGCGGTGTTCAACGGCGCCGACCTCTGGACCGGTGTCCTGGTCGCCGCGCTTTCCGGCGCGCTGTTCGGCCTGCTCCACGCGTCGATGACGGTGACGCTCGGCCTGTCGCAGCATGTCACGGGGCTCGGCATCACCCTGTTTGCCTCCTCGCTCAGCTACTATATCTTCCGCCTGACGGTGCCGCTTGCCTCGACGCCGCCGACGGTGATACCGTTCCAGCCGATCGCGATCCCGGGCCTCTCGGATCTGCAGTTCGTCGGCCCGGCGCTCTCCACCCAGACCGCCCCCACCTATCTGGCGATCGTCATCGCGCTCCTGCTCGGCTATATCGTCTACCGCACGCCACTCGGGCTGGCGCTGCGCATGAGCGGCGAGAACCCGCACGCTGCCGAGGCGCAGGGCGTCGACCCGATCAGGGTGCGCTACGGCGCGATCATGGCGGGCAGCGCGCTGATGGCGGTCGGCGGCGCGTTCCTGACGCTCTCGGCGTTCAACAGCTTCTTCCCGACGATGGTGCAGGGTCGTGGCTGGATCTGCATCGCGCTCGTCGTCTTCGCCTCCTGGAAGCCGGCAAGGGCGCTGTTCGGGGCGTTGCTGTTTGCTTTCTTCGACGCGTTTCAGTTGCGGCTGCAGGCAGTGCTGGGTGACGTGCCCTACCAGATCTTCCTGATGATGCCCTATATTCTCTCCATCGTGGCTCTCGCCGCCATGGCGCGCCGCGCCCGCGTGCCGCAGGCGCTGATGCAGCCCTATCGGCGCGGCGAGCGCTAGTCTTCCTCCGTCCCCATTGCAGGTGCCCCATGTTCGATGTGCTGATCAAGAATGCCAATCTCCCCGACGGTCGCGAGGGCATCGACATCGCCATCAAGGGCGACAAGATCGCCGAGGTCTGTCCGCGGATCGAGGCTGAGGCGGGCGAGGTGATCGAGGCCAACGGGCGGCTGGTCACGCCGCCGTTCGTCGACCCGCACTTCCACATGGATGCGACGCTCTCGCTCGGCCTGCCGCGCATGAACGTCTCCGGCACGCTGCTGGAGGGCATCGCGCTCTGGGCCGAGCTGCGCCCGACGCTCACGCGCGAAGCGCTGGTGGAGCGCGCCATGCGCTACTGCGACCTCGCCGTGAGCCAGGGCCTGCTCGCCATCCGCAGCCATGTCGACACGAGCGATCCGGCGCTCGTCACCGCCGAGGCGCTGATCGAGGTGCGCGAGAGGGTCGCGCCGTATCTCGATCTGCAGCTCGTCGCCTTTCCGCAGGACGGCTATTACCGCGCCGAAGGCGGCGTCGAATCGCTGAACCGCGCCCTCGACATGGGGCTCGACATCGTCGGCGGCATCCCGCATTTCGAACGAACCATGGCCGACGGTGCGGCCTCGGTCGCAGCGTTGTGCAAGATCGCCGCCGACCGCGGGCTGCCGGTCGACATGCACTGCGACGAGACCGACGATCCGATGTCGCGCCACATCGAGACGCTCGCCGCCGAAACCGTGCGCTACGGCCTGCAGGGCCGCGTCGCCGGCTCGCACCTGACCTCGATGCATTCGATGGACAACTACTATGTCTCCAAGCTCATTCCGCTGATGGCGGAGGCCAGGATCAACGTCATCCCGAACCCGCTGATCAACATCATGCTGCAGGGCCGGCACGACACCTATCCGAAGCGCCGCGGGATGACGCGGGTGCGCGAGCTGATGGAGGCCGGCCTCAATGTCTCCTTCGGTCATGACTGCGTGATGGACCCGTGGTACTCGATGGGCTCCGGCGACATGCTCGAGGTTGGCCACATGGCGATCCACGTCGCGCAGATGGCCGGCATCGAGGACAAGCGCAAGATCTTTGACGCGCTGACGGTGAATTCGGCCAGGACGATGGGGCTGGAGGGTTATGGCCTGGAAAAGGGCTGCAACGCGGATCTCGTGCTCCTGCAGGCGCGCGATCCGCAGGAGGCATTGCGGCTGAAGGCCAATCGCCTCGTCGTCATGCGGCGCGGCAAAATCATCGCCCGCTCGGCACCCCGCTTCAGCGAGCTGAAGCTTGAGGGACGGCCGACCGCGGTCGATGCCGCAGACTACGCGCCGCTGCGGCCCGGCGAACGCTGAGGCTGGCCGGGCCAAGGCTCGCCGCTTCCGGAGATTGCCCATCAGGATACAAAAATGGCGGCCCCTCTCGGAGCCGCCATTTTTTGTTTCGCTTGCCGCTTGGCCCCGGAGCAGGTCCGGTGCGGAGCACACAGGCCTCAGCCGATCGCCATCAGGCTGGCATTGCCGCCGGCGGCGGTGGTGTTGATCGAGGTGGACACCTCTTCCAGCAGCCAGTTGAGGCAGTAGGCATCCGCGTTCCGGTCGGCAATCGCCGCAGCCGACGCCGCCTGGACCAGCACCAGCGGGCCGGGCAGGGCTGCGATCTTCTCGTTGGCGGCACGGACGCGTTCGCCGTCGCCCTCCACCAGCGCGCCGGCGAAGGGGCCGTTCTTCGCCCAGTCGTTCGACCAGGCGATCCGGGCGGCAACGCTTGCCGGCAGGTCCTTCAGCGAGGTCTGCAGGCCGGAAGCCGCATCGATCACCGCACGGTTGCCGGTGGCGAGCGCGGCGACGATCTGGCTGTAGAGTCCTGCTTCCGTCTGCGGCACCAGCAGGATCTGGCCGCGCGGGTGCAGCGCATAGAGGTTGCGTTCGCCGACCGGGCCGGGCAGCTCGATGTCGAGCCCCAGCGCCGAGGCGCTGCCGGTGTCGCGCGCGGCCTGCGCCTGCGCATTCATGCCGCGCTGGCCGAGCCAGTTGGCGAAGTCCGTCAGCGCCGGGTCGGTGTGGACCGAGCTGTGCTGCGGCGGGATCGGCGCGGTCTTGACGAGACGGCCGAGATAGAGCGGGCCGCCGGCCTTCGGGCCGGTGCCGGAGAGGCCGCGGCCACCGAACGGCTGGACGCCGACGACGGCGCCGATGACGTTGCGGTTGACGTAGATGTTGCCCACCCTCACCCGGCTCGTCACGTGGGCGATCGTCTCGTCGAGACGCGTGTGCAGGCCGAAGGTCAGGCCGTAGCCGGTGGCGTTGATGTCGTCGATCAACCGGTCGAGATCGCCGCGCTTGTAGCGGATCACGTGCAGGACCGGGCCGAACACCTCGCGTTTCAGCTCGGAAATGCCGCCGAGCTCGATGATCGTCGGCGGCACGAAGGTGCCCTGCGCCGTCTCGGCGTCAAGGCTGATCTGCTCGACCTTGCGGCCCTTGCCGCGCATGCCCTCGATGTGCTCCTCGATGATGCCCTTGGCTTCGGCGGTGATGACCGGGCCGATGTCGACGGACAGCCTGTCGGTGCGGCCGATCTTCAGTTCGTGCAGCGCGCCCTTGAGCATGGCAAGCGTGCGATCGGCGACGTCCTCCTGCAGGCAGAGCACGCGCAGCGCCGAGCAGCGCTGGCCGGCGCTGTCGAAGGCGGAGGCGATCACGTCGAAGACGACCTGTTCGGCAAGCGCCGAGGAATCGACGATCATCGCGTTCTGGCCGCCGGTCTCGGCGATCAGGGGGATCGGCCGGCCATCGGCCGAAAGCCGACCGGCGAGTTGCGCCTGGATCAGGCGAGCGACCTCGGTCGAACCGGTGAACATGACGCCGGCGGTCTCGGGAGCGGCGACCAGGGCGGCGCCGACACGGCCGTCGCCCGGAAGCAGTTGCAGCGCCTCGGCCGGGACGCCGGCCTCATGCAGCAGGCGCACGCCTTCGGCGGCGATCAGCGGCGTTTCCTCGGCCGGTTTTGCCAGCACCGGGTTGCCGGTGACCAGTGCGGCCGCGACCTGGCCGGTGAAGATCGCCAGCGGGAAGTTCCACGGGCTGATGCAGACGACCGGGCCGAGCGGCGCATGCGCCGGGCCGAGGGTGCGGCGCGCCTGGTCGGCGTAGTAGCGCAGGAAGTCGATCGCCTCGCGCACCTCGGCGATCGCGTTCGGCAGCGACTTGCCCGCCTCGCGGACGATCAGGCCGAGCAGCGTCGGCATGCGCGCCTGCATGGCATCGGCAGCCCGCTCGAGGCAGGCGGCGCGCTCGGCCGGCGACACCGCGGCCCAGCGGGGCGCCGCAGCGGCTGCCAGCGCCACGGCCTGGCGCGCGGTTGCATCCGAGGCTTCGGTGACCTGTCCGACGACATCGCCGAGATCGCCCGGATTGAGGACGGGGCGGGTCTCGCCGCCGGCCGTACCGGTGGCCAGCTGCGGCTCGGCCTTCCAGGCGATTGCCGCGCTGGCTTGAAGCGCTTCGGTGAGCGAGGCGAGGGTGGTCTCGTCGGAAAGGTCGAGGCCGGCGGAATTCGGCCGCGCGCCATAGAGGTTTGCCGGCAGGGCGATCTGGTCGTGGCGGGCGCCGACGACGGCCATCGCGCGGACGACCTCGGCCGGGTCGGCGATCAGATCGGCGATCGACACGGCCGGGTCGGCGATGCGGTTGACGAAGGAGGAGTTCGCGCCGTTCTCCAGAAGTCGGCGGACGAGATAGGCCAGCAGCGTCTCGTGCGTGCCGACCGGCGCGTAGATGCGGCAGGGACGGTTGAGGTTGCCGCTGCCGACAACCTCGTCATAGAGCGGTTCGCCCATGCCGTGCAGGCACTGGAACTCGTACTTGCCGACGGAAAAGTCCGGGCCGGCGAGATGGTAGATCGTTGCCAGCGTCTGCGCGTTGTGGGTGGCAAACTGCGGGAAGACCGCGTCGGTCGCCGCGAGCAGCTTCTTGGCGCAGGCGATGTAGGAGACGTCGGTGTGGATCTTGCGGGTGTAGACGGGGAAGTCGACAAGCCCGTCGACCTGGGCCCGCTTGATCTCGGCATCCCAATAGGCGCCCTTGACGAGGCGCACCATGATGCGGCGGCCCGAGCGCCGGGCGAGGTCGATGATGTAGTCGAGCACGAACGGGCAGCGCTTGCCATAAGCCTGGACGACGAAGCCCACGCCGTTCCAGCCGGCGAGATCCGGATCGACGCAGAGGCTCTCGAGAAGGTCGAGCGACAGTTCCAGCCGGTCGGCTTCTTCGGCGTCGATGTTGAGGCCGATGTTGTAGGTCTTCGACAGCAGCGCCAGCGCCTTCACCTTGGGCAGGAGTTCGCCCATCACCCGGTCGACCTGGGCGCGCGAGTAGCGCGGATGCAGGGCGGACAGCTTGATCGAGATGCCCGGGCCCTCATAGATGCCGCGGCCGGCCGACGCCCGGCCGATCGCATGGATGGCGTTTTCGTAGTCGCGATAGTAGCGCTCGGCATCGGCAGCCGTCGTCGCAGCCTCGCCCAGCATGTCGTAGGAATAGCGGAAGCCCTTCTGCTCCAGCGCGCGGGCGCGGGTGACGGCCTCGTCGATCGTCTCGCCGGTGACGAACTGCTCGCCCATCATGCGCATCGCCATGTCGACGCCGCGGCGGATCACCGGCTCGCCGCAGCGGGCGATGAGCCGGGTGAGCGCCGCCGAGAGGCCGCGATCGTTGACGGTGCCGGTCAGCTTGCCGGTGACGACAAGCCCCCAGGTGGCGGCGTTGACGAACAGCGAACGGCCGCCACCGATATGCGACTTCCAGTCGCCGTCGGCGATCTTGTCGCGAATCAGCGCGTCGCGCGTCGCTGTATCGGGAATGCGCAGCAACGCTTCGGCGAGGCACATGAGCGCCACGCCCTCCTGGCTCGACAGCGAATACTCCTGCACCAGGCCCTCGACGCCGGTGCCCTTGTGCTTGGCGCGCAGCGCGGTAATCAGCTTGCCTGCGGTGGCGGCAATGGACGCGCGCTGTTCGGGCGAGACCGTGGCGGCCTCGAGCAGCGGCGCCAGCGCTTCGGCCTCGGGCAGGCGATAGGCGGCGGTGATCGCGCGGCGCAAAGGGCCTTGTTCGCGGACCGGCGGGGCAAAATCGGCAAAGGGGCTACGTGCACCGGCAGAGCCGGCGGTTTCCGGAGAGGAGGAGGTCTTGGTCATCGTGGCGCGCTCGTGGGTGATTGGTCGTTGCAGCTGATCGTCGGGCCTGGCCGCGCCGCCGCTTTCCGGCGTGTCGTTGCGCAGCGTCCGGATAGTAGCACTGAAGCAAAAACCATGTTGACTTGATTATCGCTTCATTTAGGCCATTCAATCTGTTTATCGACCAATGGGGAGGCCGAATGAATGGCAAAGACGCAAACCAACGACGATTTGGATCAATTCGACATTCGCATCCTCGACGTCCTCAGCCAGGACGGTCGGCTCTCGGTGACAGAGTTGTCCAAGCGGGTGGGATTGTCAAAGACTCCCTGCCAGGCGCGCCTGAAGCGACTGATCGACGAGGGCTTCATCCTCGGTTTCCATGCCGAGATCAATTTGCGCAAGCTCGGTCTCGACCACATCGCCTTTGCCGAGGTGAAGCTTTCGGATACGCGCGAAAAGGCGCTCGAGGCGTTCAACAGCGCCGTGCGCCGCATCCAGGAGGTCGAGGAATGCCACATGATCGCCGGCTCGTTCGACTATTTGCTCAAGGTCCGCACCTCCGACATCCGCAAATATCGCGAGGTGCTGGGTGAAAAGATCTCCAGCCTGCCGAACGTCGCCAACACCTCGACCTTCGTCGTCATGCAGGCGGTCAAGGACAGCGGCGCCACGAACGTCCCCACCGCCCTGCTGTAGATTCCGGCCACATCGGCACAACCGGCGGAACCGGAAACCTGACGTTAACCATGCACCCCGTATGCAGGACGCACCGCACATGAGGGGACAGCATACAATGAGTGCAGCATCTGCAGATATCGGCCTGACATCGCGCATGGTCCCGGTGCCGTTCCCGTTGGCCCGGCGGATCGGGATCGTCCGACGCTGCGCTGCTGAACTGGAGGCTCTGCACGGTGAAGCGGCCCAGCGGTACTGGCGCGCGCAATGCCGCAAACTTGCCGACGAACTGCTGGCGCTTGGCTGCGCCGAGGCGGAAATGCGCCTGCAGGTGCTGGATTTCCAGGACGAGGTTCAGGCCGAACTGCGCCGCCGGCACCTGGCGGATGCGACGCGCGACGAGGCTGTGCGCGGCTGATCGGCCGGCCGGGTTGCCTCTGGCCGCGCTCCGTTCAAACCGGGCAGGGAGCGCCCATCATCGTACCTGGCGGCTTGCATAAGCAGATGCGATAAAATACATAATTTTTATACGTTTTTAGCACTTGGCGCCTAAAATGCGTCGGAATCATCCGTAATGGGTGGCTGACGATCATCCCCGAATAGACGGGTGAATTCCTGGAAGCGGGTGCGCTTGGTGCGCAACGCGGCGAATGTCGATTTGCAGGCAGAAAGCGGGCGGGCATGCTGACGAAAAAGGGCAAGTACGGGCTGAAGGCCCTGGTCGACCTGGCGCGGCTTGCACCCGGCGAAACCGCGTTCGTCAGCGAGATCGCGCTGCGCAACAACATTCCGAAGAAATTTCTCGACACCATCCTGCTTGAACTGCGCAACGCCGGCATCCTGCGCTCGAAGAAGGGCCCGGGCGGCGGCTATGCGCTGTCACAGCCGGCGTCGGCCATCCGCATCGGCCACGCCATCCGCGTGCTCGACGGCCCGCTGGCGCCGATTCGCTGCGCCAGCCGCACCGCCTATGAGGCCTGCGACGATTGCGCCGACCCCGAGACCTGCCAGGTGCGCCGCTCGATGACGGAGGTGCGCGACGCCATCGCCGCCATCCTCGACACGATGACGCTGGAACAGTTCGTCGCCGCGCCCGGCGCGGCCGGCCTCGTCGAGGAGGACGAACCGGTGAAGAAGATCGTCGGCCGGTGAGACGTTAGACCACCAAATCTATAGACTATTGACGCGCGCCACGATTTTGCCATGATCGTTGCCCGACGGTTAACGGCGGAGCACGATCAGGGGGACGCATGTTCTATATGGGCGGAATGACTCTCGGCTATCTGTCGCCACATCCGACCGGTGCCGGCGAAGGCGAGGCCGACAAACGCGTCCCGGTTTCGGCTCAGACCAGGACCCTCAAGAGCCTGCTGGACCTGCTGAAGCCGATCGTCCCCCAGAAGGCACGGCAAGAGCACACCGCCTGGCCCATCCACGTGTTCTACTGATTTCTACGCGCGACAGCGACAAACAAGAGCGCGGCCAATCGAAGGCCCGGGCCCGACGGCGATGACGGGCCTGAGCTCCGCCCTCGGGTGCGGGCCGCGCTGGCCGCTACAATCCCAGATAGGCTTCCATCACCTTCGGATCGGTCAGCAGCGCGCTCGCCGCGCCGGAATGAACCACCTCGCCGGTTTCCAGCACATAGCCGCGATCGGCGATGGCGAGCGCTGCCGACGCATTCTGCTCTACCAAGAGGATCGCCATGCCGCGCGCCTTCAGATTGGTGACGGCGGCAAGGATCTGGTCGATCAAAAGCGGCGACAGGCCGAGCGAGGGCTCGTCCAGCAAAAGCAGCTCCGGCTCCGCCATCAGAGCGCGGCCGATCGCCAGCATCTGCTGCTGGCCGCCGGAGAGGCCCGAAGCGGGCTGGGCGCGCTTCTCGGCGAGGATCGGGAACATGGCAAGGACGTCGGCAAGGCTCTCTTCGGTTCTGTCGCGGCCGCGACGGAAGGCGCCGAGGCGAAGATTGTCCTCGACACTGAGCGGACCGAAGATCTGCCGGCCTTCCGGCGATTGCACCAGGCCGCGGGCGACGCGCTCGTGCGGCGGCAGCTTCTGGATCTCCTGGCCTGCCAGCAGGATGCGGCCGGACAGGATCGGCTGCACGCCGGAGAGCGCGCGCAGCAGCGTCGTCTTGCCGGCGCCGTTCGAGCCGACGATCGCCACCACCTCGCCGTCGCCAATCGAGAGCGACACGTCGTGCAGAACGCGGATGCGGCCGTAAGCGGAGTTCAGTCCCTCAACCTTGAGCACGATCCGCCTCCCTTGCGCCGTGTTCCCCGAGATAGGCGGCGATCACCGCGGGATCGTTGCGGATGGCCTCGGGTGTGCCCTCCGCCAGCCGCTTGCCTTCGGCCAGCACCAGGATCCGGTGCGAGATGCGCATGACCAGTTTCATGTCGTGCTCGATCAGGACGACGGCGATGCCGCCTGCGGCAATCTCGCTGATCAGCTTGTCGATCGCCTCGCTCTCGACCGCATTGCAGCCGGCGGCCGGCTCGTCGAGGAGCAGCACCTTCGGCTCGGCAGCGAGCGCGCGGGCGATTTCGAGGCGTTTCAGCGCGCCATAGGAGAGCGAGCCGGCCGACATGTCGGCGTAGCGCGCAAGACCGACGCGGTCGAGCAGCGCCAGCGCCGCCTCGCGGGTGGCCCGGTTCTGGCGCGTCACGCCCGGCAGGCCGAGCAGGTCGGAGAGGAACGAGGTCTTCTCCGTCAGGTGGAAGCCGACCATGACGTTCTCCAGCGCCGTCATGCGGAAGAAGATCTGCAAGTTCTGGAAGGTGCGCACCATGCCGCGCCGGACGAGCAGGTGGGGGGCGATACCGCTGACCGCCTCGCCGTCCAGCATGACGCTGCCGCGGTCGGTCTGGTAGACGCCGGTGACGATGTTGAACAGCGTCGTCTTGCCGGCGCCGTTCGGCCCGATGATCGAGAAGACCTCGCCCGGCTTGACGGCGAAGGAAACGTTGTCGACGGCGACGAGACCGCCGAAGGAAATGCCGGTGTTATCGACCTGGAGAATGCTCATGCCGCGCGCTCCGTCCAAAGCTTGCGCAAGGCGGGCACGATGCCGGCCGGCAGGAAGATCATGAACACCATGATCAACAGGCCGAGCACCATCTGCTCGTAGTCGTGCAGGGCCGTCAGAGCCTGTGGCAGCACGACCAGGAAGGCAGCGCCGACCACCGCGCCGAAAACGGAGCCGAGACCGCCGATGATGACCATCGCGACGAGTTCGATCGAGTTCATGAAGCCGGCAATATCCGGCGTGACAAGGCCGTTCATCAGCCCGATCAGGCCGCCGGCGACCGCGCCATAGATGGCGGCCAGCACGAAGGCGTTGAGCTTTTTCGCCGCGACGTCGATGCCCGTGGCGGATGCGGCGACCTCGCTGTCGTGCAGGGCGCGTAGCGCCCGGCCCGTCGGGCTGGCGCCGATGTTCAGCGCGATTGCGGCGCCGACGAGCATGACGCCGGCCGTGACCCAGTACCAGGTGGACGCGCCGGAAAGCTTCAGGCCGAACAGTGTCGCCCGTGCCACCTTCATGCCGTCCGGGCCGCCGGTGATGTCGCTCTCGCCGGTGATGACGAGCGAGACGATCATGCCGAAGCCGAGCGTGGCGATCGCGAGATAGTAGCCCTTCAGCTTCAGGATCGGCTTGCCGACGATCCAGGCGATCAGGCCGGCAAGAGCGGCGCCAAGGACGAGCGATACGAGCGGGTGCAGGCCGAGATATTCGGGGCCGAGCGCGACCGAGTAGGCGCCGATGCCGAGAAAGCCAGCGTGGCCGAGGCTGACCTGGCCGGCATAGCCCATCAGGATGGTCAGGCCCATGGCAGCCAGAGAAAAGGTCCAGACGAGGGCCGCGACGCGCAGATAAAAGCCGGACGGAGCGACCAGCGGGACGATTGCGACGATGACCGCAAGCACGACGAGCGGCAGCAAACGGCTGTTGAGAAGCGACTTCGCCATCAGACGCGCTCCACGCTTTTCGAGCCGAACAGACCGCGCGGCATGAAGAACAGCACGACGAGGATCGCCAGGAAGGCGACGGCGTCCTTGTAGGCCGAGCTGATGTAGCCGGCGCCGAAGGCCTCCGGGATGCCGATCAGCAGCCCGCCGACCAGCGCCCCCTGCGGCGAGCCCATGCCGCCGACCATGGCGGCGGCGAAGCCTTTTAGCGCGAAGATCGTGCCGATGTCGTAACGGGTGAGCGTGATCGGCGCGACGAGGATGCCGGCCAGCGCGCCCATCGCGGCCGACAGGCCGAAGGCAAGGCCGAGCATGACGCGGACGTTGATGCCGACGAGGCGGGCGGCGAGCCGGTTGGCGGCGGTGGCGATCAGCGCCTTGCCCGTCAGTGTGCGCGTCAGGAAGAGGTAGAGCGCGACGAACAGCACGACGGCGCCGGCCAGCACCCAGAGGCTCTGCGGCAGGATGGCGGCACCGGCGATGTTGATCGGGTCGGCCCCGGAGAAGGCGGGCAGGGTGTGGAATTGCTTGTCGAAGACGATCTGTGCCACGCCCTTGATGAAGATCGAGGCGCCAATCGTGATCATGATCAGGGTGACGGGCGAAGCCCCGCGCGCCGGCTCGATCGCAAGCCGGTGCAGGAGCAGGCCGACGATCACGGCGCCGACCACGGCGACCAGCGCCGCGATCGGCAGCGACAGGCCGGCGGCCATGAGGAACACCGTCCCCATGCCGCCGATCATGACGAAGTCGCCCTGGGCGAAGTTGATCACGTCGGAGGCGTTGTAGATCAGCGTGAAGCCGAGGGCGACGAGCGCGTAGACGGCCCCCACGGTCAAGCCGGAAATCAACAGTTGCAGAAATTCGCTCATGGCCCGGTTACCCGCTCGTCGAGGATTCAATGGGACGCCGAATCAGTTGGCGGCCGTCTCCGGCACCCAGTCGCCGTTCTCGATCCGCAGCAGCCGGAAGGACTCGGTGCCGAGACCCAGGTGGTCTTCGGCCGACATCGTATAGATGCCGGTTACCCCGACATAGCCGTTCGTCGCCTCGATCGCGTCACGGATCGCCGCCGGCTCGTCCGAGCCCGCCCGCTCGATCGCCGCGGCCAGCAGCGACAGCCCGTCATAGGCATAGCCGCCGAAGGTGGAGACCGGCTGGCCGGTGCTGGATTCATAGGCCTGCTTGTAGGCGGAAACCACCGGCTTCTGCTTGTCGTCGTCGGCAAGCTTGTCGGCGATCAGAAGCGCCGGCGCCGGCAGGCGTACGCCCTCGGCCGCCGCGCCGGCCAGCTCGATGAAGCTCTTCGAGGCGACGCCGTGCGATTGGTAGAGCGGAACGGAAATACCAAGCTGGGCGTAGTTGCGCGTGACGATCGCCGGGCCCTGGCCGAAGCCCGGATTGACGACGGCCTGAACGCCCTCGGTGTTCTTGATCTTGTTCAACTGCGGCGTCATGTCGGCGTCGGTCGGGCCGTAACTCTCGTCGACGAGCACCTCGATGCCGTAGTCGCCGATCACGTTCATGCACTGGTTGCGCATCGACTTGCCGAAGCCGTCGGTACCGGAGATCATGCCGATCTTCATCAGGCCGCGCGCCTTCATGTCCTCGAAGATCTTCATGCAGGCGGTCTTGTCGGTGTGCGGCGTCTTGAAGACGAACGGATTGACCGGATCGATGATCTCGATCGCGCCGGCAAGCGAGATGAAGGGGATTTCCGCATCCTCGAACACCGGGACCATCGCCATCGTGGCGCCGGTCGAGGTGCCGCCGACAACGGCAACGACGCCGTCGTCCTCGACCAGGCGGGTGGCGAAGGTGCGCGCCTTGTTGGCGTCGCCGCCGTCATCATAGAGGATCAGCTCGATCGGCCGGCCGAGAATGCCGCCCTTGGCGTTGATCTGCTCGGCCACGAGCTTGAGCGTCTTGGCTTCGGGGTCGCCGAGGAAGGCGGTGGAGCCGGTGGCGGAGACGACGGAGCCGATCTTGATCGGGTCGGCTGCGGCAACCGGAGCGATGCCTGCCGCAAGAACGGCAGAGGCAGCGACGGCGCCGAGAATCGCGCCACGGGTCGACGTGAAGGTCATGATCGGAACTCCTCCCAAAGTGTCCAGGTTCGGCGGGCGCCCGAAGGGGCGCGACAGGGCCAGTTTGCAATTTGCGAAAGGCACGATATAATTCACCGAACGATTGGTCAATCATAATTTCCGCCCGGATTTCCGGGCGGTCCGCCGGTGACGGCGCGCGAGGCCGACTTTACGCCGCCCGGAGCGATTGATAGACCGTTCGGATAATCATTCGCCGCGCCGGCGAGTCGGCCCCCGGCGAAGGCAAGCGATTGGATTTCTGCACATGGCCCGTACCCGCGCCCAGGACTACGACACCAAGCGTCTGGCGATCTTGCAGCGCTCGGCGGGGCTGTTCGCCCGTTTTGGCTTTACCGGCACGTCGATCAACATGATCGCGGAAGCCTGTGGCGTATCGAAGGCGCTGCTCTATCACTACTACCCGGACAAGGAAGCGCTGCTCTTCGACATCCTGAACGACCACCTGCAGGAACTGGTCGAAGTCGTGGGGCAGGCCTTCGCCTCGACGGCGGATCCGAGACTGCGGGTCCGCGCCATCGCGCTGGCCCTGCTCGACGCCTATCGCGACGCCGATGCGGAGCATCAGGTGCAGATCGCCAACCTGAAGCTGCTTTCGGACGAACGGCGCGAGCTACTGCTGGCGATGGAGCGCCAGCTTGTCGTGTTCCTCTCCGACGCACTGGCCGAGGCGCTGCCGGAGATTGGCCGGGGACCACTGCTCAAGCCGCTGACGATGTCGATGTTCGGCATGCTGAACTGGCACTACCTGTGGTTCCGCGAAGGCAAGGGTTTGACGCGCGAGGCGTATGCAGAAATGGTCACGACCCTGATCCTGGCCGGCGCGCCCCAGGTTGCCCGGCCCGACGCCTCGGACGGCAAGGTCAGCCAGATCGGTCGGCGATGACGACGCAGGCCAGGACACAGCCGCCGGATGCGGCCGCCCTGCGGCAGGCGCTGTCGCAGGTGCTCGATCGGCTGCAGTCGCAGCCTTCGCGCACCTGGTCGATCATCATCACCTTTTACGGCGACGCCCTGTTGCCGCGGGGCGGCTCGGTCTGGCTCGGCACGCTGAACTCGTTCTTCAAGGGACTGGACATCGCCGACGGGGTGGTGCGGACGGCCATGTCGCGACTGGCGGCGGACGGCTGGCTGGAGCGCAACAAGGTCGGCCGCAACAGCTTCTACCGCCTCGGGGCGAAGGGGCGCGAAACCTTCTTCGAGGCGGCCAACCGCATCTACAACCCCAAGGTCGCCGACTGGGACGGCCATTTCACCGTGCTGATGCCGGCGCCCGGACCGGACCGGGACGTGTTGCGCAAGGCTCTCGAGCAGGCCGGATATGGCGCTCCTCTGCCGGGCACCTGGATCGCGCCCTCCGGCTGGGCCATCCCCGAGGTTGCCCGCGATGAACCACGGCTTCTGGCGCAGGGTTCGGAGGCCGACATGCGCGCGCTGGCCGAGCGGGCCTGGCCGCTCGCCGTCCTCGCCGACCACTACCGCCATTTCATCGCCGACTTCAGCCCGCTGCTGGCCGCGCTCGACCAGGGGCTGCATCCGTCCGATCTCGGCGCCATCACGGCGCGGGTGCTGATGATCTACGAATATCGCCGCATCGTGCTGCGCGATCCCGGCCTGCCGGCGGCGATCCTGCCGGAGGACTGGCCGGGCGCGGCGGCGCGGCAGCTGTGCGCCGCCCTCTATCGCCATCTCGCCGTCGCCTCGGAGCGCTGGCTGGACCAGAATGGCGTGGATGAGGACGGGCCGCTGCGCCCGCCGCGCATCTCGATGGCCGACCGTTTCGTATAAAAACCTCTTATTTTCAACGCCCAAAGCGGCGTGTCGTTGTTGTAGCGCAAAGTGTTACAAAAAATCGTTGTCGAATTGTTTTTTGTTACATATATTGACCGCATTCGATGGAGGATGCCATGTACACGCAAGCTCTCAACGCCAATCCGGATGCCGGCGACCGCCAGCTCGAGGATGCGGTGCTGCTCGAAAAGTTCCAGGCGCGCATCGATGCGGAAGATCGCATCGAGCCGAACGACTGGATGCCGGCCGCCTACCGCAAGACGCTGACGCGCCAGATTTCCCAGCACGCCCATTCGGAAATCGTCGGCATGCTGCCGGAAGGCAACTGGATCACCCGCGCCCCGTCGCTGCGCCGCAAGGCGGCCCTGCTGGCCAAGGTGCAGGACGAATGCGGCCATGGCCTCTATCTCTATACGGCCGCCGAAACGCTCGGCGTCTCGCGTGAGGAGCTGGTCGACCAGCTTTTGACCGGCAAGGCAAAATACTCCTCCATCTTCAACTATCCGACGCTCACCTGGGCGGATATCGGCGCGATCGGCTGGCTGGTCGACGGTGCGGCGATCATGAACCAGATCCCGCTCTGTCGTTGCTCCTACGGTCCCTATGCGCGCGCGATGATCCGCGTCTGCAAGGAAGAGTCCTTCCACCAGCGCCAGGGCTATGAGATCATGGTGACGCTGTCGAAGGGCAATGCGGAACAGAAGGAAATGGCGCAGGACGCGCTGAACCGCTGGTGGTGGCCGTGCCTGATGATGTTCGGCCCGCCGGATGCAGCAAGCCAGCATTCCGACCAGTCGACCCGCTGGAAGATCAAGCGCTTCTCCAACGACGAGCTGCGCCAGAAATTCGTCGACGCCACCGTGCCGCAGGCCCACTATCTCGGCCTGACGCTGCCCGATCCGGACCTGAAGTTCAACGAGGAAACCGGCCACTGGGACTATGGCGCGATCGACTGGGACGAGTTCAAGCAGGTGATCTCCGGTAACGGCCCGTGCAACCGCGATCGTCTCGCTGCCCGCAACAAGGCCCATGCGGAAGGCGCCTGGGTGCGCGAAGCAGCCCTCGCCTATGCCGAGAAACGCCGCGCCCGCAAGGCGGCGGCTTAAGGAGAACAGGACATGAAGGACATTTTTCCGCTCTGGGAAGTTTTTATCCGCTCGCGCAACGGCCTGGCCCACAAGCACGTGGGTTCGCTGCATGCGGCCGATGCCACGCTGGCCTTGCAGGCTGCCCGTGACATCTACACCCGCCGCGGCGAGGGGCTGTCGATCTGGGTCGTGCCCTCGAACGCGATCACGGCCTCCGATCCTGCCGACAAGGACATGATGTTCGAGCCGACCGCTTCGAAGATCTACCGCCATCCGACCTTCTACGACGTGCCGGAAGAAGTCGGCCACATGTAAGCCCAGGCTTACGACGATCGCTGCATGATTCGGCGGGCGCTGCCGGAAGGACCCGTTCATCGTCCGCTTGAGGCGGACGACCCTGGAGGAAACCCATGGCGAAGACCATTCGCGTCAACGAAACGCCGCTCGTTCTCTACACGCTCCGCCGCGCCGACGACGCGCTGATCCTCGGCCACCGCCTGTCGGAATGGTGCGGTCACGCGCCGATGATGGAAGAGGACATGGCGCTCGCCAACATGGCGCTCGACCTGATCGGCCAGGCGCGCTCGCTCTATACCTACGCCGGCGAGGCGGAGGGCGAGGGGCGGACCGAGGACGACTTCGCCTATTGGCGCGACGAGCGCGGCTACCGCAACCTTTTGCTCGTCGAGCAGCAGAACGGCGATTTCGCCCGCACGATCCTGCGCCAGTTCCTCTACGCCAACTTCGCCGACCTCTACTGGCGGGCGATGATGGCGTCGAAGGACGAGACGCTCGCCGCAATTGCCGCGAAGAGCGAAAAGGAAATGGCCTACCACGTGCGCCACACGGCGGAATGGGTGATCCGGCTCGGTGACGGCACGACGGAAAGCCATGCGCGCATCGCCGCAGCCCTCGACGGGCTCTGGGCCTATACGGGCGAACTCTTCGAGATGGACGCTTCCGAAAAGGAGTTGGTGGACGCCGGCATCGCCGTCGATCTTTCCACCCTGCGCGCGGCCTGGCGCGACAATGTCAAGGCCGTGCTGGACGAGGCGACGCTGATCACGCCGGAGGACGGCTGGATGCAGAAGGGCGGGCGCACCGGCATCCACAGCGAGCATCTTGGCCATCTGCTCTCCGAACTGCAGCACGTCCAGCACACGATCCCCGGAGCGGTCTGGTGATGGCCGGGCGGGAAAGCCAGCCGGTGCCGGCGACGTCTTTTCCGCTGGCAGATACGGACGCGCGGCTGGCGCATGCGCGTTCGGTCGCCGCCACCGTCACGGACCCGGAAATCCCGGTTCTTTCCATCGATGACCTCGGCGTCCTGCGGGAGCTGAAGCTTGCCCTGGACGGTACGCTCGAAGTGTTCATCACGCCCACCTATTCCGGCTGCCCGGCGATGAACATGATCGCACTGGAACTGGAGCTGGCGCTGGAGAAGGCCGGCTTCGACCGGGTCAAGGTAACGACGGTGCTGTCGCCCGCGTGGACGACCGACTGGATGACCGAGGCGGGCCGGCGCAAGCTGAAGGAATACGGCATCGCCCCGCCCTCCGAAAAGCGTGCCGGCCGCGGCGCCCTGTTCGGCGCCGACGAGGTGGAATGCCCCCGTTGCGGCTCCGTGCGCACAAACCGGCTTGCCGAGTTCGGCTCGACCTCCTGCAAGGCTTTGTGGCAATGCCAGGACTGCCGCGAGCCCTTCGATTATTTCAAATGCCATTGACGAGGTGATCCGGATGTCCGTTTCCCAGCAAGCCACGACCGCCGCCCAGGCCCATGCGCCGACCTCGGCTCCGCAGCACGCCCCGCGCTTCCACAAGCTGCGCGTCGCCGACATCAGCCGCGAGACCGACCACGCCGTTTCCGTCGCCTTCGACGTGCCGGCCGATCTGGCCGATGACTATCGCTTCGAGCCCGGCCAGTACCTGACGCTGCGCGCCACGATCGACGGCGAGGACCTGCGCCGCTCCTACTCCATCTGTTCCGGGCCGAAGGACGGCGACCTGCGCGTCGCCATCAAGCGGCTCGAGGATGGCGTCTTCTCCAACTGGGTGAACGACACGCTCAAGGCCGGCGACGAGATGGAGGTGATGACGCCGACGGGTCGCTTCGGCCTCGCCAACGCCCCCGGCGACGGCCGCATCCATGTCGGCTTTGCCGCAGGCTCCGGCATCACGCCGATTCTGTCGATCATGCGCGGCGTGCTGGAGACGGAGCCGGACAGCCATTTCTTTTTATTCTACGGCAACCGCTCGACCGGCGACATGCTGTTCCGCACGGCGCTGGAAGAGTTGAAGGACCGCTTTCTCGGTCGCCTCGCGGTCTTCCACGTGCTCAGCAAGGAGGAACAGGACATTTCCGTGCTCAACGGCCGGCTCGACGGCGACAAGGCGCGGGTGCTCTTGACCTCGATGGTGCCGGCGAAGATGGTCGATCACGTCTTCATCTGCGGCCCGACCGGCATGATCGACGACCTCGAAGCGACGCTGAAGGACCTCGGCATCGCCGAGGACCGGATCCACACCGAGCGTTTCGTCTCGGTCTTCAACGGCCGCCCGCGGGCGCCGGTGAAGGTCGCACCCGATGCGCCGCCGGCGCACACCGCGCTTTTGACCGTCGACGGCAAGCGCCGCGAGGTTCCGGTGGCCGACGGCGAATCGATCCTTGATGCGGCCTTGCGCGCCGGCATGGACCTGCCGTTCGCCTGCAAGGGCGGCATGTGTTCGACCTGCCGCGCCAAGTTGGTCGAAGGCGAGGCGCCGATGGAGGTCAACTACTCGCTGGAGCCTTGGGAAGTCGAGGCCGGCTTCGTGCTCACCTGCCAGGCCCATCCGAAAAGCGCCCATGTTGTGGTCGACTTCGACCAGATGTGACGCCTTGTCCCGCCGAACCGTATCCTGGCGGGCGTTCCCCTGACCACGCGCTGAATAGAAAAAGGCCGGGCGCCTCAAAGCGACCGGCCTTTCCTCCCAGCCCCTTGGCAGCAACGCGTCGAGCGTTGACGCATGAGACGCCTGTCGCACGCGCAGGGGGTATTTCAGCGCACCGGTGGTCATCCGGCTTGTTGGTTCTTGGCGCCGCCCGTCCCCAAGATGCGTCGCGGAGAGAAAATCGCACGCGACGAGCTGGCTGTCCTTGTGCTTTTGCAAGTCAGGTTGTGGAAAAATTACACTGCCCGCAAAACAGGAAAAGCCCGGACGATGGGCCGGGCTTCGATCCAGTTTCGCAAGCTTCAGTCCTTCGGGCGCTTGTCGATGATGCGCTTGGCCTTGCCTTCGGAACGGGCCACCGAATTCGGCGCCTGGATGGCGATAGCCGTCGAGATGCCGATGGTGTCCTTGATGTGCTTGGCCAGCCGCTGCGCATGGGCCTGCAGGCCTTCGCCATCCCAATGCTCCTGGCGCGCCTCGGCGAAGACCGTCATCTTGTCCATGCGGCCTTCCCGGGAAAGCTCGATGACGAAATGGCCGGCGCACCAGTCGGTGGCAAGCAGCGCCTCCTCGATCTGGCTTGGGAAGACGTTGACGCCGCGCAGGATGATCATGTCGTCGGAGCGGCCGGTGACCTTCTCCATGCGGCGCATGCCCGGACGCGCGGTGCCGGGAAGCAGGCGGGTGAGATCGCGCGTGCGGTAGCGGATGATCGGGAAGGCTTCCTTCGTCAGCGAGGTGAAGACCAGTTCGCCATACTCGCCGTCCTGGACCGGCATGCCGGTGTCCGGATTGATGATTTCCGGCAGGAAATGGTCTTCCCAGATGTGCAGGCCGTCCTTGGTGTCGACGCATTCCTGGGCGACGCCGGGGCCGATCACCTCGGACAGGCCGTAGATGTCGGTCGCCTGCATGTCGAAGGCGTGCTCGATCTCCTGGCGCATGGCGTTCGTCCACGGCTCGGCGCCGAAGATGCCGTATTTCAGCGTGGTGGAGCGTGGATCGATGCCGGCCCTGGTGAAGCCGTCGAGCAGCGCCAGCATGTAGCTCGGCGTCACCATGATGATGTCCGGCTGGAAGTCGTTGATGAGTTGCACCTGACGTTCCGTCATGCCGCCGGACATCGGAACGACGGTGCAGCCGAGCCGCTCGGCGCCGTAATGGGCGCCGAGACCGCCGGTGAACAGGCCGTAGCCATAGGCGACGTGGACCATCATGCCCGGCTTGCCGCCGGCCGCGCGAATCGAGCGGGCCATGACATCGGCCCACATGTCGATGTCATTCTTCGTGTAGCCGACGACGATCGGCTTGCCGGTCGTGCCGGAGGAGCCGTGCACGCGGGCGAGCTTTTCCTTCGGCACGGCGAGCATGCCGTAGGGATAGGTGTCGCGCAGGTCCTGCTTCACCGTGAAGGGGAACTTGGCGAGATCGGAAAGTTCACGGAAGTCGGAGGGATGAACGCCGGCCGCCTCGAACTTCTGCCGGTAGAACGGCACGTTCTCATAGGCGTGCCGCAGCGACCAGGCGAGACGTTCGCGCTGCAGCGACTGGATCTGGTCGCGTGAGGCACGCTCATGCTCGTCGAGGCCGACGAAGTCCCGACCGGACTGGATGTTGGGAAACCTCATGTTCATATTCTCCTCCGTCGCGACCTGTCCTCCGACAGGATCATGCAGGCTTGTTGGTTTGCGGTCCATCAGTTCCGATGAAGGAACTGCCGAGACTGCGCGAGTGGCCGCGGAACTCGGCGATCGTCACGCCGTTGGCGCTGACCCTCACGTCATAGATGCCGGAGCGGCCGGCGCGCGAGACTTCGCGTGCCTCGGCCGTCAGCAAGTCGCCAAGCCGGCCCGGCCGGATGTAGCTGATGCTGCAATGGGCGGCGACGGTGGTCTCGCCGTAAGAATTGCAGGCGAAGGCAAAAGCGCTGTCGGCGAGCGCGAAGATGAAGCCGCCATGCGCGGTGCCGTGGCCGTTGGTCATGGTCTCATTGACCGTCATGGTCAGCGTTGCCTTGCCGGGCTCGACGGAAACGACGTCCATGCCAAGACCCTGGCTGGCACGGTCGCTGGCCCACATGGTCTCGGCCGAAAGTTTTGCGAGTTCAGCGCCGGTCATTTCGTTCGTCCCGTAAAGACCGCCTGGCGCTTCTCCATGAAAGCCCTGACACCCTCGGCATAGTCCGGCGTGCGGCCGGCCTGGCGCTGCAGGTCGCGCTCCAGGTCGAGCTGGGTGTCGAGGTCGTTGGCGCTGGAGGCCTGCATCGCTTCCTTGATCAGCGCCAGGCCCTGCGTCGGCTGGGTGGCAAAATGGGCGGTCAGCGCCTCGGCTTCCGCCATCAGCTTGTCGTCGTCGACAACCTTCCAGATCAGGCCCCATTGCTCGGCCTTCTCTGCCGACAGCGGCTCGGCAGTGAATGCGAGCGCCTTGGCGCGGGCCTCGCCGATCAGGCGCGGCAGGAAGAAGGTGCCGCCGGAATCCGGCACGAGGCCGATCTTGGCGAAGGACTGGATGAAGCGGGCCGAGCGGGCGGCAAGCACGATGTCGCAGGCAAAGGCGATATTGGCGCCGGCGCCGGCGGCGACGCCGTTGACGGCGCAGACGACCGGCTTGCGAAGCGCGCGCAGGCGGCGCACCAGCGGATTGTAGAAGGTCTCGATCGTATAGCCGAGATCCGGCGGGCCGTCCTTGCCGACCCGGTCGGAAAGGTCCTGTCCGGCGCAGAAGCCACGGCCTTCGCCGGTCAGAAGCACGGCGCGGCAGCTTTCATCGGCAGCCTCTTCGAGTGCGGCGGCCAGTGCGCGGTGCATCTCTTCATTGAACGAGTTGAGCCGGTCGGGCCGGTTCAGCGTGATCGCGGTCCAGCCCTCGCGCCGGTCCACCTTGATTGTAGACGTCACTTTCTGCCTCCCTTCGGCGGGTCAACAAGTTTCACTTGAATTGACCGATCGTTCGGTTAATAATTAGCCGAAATCGACCCCTTGTCAACTGTCAAGCACAATCGGGCCGAACGTGGAGGAATTCATGACCGGACTGTTCGAAACGCATCGCAATCTGCTTGCTGATGCGATGAAGGCCATTGAGGAGCGCGGCTTCTGGAGCGCCTTTTCCGAGGTCCCGCGCACCTATGGTGAGGTGCTGCCCGTCGAGGGCAAGGCCGCTTTCGAGGCGCTGCTCGACAAGCCTTTCGCGCTCGACCAGGAAGCGGACGATGGCCGCGTCGGCGGCGAGGTGTCACCCTTCGGTCCCCCCCTTGGCATCACCTATCCCCGCACCGGAATTGACCAACTGATCGCGCGCGCTTCCGCTGCCGCCTCGGGTTGGGGGCAGGCGAGTATTCAGGCCCGCTGCGGCGTCGCCCTCGAGGTCATCGCCCGGCTGAACAAGGCATCCTTCCTGATGGCGCACGCGGTCGAGCAGACGACGGGCCAGGCCTTCGCGATGGCCTTCCAGGCCGGCGGGCCGCATGCGCAGGACCGCGCCTTGGAAGCGGTGGCCTACGCCTATCGGGAAATGACAGGCATCCCGCGGGGTGATGTCGCCTGGGACAAGCCGGCGGGCCGCAACGTCATCCGGCTCACGAAGGAATTCCACCTCGTGCCGCGGGGCATCGGCCTTGTCATCGCCTGCGCCACCTTCCCGACTTGGAACAGCTATCCGGCGATCTTTGCCGATCTCGTCACCGGCAATCCGGTGATCGTCAAGCCGCATCCGGCGGTGATCCTGCCGCTGGCGATCACGGTGAAGATTGCGCGTCAGGTGCTGTCCGAGGCCGGCTTTGACGCCGATGTCATTCAGTTGGCCGTCGACACGCCCGAGGCGCCCGTCGCGCAAACGCTTGCCGTCCATCCGGCTATCGCGCTCGTCGATTTCACCGGTTCCTCCGAGTTCGGCGGCTGGCTGCGCGACAATGTCCAGGGAAAGCCGGTCTTCACCGAGGAAACCGGCATCAACACGATCGTCATCGACAGCACCGACGATTTTTCGGCCATGTGCCAGAACATCGCCTTCTCCCTGTCGCTCTACAGCGGCCAGATGTGCACGACCCCGCAGGACATCTTTGTGCCGCGCGGCGGCATCGAGACGAACGAAGGCCACAAGAGCTTCGACGAGGTAGCCAGCGGCATCGCCGCGGCGATCGACGCGCTGCTGGCCGACCCGCAGCGCGCGGCGGCGGTCTGCGGCGCAATCCAGAACCCGGCGACGCTCGAGCGTGTCGCCAAGGCTTCCGCCCTAGGCCGCGTCGTGCGCGCCAGCACCCCCGTTTCTGGACAGGAGGGTGCGCGGACGGCGACCCCGCTGGTTCTCGCGGTCGAGGCCGCGGACGAAGCCGCCTATCTCAAGGAACAGTTCGGTCCGATCAGCTTCGTGGTATCCTGTGAAAATGCCACGGACGCGATCGATCGCGCCACGCGCGCGGCGAAGGCGAAGGGCGGCATCACCGCCGCGCTCTACAGTCGCGACGACGCGCTGATCGACGCGGCGGTCGGGCTCTATGCGCAGGCCGGCGCTCCGCTCTCGGTCAACCTGACCGGCGGCATCTATGTCAACCAGAGTGCTGCCTTCAGCGACTTCCACGTCACCGGTGCCAACCCCGCCGGCAATGCCTGCCTGACCGACACGGCCTATGTCGCCCAGCGCTTCCGCGTTGTCTGCGTGCGCCGTCCGGCAGCGGCCTGAACCGCATTTTCAAGGAGGATTTCATGTCGGAAGCCTATATTTGTGACTTCACCCGCACGCCGATCGGCCGCTATGGCGGCGCGCTGAAGGACGTCCGCGCCGACGACCTCGCCGCCCATCCGTTGCGCGTGCTGAAGGAGCGTAACCCGGGGATCGACTGGGAAGCGGTGGACGACGTGATCCTCGGCTGCGCCAACCAGGCGGGGGAGGACAATCGCGACGTGGCGCGCATGGCGGTGCTGCTGGCCGGCCTGCCGGTGAGCGTGCCGGGCACGACGATCAACCGCCTGTGCGGCTCGGGCCTTGATGCCGTCGGCATGGCGGCCCGTGCGATCAAGACCGGTGACGCCGACCTGGTGATCGCCGGCGGTGTCGAGAGCATGACGCGCGCCCCCTTCGTCATGGGCAAGGCGACCGACGCGTTCTCAAGGCAGGCCGAAATTTTCGACACCACGATCGGCTGGCGCTTCGTCAATCCGGTGCTGAAGGCGCAGTACGGCGTCGACTCGATGCCGGAGACGGCCGAAAACGTCGCCGCCGACTTCAATATCTCGCGCGAAGACCAGGATCTCTTTGCCTGGCGCTCACAGCAGCGGACCAAGGCGGCGCAGGAGGCCGGCTTCTTCGCCCGCGAGATTTCGCCGATCGACGTCGCCGGCAAGAAGGGAGCGATCACGACGGTCAGCGTCGACGAACACCCGCGCGCGGAGACGACGCTGGAACAGCTCGCCAAATTGAAGGCGCCGTTCCGGAAGGAAGGCGGCTCGGTGACAGCCGGCAACGCGTCGGGCGTCAATGATGGTGCCGGCGCGCTGATCATCGCCTCGGAGGCTGCGGTGAAGCGCTACGGCCTGACGCCGCGCGCCCGTGTCGTCTCGGTCGTCTGCGCCGGCGTCGCCCCGCGCGTCATGGGTATCGGTCCGGCGCCGGCAACGAAGAAGCTTCTGGAAAAGACCGGGCTTTCGCTCTCCGACATCGACCTGATCGAGTTGAACGAGGCCTTCGCCTCGCAGGGGCTGGCGGTGCTGCGCCAGCTCGGCCTGCCGGACGATGCGGAACACGTCAATCCGCATGGCGGCGCGATCTCGCTCGGCCATCCGCTCGGCATGTCCGGTGCGCGCCTTGCCATGACGGCCGTCAGCGCCCTGGAAGTGCGCGGCGGAAAACGGGCGATCGCCACCATGTGCATCGGCGTCGGCCAGGGGATCGCCGGATTGATCGAAAGGGTGTGACCATGACCAGCCCTGCCCATCCCGTTTCCATTACACGCCATGGCGGCGTCGCCGTCATCACGATCGACTACGCGCCGGTCAATGCGCTGTCCAAGGCGGTGCGCGAGGGCCTGCTCTTCGCCGCCTCCGAGGTCGCTTCGGACGACGGCGTCACCGCCGCCGTCATCTACGGCGGTCCGGGCCGCTTCATCGCCGGCGCCGACCTGAAGGAAATGTCCCTGCCGCCGGACGAGCCTTATCTCCCCGACGTGGTGGCAGCGATCGACGCCCTGGAAAAGCCGGTTGTAGCCGCAATCGACGGCGCGGCGCTGGGCGGCGGGCTCGAGATCGCGCTTGCCTGCGACTACCGCATCGCCGGCCCGAAGGCGCAGGTCGGTCTGACGGAAACGCGGCTCGGCATCATCCCCGGCGCCGGCGGCACCCAGCGGCTGCCGCGCCTGACCGGCATGGCGACGGCGATCACCCTGATCGCCGAGGGCAAGATCCTGAAGGCGGCCGAGGCTGAGAAGCACGGCATCGTCGATCGCGTCGTCGAGGGCGACCTGCTGGCTGCGGCGATCGCAGCGGCGGAGACGATGGACAAGCGCCGCGTACGCGAGTTGCCGGTTCCCGAAGGGGACGAGGCCGAGGAGGAAGCGGCGGCCGCGGCAGCGATCGCGCGCGCCAAGGGCGTGCCGGCGGTGGCGGAGGTCATTCCGATCATCCGCACGGCGCGCAACCCGGCCTTCTCCGACGGCCTCGCCACCGAGCGCGCCGCCTTCCTGCAATTGCGGGAAAGCGCGGAAGCGAAAGCCTTGCGCCACCTGTTTCTTTCCGAGCGCCAGGTCTGGAAGGTGCCGGGGCTGCACGGCGCCAGCGCGCGCCCGGTCGCCAACGTCGCCGTCATCGGCGCCGGCACGATGGGCGCCGGCATTGCCGTGGCACTCGCCGATGCCGGACTGACCGTCACCGTCCTCGAACGCGACGAGGCGGCCGCCGCGACAGGCCGGGAACGGGTGAAGGGGCTCTACGAGCGGCAGGTCACGGGCGGCCGCATCAGCAGCGAATCGATGGCCGAGCGGCTTGGCCGACTGACCGTCGGCGCGGACTGGAACGTGCTTTCCGGGCAGGACCTCGTCATCGAGGCGGCCTTCGAGGACATGGCGGTAAAGACCGACATCTTCAATCGGCTGGACGCGCTTTGCCGGCCGGGGGCGATCCTGGCCTCCAACACCTCCTATCTCGACCTCGACGCGATCGCCGCCGTGACGAAGCGCCCCGAAGACGTCGTGGGCCTGCATTTCTTTTCACCGGCCAACATCATGAAGCTGCTGGAGGTTGTGCGCGGCGCAAAGACCAGTGCCGAAACGCTTGCGACCGCGCTGGCGCTGGCGAAGAAGATCGGCAAGATCCCTGTCGTTGCCGGCAATTGCGACGGCTTTATCGGCAACCGCATCTATGCCGTCTATCGCCGTCACGCCGAGTACCTGATCGAAGACGGCGCTTCGCCGGAGCAGGTGGATGCGGCGCTTCAGGCCTACGGCTTCGCCATGGGCATCTTTTCCGTGTCCGACATGTCCGGCCTCGACATCGCCTATGCGATGCGCAAGCGGCGCGCCGCCAGCCGCGATGCGGGCGAGCGTTACGTAACGATTGCCGATACGCTGGTGGAAGCCGGCCGGCTCGGCCGCAAGACCGGCGCCGGCTGGTATGCCTATGACGCAGCCGGGAAGAAATCGGTCGATCCGGTGACGACGCAGACGATCGAGGCCGCCCGCGCGGCAAGGGGCATCGCGCCCCGCGCCTTCACTCCGGAAGAGATCCAGCGCCGCCTCGTCGCCGTCATGGCGAACGAGGGTGCCAAGGTGCTCACCGAGGGGATCGCGCTGCGCGCCTCCGACATCGATCTCGCCTTCGTCAACGGCTACGGCTTCCCGCGCCTGAAGGGCGGGCCGATGTGGGCCGCCGACCAGATCGGGCTGTCGCGCCTCCTTGAAGAGGTCGAGGCGGCGCACCAGGCCGGCGGCGTCGGCTCCGAACCGGCCCCTCTTCTCATCGAACTCGCCCGCACGGGCGGAACCTTTGCCGCGTGGCGCAGCCACTGACGCAAACAGGAGACCATGACATGTCAACCATCCTGAAGAGCTATGTCGAAGACCGCTGGTTCACCCCGGAGAGCGGCTTTGCCGACATTCCGAGCGCGATCGACGGTCGCGTCGTCGCCCGCGCCTCGACGAAGGGGCTGGATTTCGTCGCAGCCCTTCGCCATGCGCGCGAGGTCGGTGGTCCGGCGCTGCGGGCGCTCACCTTCCACGAACGCGCCGGCATGCTGAAGGCCATTGCGGTCTACCTCAACGAACGCAAGGAAGAGCTCTACCAGATCGCTTTTGACACCGGTGCCACCCGCCGCGATAACTGGATCGACATCGATGGAGGCATCGGCACACTGTTCGCGTATGCCTCGCGCGGCAAGAAGGAACTGCCGAGCGAGCGCTTTGTCATCGAGGGCGAGACCGAGCCGCTGTCCAAGGCCGGCACCTTCGTCGCCCGCCACATCCTGACGCCGCTGATCGGCGTCGCCGTCCACATCAACGCCTTCAACTTCCCTTGCTGGGGCATGCTGGAGAAGCTGGCGCCGACGATCCTTGCCGGGGTTCCCGTCATCACCAAACCGGCGACGGCGACGGCCTACGTGGCCGAAGCCTGCGTGCGGATGATCATCGAAAGCGGCATCCTGCCGAAGGGCGCGCTGCAGTTCATCGCCGGCTCCACCGGCGACCTGCTCGACCACCTGACCGGACAGGACGTCGTCTCGTTCACCGGCTCGGCCGACACCTCGGAGAAGCTGCGCAACCACCCGGCGATCTCGCGCAATGCCGTACGGTTCATCGCCGAGCGGGATTCGCTGAACGCCGCCGTGCTCGGACCGGACGCGGGGCCGGGCACGCCGGAATTCGACATCTTCGTCAAGGAAGTGGCGCGCGAGATGACGGTGAAGGCCGGGCAGAAGTGCACGGCCATCCGCCGCGTGCTGGTGCCGCGGGCGCAGGAAGAGACGGTCACCGAAGCGTTGAAGGCGGCACTCGCCAAGGCCGTTCCCGGCAACCCGCGCCTCGACGAGACGCGGATGGGTGCGCTTGCCTCGCGGGCGCAGCGTGAAGCGGTCGTCGAGGCGATCGAGGAATTGCGCAGCGAGGCTGAGATCGCCTTCGGCCGCGTCGACATTCCGGACGGCGAGGGTGCTTTCTTCGCGCCGGTGCTTTTGCGCTGCGACGAGCCGCTCAAGGCAAACAAGGTCCATTCGGTCGAAGCCTTCGGCCCGGTCTCGACGCTCATGCCCTATGACACGCTGGACGAGGCGGTCGAACTGGTGAAGAAGGGCGAGGGCAGCCTGGTCGCCTCCGTCTACACCTATGACGCCGATGTCGCCGATGCGCTGATCTTCGGCATCGCCCCCTATCACGGCCGCGTGCTCGTGCTCGACCGCGACTGCGCCAAGGAATCGACCGGCCACGGCTCGCCGCTTCCGGGCCTCGTCCACGGCGGCCCGGGCCGGGCTGGCGGCGGCGAGGAGATGGGCGGCCTGCGCGGCGTGTTCCACTACATGCAGCGCACCGCCCTGCAGGGATCGCCCGACCGGATCGCCCAGATCACCCGGCGCTGGACGAAGGGCGCGGCCGCCCCGGTCACGCCTGAGCATCCCTTCAAGCGCAATTACGAAGCACTGAAGATCGGCGAGACGGTGCAGACGCCGTCGCGCACGGTCGGTCTGGAAGACATCGAGCACTTCGCCCATTTCACCGGCGACAAGTTCTATGCGCACATGGACGAGGAGGCCGCGAGCGCCAATCCGTTCTTCCCCGGCCGCGTCGCGCATGGCTACCTGATCCTGTCTTTTGCCGCCGGCCTCTTCGTCGATCCGGCGCCGGGCCCGCTGCTCGCAAACTACGGCCTCGAGAACCTGCGCTTTCTCAAACCGGTTTCGCCCGGCGATTCGATGCGCGTGCGGCTGACGGTGAAGGACAAGAGGGCGGCGCGCAGCCCGGAATACGGCGAGGTGCGCTGGGACGTCGAGGTGTTCAACCAGAACGACGAGACGGTCGCCCGCTATGACCTTCTGACGATGAGCGCGCGCACCGCCGCCTGACGGCTCGCCACCCGGGGCCGCGCGCGGTAAGTGCGGCGCCGGAAACGAAGCGCTTGCGTTCGAGGAGGGACGCAGGCGATGCTTCGGTTGCTGCCAGGGATGCCCTGCCACAGGGCCTCGCCCTCACATGCCAATTTTCGTGCGACGATCGTCCGGGAGGATGGCGATGGAGCATGCGGAGACAGGCGGACACATCGACCGGCGGGTTCTCGCCGGCGTCGGCGCGCAACTGCGCCACCGGGGCATCGATCCCGAGCCGATCGGCCGGCGCATCGGCTGCCCGCTGACGAACGGGAGTCTTTCCGGTTCGACGGTCAGCCTCGGTCAGTTCGTCGGATTTCTCGAGGAGGCCGGCCGGGCGCTTGGTGATGCCGCCGGCATCTGGCAATGCGGCCGCGCCTTCGTGCCCTGCGGCTTGCCGCAGCTCTTTCCGCATTTCGCGCGCGGAAGCCGGCTCGGCACCGTGCTTTCGGCGCTCGTGGCGACGATGAACGAAGTTCAGTCCGGCAGTCTCATCCGCCTTTCGGTCAGCGATTCGCTGGCGCTCATAGAATACCGCATCCTCGATCCGGCGATCTGGCCGCGCGCCTTCGACGTCGAGTTCACCTTCGGCTTCTTCGATGGCGTCATTCGCCGCTATTTCAAGCCGGACTTCCGGCCCGAAAGTCTCGTCTTCGAGCATGAGCAGGGCGGTCGGCGCCATGCGTTTGACAACGCTTTCGGGATCGCCTGCGTCTATGGCTATTCCAGCAACCTCTTTGCCTTTCCCGCCGCAATGCTGTCCCTTCCGGTCTTGTCGGAGTGGCCGGCCGGGGCCCATCCGGCCGACGCCCCGGGACGATCGGAGCGCAGCGAGCGGCTGGCGGACCGGCTGCGGCTGGCGGTGCTGTCCTGCATCGGCGAGGGCGAGATGGACCAGGCGACGATCGCCATGATGATCGGCCTTTCGACGCGCACGCTGCGTCGGCGGCTGCTGGAGGAGGGCTTGTCGTTCCGCGACGAGATCGAGCGACTGCGGATGGAATACGCCCGCGAGATGATCCTGCAGACGAACCTGCCCTTCATGGAACTCGCAAGCCGGCTCGGCTACCGCCAACAGTCGGATTTTACCCGCGCGTTCCGTCGAGCAGAGGGGATACCACCGAGCAGGCTGCGGCGGTTGCGGTGCGACGATGAACCGGATTGAGAAGGGGCCGGCGCGATGAGGCTGCCTGGACGGTTTCAGCAATCCCGGACGCAGGAAGCGTCCGGGGTTCCGGAAGATAGGATCGGGCGGGGGCCGGTCGGCGTGTATGTCCGCGATGCTGTTGGCGGGGTTGTTATCGACGCAGCCCGCGGCCATCAGCCCCAACCCGGCGGGGGGCGATGCTGGAAGATCAGCGCATCGATCGCCGAGCGGATCGCGGCGAGGACGGTCTGTATGTAGTGATACATTTCAAGTCCTCCGGTGCCTTGCAGCCGGACGTTTCGTTTCCGGCTCTACGCTTCCTTGATCGCACAAGACGGCGGCCGACCCTGTTTCCCCGGTGACAAGGCGGTCGGGCGGCTGCGCAAAATTCTTTCGTCGCGGCGATTTGCCTTGAACGGAAGTTGCGCTAAGAACCGCGCGAAACCCGCTATCTTTGACGAGGAACTTCCCATGACAGAGCGCAACCTTCTCCTCCTGCCCGGCGACGGCATCGGCCCGGAAGCCATGGCGGAAGTCCGCAAGATCATCGCCTACATGAACGCCGAGAAGGGCGCCGGCTTCGTCACCGACGAGGGTCTCGTCGGCGGCTCGGCCTATGACGCCCATGGCGCGGCGATCTCGGAAGGCGACATGCAGAAGGCGCTCGAGGCCGACGCCGTGCTGTTTGGCGCCGTCGGCGGGCCGAAGTGGGATTCGGTGCCCTACGAGGTGCGCCCGGAGGCCGGCCTGCTGCGGCTGCGCAAGGATCTGAAGCTGTTTGCCAACCTGCGCCCGGCGATCTGCTATCCCGCACTTGCCAACGCGTCTTCGCTTAAAGCCGAGCTGGTCGAGGGCCTCGACATCCTGATCGTGCGCGAACTGACCGGCGGCGTCTATTTCGGCGAGCCGAAGGAGATCATCGACCTTGGCAACGGCCAGAAGCGCGGCATCGACACCCAGGTCTATGACACCTACGAGATCGAGCGCATCGCCGGCGTCGCCTTCGAGCTGGCCCGCACCCGCAACAACCGCGTCTGCTCGATGGAAAAGCGCAACGTCATGAAGTCGGGCGTCTTGTGGCACCAGGTCGTGACCGAGACGCACAAGCGCGCCTATTCCGACGTGCAGCTCGAGCACATGCTCGCCGACGCCGGCGGCATGCAGCTGGTGCGTGCGCCAAAACAGTTCGACGTGATCGTCACCGACAACCTGTTCGGCGACATGCTCTCCGACGTCGCCGCGATGCTGACCGGCTCGCTCGGCATGCTGCCGTCGGCCTCGCTCGGCGCGCCGGACCCGAAGACCGGCAAGCGCAAGGCGCTCTACGAGCCGGTGCACGGCTCCGCCCCGGACATCGCCGGCAAGGGCATCGCCAACCCGATCGCCATGATCGCCTCGTTCGCGATGTGCCTGCGCTACTCCTTCAACATGGTGAAGGAAGCCGACGACCTGGAAAAGGCGATCGCCAACGTGCTCGAGAAGGGCATCCGCACCGGCGACATCATGGCCGAGGGCTGCACCAAGGTCGGCACCGCCGAAATGGGCGACGCAATCCTGGCCGAGTTCAAGGCTCTGTCGGCCTGAGGGCATAAGGGGGCGTGGAAGCGCCCCTTCCCGAACCGCTCGAACAGCCCCTCCCCAACCCCTCCCCACAAGGGGGAGGGGCTTTTTCTTGCGCTGACGCGGTCAATCTACCGCCCCCCGGGGGCGGGCCGGTGCGAAGCGGGAGCGGTTCCCTGGCCGCAACCTTGAAAATGCCTCCGGCGACACCCAAGGTCAGGGGTCGCAACAGGAGCCCAAATGAACCGACCGCTCTCCTCCTCGCTCTGGATCTTCATCACCGCCACAGTCCTCGTTGCGGCCCTCATCCCGTTCGATGCCCGGCTTTCGGCGTACGCCCAAGGCCTGCCCAAGGCGATTGTCGCCTTCAATCGGACGATCACCGATTTCGGCACCTTTCGCTGGATGATCTATGGGTCGGGGTTGCTGGCGATCGTCGCGTTCATCGTCCATCAGGCCAGCCGCAGCGAGACGGTGGCCGGCCGGGCGCGAACGGCGATGCGGCTGTTTTCCTATTTCTTCGTCACGATCGGCAGTGCCAGCGCGCTCGTCCACCTCCTGAAGACCCTGATCGGCCGGGCGCGGCCGGAAATGCTGGTCGAGCTCGGCGCCTACAGCCTGACGCCGTTGACCGGTAACACGGTGTTCGAGAGCTTCCCCTCCGGCCACTCGGCGGCGGTCGGCTCGTTCTTCGGGGCGTTCGCGCTGCTCGTGCCGCGGCTGCGGCCGCTGTTTCTTGTCGGCGCGCTGCTGATCGGCGTCTCGCGGGTGATCGTCGGCGCCCATTATCCGAGCGACGTTGCCGCCGGGCTGCTGGTTGGGTTGTGGTGCGCGGTAATGGCCGCCTTCCTATTCGCCCGCTGGAACGTGCTGTTCCGGCTGGACGCCGCGGGGTGGCCGCGACCCAAGATCGCTTTCAACGGGCCTGCGAAGGAGTGACGCGCCCATAAAAAAACCGGCGCGTGTCGACACGCGCCGGTTCCATGTGTCCGTTGGACGGTCGATCAATCCATGGTGTGGATGTCGCGGTCCTTCGTTTCCGGCAGGAACAGCAGGCCGATGACGAGGGTGATCGCCGCGAAGACGATCGGGTACCACAGGCCGTAGTAGATATCGCCCTGGGCGGCACTCATCGCAAACGCCGTCGCCGGCAGCAGGCCGCCGAACCAGCCGTTGCCGATGTGGTAGGGCAGCGACATGCCGGTGTAGCGGATGCGGGTCGGGAACAGCTCGACGAGCAAAGCTGCGATCGGGCCGTAGACCATCGTCACGTAGATGACGAGGACGGTCAGGACGGCGATGATCTTGGTCCAGTTGACGGCGGCCGGATCGGCGACCATCGCGTAGGCGCCGCCGTTGGCAACCGTGAAGACCGCCATACTGTCGACGCCCGCGGCTTCGTCGGCGGTGAGCAGCTTGGCGGTGACGAGCTCGTCGCCGCTCATCGTGGCCTTGTCGCCGGCGCGGATGGCGGCGGCGTCGAGGGCGAGTTCCGGGTTGGCGGCGACGAAGGCGTCGAGCTTGGAGTCCGGAACCTTGGCGGCGGCGCGGTTCAGCGGGTAGCCGGCGTCGTGCAGGGCCATGTTGGTCTGCTTTTCGAACGCGGCGGTCATTGCCTTGGCCTGGTCGCCGGCGGCAATCACGTCAAAGCTGTTGATGACGGTCTCGCCGATCTTCACGGTGGCCGGGGTACCCGGGGCCGCCGTGGTCACGACGTCGTAGGGCACCGAGTTCTTCGTGAGGAACGCGGTTGCGATGTCGCACGAGGTCGTGAACTTCGCCGTGCCCGTCGGGTTGAACTGGAACTTGCAGTCGCCGGGGGCTGCGGTCACGGTCGCACGGACCGTCGCCTGCGCCTGTGCGAGCGCCGGGTTGCCGGCCCAGGTCAGCGCCTTGAACAGCGGGAAGTAGGTCAGGATGGCCAGCAGCAGGCCGGCCATGATGATCGGCTTGCGGCCGATCTTGTCCGACAGCCAGCCGAAGAAGACGAAGAAGCCGGTGCCGAGGATCAGCGAAGCGGCCACCATGATGTTGGCCGACTGGCTTTCGACCTTCAGCACGCCGGTCAGGAAGAACAGCGCGTAGAACTGGCCGGAATACCAGACGACCGCCTGGCCGACGACGGCGCCGAACAGGGCAAGCAGGGCGATCTTGGCGTTCTTCCACTGGCCGAAGGCCTCCGAAAGCGGCGCCTTCGAGGTCTTGCCCTCTTCCTTCATCTTCTTGAAAGCCGGCGATTCGTTCATCTTCAGCCGGATCCAGACGGAGACGCCGAGAAGCACGACGGAGACCAGGAACGGAATGCGCCAGCCCCAGGCGGCAAAGGCCTCCTTGCCGAGCATGAACTGCACCGCCAGGATAACGACGAGCGACAGGAACAGGCCGAGCGTCGCCGTCGTCTGGATCCACGAGGTGAAGTAGCCACGGCGACCGTGCGGCGCATGCTCGGCCACGTAGGTTGCGGCGCCGCCATACTCACCGCCGAGCGCCAGGCCCTGCAGCATGCGCAGGACGAGCAGCAGGATCGGGGCGGCGATGCCGATCGAGGCGGCACCGGGCAGGATGCCGACGAGGAAGGTCGACAGACCCATGATCAGGATCGTCACGAGGAAGGTGTACTTGCGGCCGACGAGGTCGCCGAGGCGGCCGAAGACGAGGGCGCCGAACGGGCGGACCAGAAAGCCGGCGGCAAAGGCCAGCAGCGCGAAGATGTTGCGCGTGGCTTCCGGATAGGAACTGAAGAAGGCCGCGCCAATATAGACGGCAAGCGAACCGTACAGATAGAAATCATACCACTCGAAAACGGTGCCAAGCGACGAGGCGAAGATGACTTTCTTCTCCTCGCCCGTCATCGGACGGGTTTTCGCACCGTCCGCTGTTGCGGTGTTCGCCATTGTGAAATCCTCCACTTCAAACGGCCTAGGGGAGCGCCCGTCGCTCTCGTCAACCGATCCTCCTCGGTCGGACGAACGTGGTGCGCGTTGTCACAAAATGGCAGAAAAGTGGTGAACGCGGCAGCGCGGCTTTCGGATTATGACTTTAGTCTAAAACCCGGAGTTCCCGCCATGATTGCGGTGCAAAGGTGCGATATCGCCGGGGGACCGTGCCATGCGGGGCGATGACGATGCGCGACGCGCCGGCAGGACTGGCATAATCGTGATCGCCAATCCGCCGCCCGGCAGCCGCTGTTACTTGACTCCCGGGGAAAATCACTTAATAGCAGCCCCGGAAAAGGACAGCGTCCCATGCTTTGCCGCGACTTGATCATCGCCGACAGCAACCTCCTGGCGGATCCCGCCGGGGCGGACTCGCGTTGCCCCGTTTCTTCGAAAACACCGGCCAAAACGACGACGAAAACCGTCTGACGTCTCTGGCCCGCCGCTCTCTCCCCGGCATGGCCGGGGACCGGAACCCGCGTCGCATGTCGCCGGGTTTCCCCTCACGAAGCCGAGGAGAGACAGAGAAAGAGAGCAAGACACATGGGTTTCAAGATTGCAGTCGCCGGCGCTACCGGCAATGTCGGACGCGAGATGCTGAACATCCTCGTCGAGCGCGGTTTTCCCGCAGATGAGGTCGTGGCGCTTGCCTCGAGCCGTTCGGTCGGCACGGAAGTCTCCTACGGCGACAAGACGCTGAAGGTGCACAATCTCGAGACCTACGACTTTTCCGACACCGACATCTGCCTGATGTCCGCCGGCGGCGCGGTGTCGCTGAAGTATTCGCCCAAGATCGGTGCCCAGGGCTGCGTCGTGATCGACAACTCGTCGGCCTGGCGCTACGACGCCGAGGTGCCGCTGATCGTTCCGGAAGTGAACCCCGATGCGATCGCCGGCTTCCGCAAGAAGAACATTATCGCCAACCCGAACTGCTCGACCGCCCAGCTCGTCGTCGCGCTGAAGCCGCTGCACGACCGCGCGACGATCAAGCGCGTCGTCGTCTCAACCTACCAGTCGGTTTCCGGCGCCGGCAAGGAGGGCATGGACGAGCTCTTCAACCAGACCCGCGCCGTCTTCGTCGCCGATCCGATCGAGAGCAAGAAGTTCACCAAGCGCATCGCCTTCAACGTCATCCCGCACATCGACGTGTTCATGGAGGACGGCTACACGAAGGAAGAGTGGAAGGTGTTGGCCGAGACGAAGAAGATGCTCGACCCGAAGATCAAGGTGACCTGCACGGCCGTGCGCGTTCCCGTGTTCATCGGCCATTCCGAATCGGTCAACATCGAGTTCGAAAACGAGATCACCGCCGATGAGGCGCGCGAAATCCTGCGCGAGGCGCCGGGCTGCCAGGTGATCGACAAGCCGGAGAACGGCGGCTACATCACCCCTTACGAATCGGCCGGCGAGGACGCCACCTACATCTCGCGCATCCGTGAGGACGCTACGGTGGAGAACGGCCTGAACATGTGGGTCGTCTCCGACAACCTGCGCAAGGGCGCGGCCCTGAACACGATCCAGATCGCCGAGTTGCTGGTCAACCGCGGTCTGATCAAGGCGAAGAAGCACGCCGCCTGAGGGGACAAACCCAAAGCACGAAAATAAAGGTCCCGCCTCGACCGTCAGACGGGTGCGGGACCTTGCCTTGATCGAGACATGGTCGGCGGCTATGGCACCCGCCGCATGCGCGAGTGGCGATGACGCATCTGACGGGCAATTCGCATGTCGTGACGCAAAGTGGTTCGAGATCTCGGAGTTGATTGGATGGGCTTGATGAACAGGATGGTACAGGGGCTGGCGGCGGTGGTGCTGACGGCGGCAGTTCCAGCGGTAGCGATGGCCGCGGCGTGCGGCGACAACGCCACCGGGTTCGAGGCTTGGGTCGACCAGTTCAAGACAGAGGCCTCGGGAAAGGGAATCGACCCGCGCACGCTCGACGTCGCCTTTGCCGAAGTCGGCTATAACAGGGCAACCATCCGGGCCGACCGCGGCCAGAAGAGCTTCAAGCTGTCGCTCGACCAGTTCATGCAGAAGCGCGGCGGACAAACGATCATCAACCGTGGAAAGGGTCTGCGCAAACAGAACGCAGCGCTCTTCGCCCGCATCGAGCGCCAGTACGGCGTGCCGGCCGGACCGCTCATCGCGATCTGGGGCATGGAAACCGGCTTTGGCGGATTCCTCGGCAAGGAACACACGCTTTCGGCGGTGGCCACGCTCGCCTACGACTGCCGGCGTTCGGAATACTTCACCAACCAGCTCTACGCGGCGCTCAATCTGGTGCAGAGCGGCACGCTGAGCACGCAGGCGCGCGGCGCCGCCCATGGCGAGATCGGCCAGACCCAGTTCCTGCCGGTCAACGTTCTCAAATATGGCGTGGACGGTGATGGCGACGGCCGCATCGACCTCGTCCGCTCCAAGGCCGACGCGCTCGCCTCGACCGCGAATTTCCTGGTCGGTCACGGCTGGACCCCCGGCGCCGGCTACCAGCCGGGCGAGGCGAACTTCGCCGCGATCCAGGGCTGGAACGCGGCCAGCGTCTATCAGCAGGCGATCGCCATCATCGGCGCGGAAATCGACGGCGACTGACGCCGCTTCTCCGAAGGCCCGGCGACGTGTCGGGCCTGATCGCGGGCTACGTTGTTCTTAAATCTCGAGCGGGCTCAATGAATCCGTCATGCCGGACATGATCCGGCATCCAGCGCGCTCAAATCGTTGAGCCCAAGGGACTTTTTCGCGCCGCCCGCGGCTGGACGCCGGATCAAGTCCGGGGTGAGGGAAGAGGGCGGGTTGCGCGTAAGAAAATATAGCGACAGTCTGGCCCGGGCACGCCGCCGGGCGCTCTTCACATTCCCGGCCGGCCGAAATCGCCGGTCTTGGCGTCCATGATCCAGAGTTCGCCAGTGGAGATGTCGAACCAGGCGCCGTGCAGGTTGAGCTTGCCGCGCTGTTCGAGGATCTGCACGCAGGGAAACGTTCTCAGGTTGGCGATCGAGTTGCGGATCGAGACGCGTTCCAGCGCGCGCTGGCGCTCGGCGGCCGTCATCACCGCGTTGCTCTGGATCTGCTCGGCAGACGGCTTCAGGAGGTTCATCCAGCGGCCTATGAAGTCCCCCGGCGACAGCGGTTCCGCATCCGGATCGAGGGCCGCCTTGATGCCGCCGCAGCGGCCGTGGCCCATGACGACGATGTCGGAGACGCGCAGCGACTGCACGGCGAATTCAAGGGCGGCCGAGGTCGAATGATAATGGCCATCCGGCTCGTAGGGCGGCATCAGATTGGCGACGTTGCGGACCACGAACAACTCGCCGGGGCCGCAGTCGAAGATGGTCTCCGGCGCCGCGCGCGAATCGCAGCAGGCGATCACCATCGTCTTCGGTTTCTGGCCGCTTTCCGCAAGCGCCTTGTAGCGCTGTTGCTGTTCGCTGAAGCGTCCGTCCATGAAATTCTGATAACCGGTCAGAAGGTGGTCCGGAAAGCGATGCATTTTGTCGATACTCCCGTACGATGACGAATGAGTAGAAGCGCGGAAAAATGCTGTAACGGGCGCGGCCTCGCTGCGCAAGCCTGAGATTGACCTGAATCGTCATCGTCCAGCGGCCATGCGGGGCGGGGGCATCGGTCCCGTACTGCGCGCTTGCGCCCCTACCGGATTCGCCTTGCGGCGGGATGGACGAGCCGGCGCATCTGCACCATCGCCATCGGCGTGGCGAGGCTGGCGGCATCCTGCTCTAGGGTCAGCTCGTCTGCGCCGCGCTTGGCGCTGCGTGCCACGATCTCGAAGACGCTGGCGGTGGCCAGCTGCAAGGCCCGCTCCTCGGACAGACCATCGAGCAGCCGCGACAGGAAGACGGAGGCGACGAGGTCGCCCGTCCCGTTCGGCGGGTTCGGCACCTGGCGGTGCTCGGCCAGAAGGGCGGTCCGGCCGGAAAGATAGAGATTGCCTGTCCCCCCGGCCATCATCGCCACGGCGGAGGTGACCAGCACGCGCGAGGGCCCGAGCGCCAGCGCCGCCTCCATGATCGCGGCATTCGTCTCGAGCGGCGCACCGGCAAGCCAGGCGAGCTCGAACCGGTTCGGGGTGGCGATCGAGGCGAGCGGCAGCAGATCGTCGCGGATCGCCTCGGCGGTGGCAAGCGGCACATAGAGGCCGCCTTCGTCGCCGCATACCGGGTCGCAGAGATAGACGATCTCCGGGTTCTCGGTCTTCAGCGCGCGCACGAGGCGGGCAATCGAAGCGGCTTGCGCCGCCTCGCCGATATAGCCCGACAGCACCGCCTTGATCTCGCCGCGCCAGGGAGCGCCGATCAGGTCGTCGACAAGCGCGTCGAACTCGCCGGCGCCGATCACGACCCGCGTAGCCCGACCATGCCCGGGATGCCACGGAAGGATGACGGTGGGAACGGCCCAGACCGGGTGGCCAAGCGATTCCAGCGCGAACACCGCGGCGCGGTTTCCCACCGTGCCGCGCACGACATGGCTCGATATGACAAGGATCGCGCCCTTTTCGCCTACGCTCATCCGATGTGGCTTTCCCGAGTCCGTTACACCGATCGTCCTCCATTGAACCAAGGCTCTGCCAACCGCAAGAAAATGTTGAGCGGACAGTAAAGGCGCGCCGACCGATTGGCCAAAATCCTGGCTCGCGTGCGGCCAGACCTCATCACCGGCGAGCCGCAAATGCCGCGATTTCTGCGGATTTTGACCGGAAATTTCGAGAATCGCCCGTTTTTTTGCGGGGATTGCCACCGGTTTTGGCGTTTTTCGGACAAAATCGATTGAAATCAGCCCAATAGCTACAAAAACCTCGCGGGGAGAATTTCTCTTCTGCTAGGGTCCTGACATCCAATTTCGGGGGGAATTCATGTCTACACGCAGCAATACGAGGAGAGAGAAACAGATCGATGCGGTAGCGACCGCCGCGGCGAAGCGGGGGGAGAAGTTCATCGATCCCTGGATCCTCTTCGGGCGGGCCAGCAACGACGATCTCGACCTCTACAGCGCCGACATGCTGGCGGCGACCGCGGCCCACGCCCACGCCGAGATCTTTGCCTGGGACGGCTGCGAACCGCGCGTGACGGTCACCAATGTCGCTGCCGCCGCCCCGCAGGGCGCGCCGGTGTCGATCCTGTCGGTCACCGACCGCAACCAGCCGTTCCTGTACGATTCGGTGATGGGCGAGGTGACGAGCACGCACCGCGACATCCACCTTGCCATCCATCCGATCCTGGTGATCGAACCGGACCAGGAGCCGAAGCTCTTTTCTCCCGACGAGCCGAGCGATCCGGCCCATCGCGTCAGCCATATCGAGATCCATCTGTCGGCGCTGGGCGCCTCGGAGGCGGCGAGCCTGATCGAACGCATCCGCCACGTGCTCTCCCAGGTTCACCTGGCGGTCGGCGACTGGAAGCCGATGATGGACACGCTGGCGCTTGCCGTTTCGGAGATGGCGCAGAACGGCACCGCGCGCCGCCAGGCCGACAAGGACGAGGCCATCGCCTTCCTCGACTGGCTGCGCAACGACAACTTCACCTTCCTCGGCATGCGCGAGTACACCTACAGCGGCAAGGGCGAAAAGGCGCTGGTCGAGCGCGGCACCGGCAAGGGCCTCGGTATCTTGTCCGATCCGGATGTGCGCGTGCTGCGGCTCGGCAAGGACGCGGTGACGACGACGCCCGAAATCCTGGCCTTCCTCGAAGGGCCCGAGTTCCTGATCGTTACCAAGGCGAACGTGCGCTCGGTGGTCCACCGCCGCGCCTACATGGACTATGTCGGGGTCAAACGGTTCGACGCCGAGGGCAACGTCACCGGCGAGCTCAGGATCGTCGGCCTGTTCACGTCGACCGCCTACACCCACGCCGCCTCGCAGATCCCGTTGCTGCGTTCCAAGGTCCAGGCGATCATCGACCACTTCGGCTACGATCCGCAGAGCCATTCCGGCAAGATGCTGATCAACACGCTCGAATCCTACCCGCGCGACGACCTCTTCCAGATCGATACGGGATTGCTTGCGACCTTCTGCGAGCAGATCAACGAACTCAGCGACCGGCCGCGCATCCGCGTGCTGCCGCGGATCGACCATTTCGACCGCTTCGTCTCCGTCATCGTCTACGTGCCGCGCGAGCAGTATGATTCGGACGTGCGCGAGAAGATCGGCACCTATCTCAAGACGGTCTACGACGGGCGCGTGTCCGCCTACTATCCGGCCTTTCCGGAAGGGGGGCTGGCGCGCGTCCACTTCATCATCGGCCGCTCCGGCGGCAAGACGCCGCGGGTTCCGCAGAAGAAGCTCGAGCTGGCCGTCCGTGACATCGCCACCCGCTGGACCGACCGCTTCGAGGCGCTGGCCGGGCCGGACGCGACGAAGCTGATCGCGCCGAAGGCCTATCAGGAAGCGTTCACCCCGGCGGAGGCCCATGCCGACCTCGGCATCATCGAGGCGGCGACCGAGGCTGATCCGATCCACATCGCCTTCTACCGCAAGCCCGGCAACAGCGACACGAAGATGCTCGAACTGAAGATCTTCCACGCCGGCGACGCGGTGTCGCTGTCGAGGCGCGTGCCGCTTCTGGAAAACCTCGGCTTCAACGTGGTGAGCGAGCAGACGCACGACATCGAAGTGGTGCAGGAGGACGGCGCGCGCCGGCTCGTGGTGCTGCACGACATGGAACTGCGCCATCGCGACGGGCTCGACATCAACCTGCCGAAGCTCGCCGGCGTGCTGAAAGACGCCTTCCTGTCGGCCTGGCACGGCCGCACCGACGACGACACCTTCAATCGCCTGGTGATGACGGCCGGCCTTGACGCCCGCGAGATCATGGTGGTGCGCGCCTATGCGCGCTATCTGCGCCAGACCGGGATCGCCTACTCGCAGGACTACATCGCCGACACGCTAAGCAAGTACCCGCTGATCGCCGCCGACCTGTTCCACCTGTTTGCGACGCGCTTCGACCCGAAGCTTGCCGAGCGCAAGCGCGAAAAGCAGGCGGGCGAGCTGTCGGTCAGGATCGAAGCGGCGCTGGCCGGGGTGCCGAGCCTGGACGAGGACCGGATCCTGCGCCGCTATGTCAATGCGATCCAGTCGACGCTCCGGACGAACTACTTCCAGCGCGACGGCGAGGGCCGGCCGCTTCCGGCCCTTGCCTTCAAGCTCGATCCGCAGGCTCTCGACGGCCTGCCGGAGCCCAAGCCGTTCCGCGAGATCTTCGTCTACGGCGCCGAGGTCGAGGGCGTGCACCTGCGCTATGGCCGCGTCGCCCGCGGCGGCCTGCGCTGGTCCGATCGCGCGCAGGACTACCGCACCGAGGTGCTGGGCCTGGTCAAGGCGCAGCAGGTCAAGAACGCCGTGATCGTTCCGGTCGGCGCCAAGGGCGGCTTCTATCCGAAGCAACTGCCCGTCGGGGGCAGCCGCGATGCCGTCTTCAATGCCGGCAAGGAGGCCTACAAGACCTTCATCCGCACGCTCTTGTCGGTGACGGACAACATCGTCGGGCAGGAGGTCGTGCCGCCACGTGACACCGTCCGGCTCGACGGCGACGATCCCTATTTCGTCGTCGCCGCCGACAAGGGCACGGCGACGTTCTCCGACACGGCGAACGCGCTGGCGCAGGAGGCCGGCTTCTGGCTCGACGACGCGTTCGCCTCCGGCGGCTCGGCCGGCTACGACCACAAGAAAATGGGCATCACGGCGCGCGGCGCCTGGGAGACGGTGAAGCGCCATTTCCGCGAGATGGACATCGACATCCAGAAGACGCCGTTCTCGGTCGTCGGCGTCGGCGACATGTCCGGCGACGTGTTCGGCAACGGCATGCTGCTGTCGCGCAAGACCCGGCTGATCGCCGCCTTCGACCACCGCGACATCTTCATCGATCCCAACCCCGATACCGAGCTGTCCTTCGCCGAGCGCAAGCGCATGTTCGCGCTGCCGCGCTCGAGCTGGCAGGACTATGACCGCGCCGCCCTTTCCAAGGGGGCGATGATCATCCCGCGCACGGAAAAATCGGTGACGCTGACGAGCGAGGCGATGGCCGCGATCGGCATCGACAAGCAGAAGGCAACCCCCTTCGAGATCATGAGCGCGATCCTCAAGGCCCCGGTCGACCTGCTCTGGTTCGGCGGCATCGGCACCTATGTCCGCGCCGCCAGCGAGACGGATGCGGAGGTGGGCGACCGCGCCAACGATGCGATCCGCGTCACCGGCGAGGAGGTGCAGGCAAAGGTGATCGGCGAGGGCGCCAATCTCGGCGTCACCCAGCGCGGCCGCATCGCCTTCGGACTGAAGGGCGGCCGGTGCAACTCCGACGCGATCGACAACTCCGCCGGCGTCAATTCGTCGGACGTCGAGGTCAACATCAAGATCGCGCTCGCCTCGGCGATGCGCGAGGAGCGGCTGACCCGGGCGAAGCGCAACACGCTGCTGGCGTCGATGACGGACGAAGTGGCCCATCTGGTGCTGCGCAACAACTACCTGCAGTCGCTGGCGATCTCGCTGTGCGAGCGGCAGGGCCAGGCGAACCGGCCCGGCCTGTCGCGGCTGATGACGCGGCTCGAGGCGGCCGGACAGTTGAACCGCAAGGTCGAGATGCTGCCGAGCGACCAGGAAATGGACGAACGCTACCGCGCCGGCAAGCCGCTGACGCGGCCGGAGATCGGCGTGCTTCTCTCCTACTCGAAGCTCGTTCTGTTCGACGAGATCCTCGAGAGCGACCTGCCGGACGACCCCTATTTCGAGCCGACCCTGATCAACTATTTCCCGGCGAAGATGCAGCGCGGCTTTGGCCAGGATATCCGCTCGCACCGGCTGCGCCGCGAGATCATCGCGACCATCCTGGCCAACGGCGTGATCAATCGCGGCGGGCCGGCCTTCGTCAGCCAGCTTACCGACGGCAGCGGTTATTCGAGCGCGGACGTCGTCAAGGCGGCCATGCTGGCCTTCGAGGGCTACGAGCTGTTCCCGCTCTATGCGGCTGCCGATGCGCTGGACAACGCGATTGCGGGGTCGGCGCAGAACGAGGTCTACGAGGAGCTCGGCCGGATCTTCTCCAACGCCACGGCGCTGCTTTTGACCACCGGCGCCATCAACGCGCCGATGGACACGGCGGTGCACAAGCTGAAGCAGGCGCTCAGGCAGCTGCGGCCGCATCTCGCCAGCCTGATGCCCGAGGCGGCGCGCGAGGAGTTGCGCCGCAAGGCACTCTCCTTCGAGGACAAGGGTGTTCCCGAGCAACTCGCGGGCGAGATCGCCGATCTGCTGGCGATGGCCTTCGTTCCCGAGATCATGCTGATCGCCACCCAGACGGGCGACAACCTGGTGCGCACGGCGCAGACCTTTGCGGGCATCAGCGAGACCCTCAACATCGGCGCCCTGCTCGGCGCGGCCACGCGCGTGCCGACGACGGACCTGTACGAATCGCTCGCACTGGCGCGCAACCTCGCCGACATCGCCTATGCGCGTCGCGAGCTGACGATGGCCGTGCTCGCCAAGCACAAGGGAGACAAGAATCCCCTTTCGGCCTGGCGGAGCGCCGACGCCGGAAGGCTGGGCCTGGTGACCGGGCGCCTGGGCGCACTGACCGAGGCCGGCGAGGCGACGCTGGCCAAGATCTCCGTAGCCGCCGGCGCGTTGAGCGACCTTGCGCACGGCCGGGCAAGGTGAGAAAGTCCTGCCGGGCGCGCCAGCGCCCGGCATCCCTCGCCGCACGGACGGTCCGATAGAACGACAGCCGGCTAACGACCGGCCGTCGGCGTCAGAGCCTGCGCCATCTCCGGTACGGGCTGCTCCGCAAGCTCAAGCGCCGGAGGGGCAATGACAGGCAAGGACGACACGGCCGGACGCCGGCCAAGGCGGCTCGGCATCTGGGGCTGGATGCTGTTCGACTGGGCGGCCCAGCCGTTCTTTACCGTCATCACCACCTTCATCTTCGGTCCCTATCTCGTCTCGCGGTTGGCCGCCGATCCCGTGGCCGGCCAGGCCGCGTGGAGCTACACGCTCACTGTTTCCGGCATCATCATCGCCGTGCTTTCCCCGGTTCTCGGTGCGGTTGCCGACAAGACCGGCCGGCGCAAGCCATGGATCGGCGTCTTCGCCGTCGTCCAGATCGTCGCGCTCTGGGCGCTTTGGTATGCCGCGCCAGGAACGAGCCTGGCCGTGCCGCTGGCGATGATCGTGCTGGCCACGATCGCGGCGGAGTTTTCGATCGTCTTCAACGATTCGATGATGCCGCGGCTGGTACCGCCGCAGGAGGCGGGGCGGATCTCGAACCTCGCCTGGGGTCTGGGTTATCTCGGCGGCATGATCGTCCTCATCGGCGTCGTGCTGCTGCTGGCGGCCAATCCGGAAACCGGCAGGACGGCGCTCGGCATCGAGCCGCTGTTCGGACTGGACGCGGCGGCAGGCGAGGACGCGCGGATCACCGGGCCGATCTCGGCCGTCTGGTATCTGGTCTTTGTCCTGCCGATGTTCCTGTTCACGCCCGATGGCGGACGCGGCATGCGCATCCTGCCCGCGGTTCGGGCAGGCGTCGCCGATTTGCGCCACACCTTTGCGGAGCTCAAGGGGCGCCCGGGCATCGTCCGGTTCCTGATTGCGCGCATGCTCTACCAGGACGGCGTCAACGGCCTGCTCGCCCTCGGCGGCACCTTTGCGGCCGGCATGTTCGCCTGGCAGACGATGGAGCTCGGCCTCTACGGCATCGTCCTGAACGTCGTGGCGATCGGCGGCTGCCTGTGGGCAAGCCGGCTCGACGGCCGCTTCGGCTCGAAGACAGTGGTGGTCGCGAGCCTGATCTGCCTGATCGTGGCCACCCTCGGCATCGTCTCGACGGCGCCGGGCCATACCCTGTTCGGCCTGGTGCCGCTCTCGCCAGCCGATTCCGGCGGCCTGTTCGGCACGGCGGCGGAGAAGGCCTACATCCTCTACGGGCTGCTCGTCGGCATCGCCTTCGGCCCGGTGCAGGCATCCGCCCGCTCCTACCTGGCGCGCAGCGTGGCGCCGGAGGAGGCCGGACGATATTTTGGGCTCTACGCGCTGACCGGGCGGGCCACGTCCTTCGCCGCCCCGCTCTGCGTCGGCCTGATCACCAGCGCGACCGGCTCGGCGGCACTCGGCATGGGTGCGCTCGTCGTCTTCCTCGGCATCGGCCTCGTCCTGCTGCTGCCGGCGCCCTATCCGGCGCACGACCCCGCTGACCGCTGACGCGAGATGCGAGCCCACCATGCGGGCTGGCGCTGAACAAGCCTCCGTTGCCGTTGGGCAACAGATCCCAGGAAAGCCTTGGTCAGCCGCTTTCCAATCTGGAACTCCACTCATTCTGAAGGCTTGGTCTCCTCGGAGGAGCGCCGTTGATTCGCCGCTATGTATTTCAGGTTTGTATTTCAGGTTTGTATTTAAGTTTGTATCTCAGGAGACGTAATGCGCCCGCTGTTCCCGTCCGTTCGGGCATCTTTCCCGGCCTTCGCCCGGTCCCCGCACCAGAGAGACGGTTCCACGAACGATAGGGTCATGGATGCGCCGATGACTGCGGGCCTTGCGGCACAGGTTGCCGCATCCGCCCATGTCAGACGCCTGCGCAACCTGCTGCTCTGCGGCGCCGGTGGCGAGAGCCCGCCTTTTATTGCAGGGTGGTTCAAGCGAGGGCACATCGCAGCGCTTCCGGCCGCGCTAAGCCTGGGTCTTTCCGGGCTCCCGAACGCGGCCGCGGCTGCTTGCTTTCCCGGACCTACCACAGCCTGTAGCGCCCCCGGCGGCAGTGGCTTTCCGGACCGCTCCGGCTATGGCGGCGCGGGCAATGGCGATGGCGGCGGTGCCAGCACCCTCGACGGGAGTGTAACGATCACGATCCCTGGCAATCCCGGATCGGGAGGCCATGGCGGCCAGGGAGCGGACGGTGACCTCCCGGGCGGATTGGGCGGGGCCCTTGGCGCCAGTACCGGCGCAACAGCCACCGTCTTCGGGCTTGTGACCGGAGGAGTAGGGCAGACAGGTCCGGACGGATTGAATTTCGGCGCCGGTGGCGGCGGGGGCGGCACGGGCCTCTATTACAGTGGTCAGGACTTGACCATCCTCTGGAGCGGCTCCCTCGTCGGCGGAGCCGGCGGTGCGGGCGGTTCCGCCACCGCCGCCGTTGTCGGCAACGCCGGCGGTGGCGGCGGTGGCGGAACCGGTATCGCATCGGTGACGGCAGGGGCGGCGATCACCAATAACGGCGTCATCACGGGTGCCGCCGTTGAGGGTGGCGGTGCCGGTCGCGGCGATTCGGTCCGACTGACC
>NZ_JBHEEW010000010.1:0-192999 GCF_041930185.1 Mycoplana ramosa | reverse complement strand
CTCACACCGCGCCATCTGGCGTATCCAAAACCGCCGAGGCTCTAATCGCCGCCGGATGAAAGTTCAGTGGCAGGTCAAGTCGGCAACATTTCTCTCGTCGGCTGCATGTCGCAGCCTCAGCTATGTCGGGTTACAAAAATATCTTCGTTTCGTATGAAGGCATCCTAGAGGACGTGGAGCCCTGCGAAACGTTAGAGCGTCCAGCATACGGCGCTCGTCAGGAAACTTCGGTACCGATGGACTCAAACGCCCTAGAGGCAGTCTCTCGCTACCCCGAACTCCTGAAACACCAACATTATCCCGTCGACCACACGGCCAGAAAGATAGTCCAGATTCTTAACTCTCAACTGCGCGGGACTGGCCTGATCCGAGGTCGTGCGGGCCGAATCGATCGACAAGTGTTTCGTAAGGCACTGGATATCACTAAGTCTGCGCTAACTTCTTATTTGCAAATCTTTTCTGACTACGAGGACGCCGTTGGCATAAAGGAAGCCAAGGTTGAGCTTCTGATCCCCGCTATGCGAACATGGTTGCAGGACGTCATGTCTGTTGGAACTCTGCAGCTCTGGGATAACAAAGTGAGTCGAGTTCAGCTTTATGAAGCATTCGGTTTGCCAAAATCCAAGACGAACCTGATCCGCTATCCCAGACTTGGAGAGTTAGTCGAGGAGTACGATGCGAAGGTCGCTTCAATAGGTTATCAGCCGCGTGAAGTCTTGGCGAAGGTGGAAGAACTCAAAGCGCTACTGAGCGATCAGCCGCCGCTCGATAAGTCGGGTCGTTCTATCAATAAGGCCGAAATCAAGCGTTTGCTCGGCATCGCGCAGAATCAGATCAATGCTCCACCATACGCACCAATAATCGCGGATGCGCAAAAAAAACTGATCGAGGCCCTGGAGCGCGATCCGTTGATCGCTTTCGCTGGCGGCAGAATGTTTCAGTTCAAGTCTTTGGTGGACGACGGCTGGCCTGCCTCTTATGCGGCACGTGTTGCAAAATCCTTCGAGCGGACATACCGCGCTAAGAGTAAACACGTTGTCAAAACCCACCATGTGCTGCTTCTTGAGCTCCTGTCTTTCCTCGCATCCAACGGATCTCAGATTTGTCGCTCCGTTTTCCACGGACTCGGGAATGGCGTGCCAGTAGCGTCTCTTATCAGTGAGTTTACTAGGGCACTGCAGGAATACCGTGATCACCTCCGCGCTTCATATGATCACGACGTCACCTGCAATCACAAAATTACGTCGACCAACTCCATCCTGAGGGCGTTCAACGCGGACTCGGTTTTACCTAAGGCGCTCCTTCATTCTTGGTGTAGGGGCGATCGCCGTCTCTGGCTTTGCATCGACCGAACCGCCGCCCGTTGTAACCATCGCGGAACCGCCGCCTGCGCCCAAGCCGGTGGTGCCGCCCATGTATTATGCGATGCCGAATGAGCGGTTTCCGATCCCGGAAGTGGATATCAGCCAGCTACCAGCTCAGTTCTGGCGAACCGAGGTGGACTATCCGACGAACGAGAAGCCAGGCACCCTCGTGGTCGATACGCCCGGCAAATATCTCTACCACGTCAAGGCAGATGGGCGCGCGATGCGCTATGGCATCGGCGTTGGGCGTGATGGATTTGCCTGGGCTGGGGAGGCCATCATGGCTTACAGGCGGGAATGGCCGCGCTGGACGCCGCCGGACTCTATGGTCGCAAGAAATTCCGAACTGGAGCCCTACAGCATCGCCAATGGCGGCATGGATCCCGGGATCAAAAATCCCCTTGGCGCTCGCGCCCTCTACATCCATGAAAACGGAAAGGACACGCTCTATCGCATCCACGGTTCTCCAGAAGCCTTCAGCATCGGAAAGGCCGTCTCCTCTGGATGCATCCGGCTCATCAATCAGGACGTGATACACCTTCACGACGAGGTTCGTGATGGCAGCCGGATCGTCGTCATCCCCGATCCGACAATGAAGCATTTGCTCGTGGGTTGAACGTTAAGCAGACCCGCACTGGACTTCATGGGCGGGTCTGCTCAAATTCGAAGCCGTGAATGCCAGCGGTCGGCTCGCCTTGGAGGGGAAGACGTCATCCGACAAGTCACCGCAACCCAGCCATTGCGCTGGCACGGCAATGTCGGCTCTTGGCGGGATCGTGGAAAGTTCGTAGGATTGGCTGCTCATCCGCCCATTTCTGTCTTAGGTGGTTCGAGCATGTTTCTCGCCGGAGTTGCCTGACATCCCATCACCGTTCAATCCTCCTCAAATCGATGCGGCAACTGAATCACGATAGTCAAACGCCGACAACGCCGAGTTTTTCAACAGTGTCGGCGCACACGCGACGTAACGACGCCGCGAACGATGTCCGCTTTCAGGAAGCACGCGAGACGGCTTCTGCGGCCGAGATGCCGGCGCAAAGCAGCCGAGGAGCGAGGTCGCCTTTCGGCCGAATGCGCACATTCAACAGAAAGACCAGAAAGCGATATAATTTTCCATCTTGATCCAGTTGGAGTACCGGTGATGATCCCGATCGTCGCGGCTTTGCTCTTGGGAGGCCACGCGTCACTCAACCTTATCGCGGCATCCGCGTGCAGGTGACGAACGCCAAGGACGCACTCGACCGATTCTGGAAACTTGCCTGCACGAGGCGAGCGTTGATCGCTTGATTGTCATGGCAGTCGAACACGATTGGGAAGCCGTCGTGGAATCAGCCCTCATCTCCATTCACATGGCTACGGGTTTGGTTGGTGGACGAGGCAGAGCCGGGATTGCCGGCTGGCTCCATTGTCGGCACCACCAAAGCGACCTTGCGCGGCAAGCCCGTGCAGACCTGCACGATCATCTTCCCGGAAGTCGACGGCGACGCATTCGGTCGGTAGTTCATGCGGCGCACGGATGCGGAACGGCTCGCCGAGGACGGCGCAGACGGCGGCACGTCCTTCCAACTTTACATCGTCTTGACGTCGGCGCTAAAAAGATCGTGCAGCATTCACCCGGCGAAGTCCGGCCAGCCCACCGTCGTCGCCAGTTCGATCCTTCCGCAAAACTGAAGTGCGATCTTTAGCCGGTCCCAAACTGCAATATGGCGACTGTAACCAGGATCAGGCCGCACAAGGCCTCGATCGTTCTCGGGACCACAACGAAGAGCTGCGGCCACCTGCTGATCAAATTCGCCACCGCTGATCGAAAAAGCGTGGCCGTCAGGGCAACAGAGGCCAAGGTCATGGCGACACCTATCATCATGACCACGGCGAACATCAGCCCAGCTTCGGGCACACCTCGCACGGATGCGAAGGTCATGACGAAAAGGGTAAGCGGGCAGGGTATGAGACCAGCCACCATACCGAACGCTATGTCACTCTTGTCACTGTGACGATGCCCACCGCGACCGAGCGAACGACAGATCATCCAGACGCCAATCAGTCCGAGCAAGGCGCGACTGACGTTTTCAAGGATCGGGGACGAGCCAGGTCCCCCCGACCCGAACATGATAGTCACCAGCGGCAGCGACAGAAGCACGATGACGACCGACATCGAAACATGGGTGAACGATAGGACGACCGCCGTCATAAGCGCCCGCGTAAGCTTAGTTGACGAGCCGGTCAAATAGGTTGCGAGGATCGCCTTACTGTGTCCGGGGGTCAGGGCGTGAACGGCTCCGAAAACGATCCCCATCGGCAAGAACGCTATCAGCGTCGTCCAGCCGCTTCCTAGTGCGAACGCTTTGATGTGTTCAGCCAGCGCGGAATAGATATCCCGCTGGAAGTCGACGATCCAGAGCCACATGGTCATATCCGGGCCAACGTACCAGCCGTCACAACATAGCGACTGACCTTGGCGACGGAAACGAGGAGAATGAACATAGGTAAGGGTTCTCGCAGGATACCCGCCAGCACCGTGATCGGATCGCCGACGACGGGAAACCAGCTCCCGAGCAGGGACCACTTGCCGTAGCGCCGATACCAGTCCCGTGCACGCTCAAGCTTCCGTTCCGAAACCGGAAACCAGGGGCGGCCGCGAAAACGTTCGATCCAGCGGCCGAGACACCAGTTGACGATCGATCCGAGCACGTTTCCCAAACTGGCAATGGCAACCAGAGCTGACACGGGAAGATCACCTTTCAGCAAAAGCAGGACCAGGACAGCTTCAGATTGAGCCGGCAGAAGTGTCGCTGCGGCAAACGCCGAGGCAAACAGGCCCAGATAGGCCGCCAGTTCAGTGCTCACGCGGCCATTTCGGGTGAAACTCGTCAATTACGACCGCATGGGTATGACCGAAACCATTCTGGTCTGTGCCTTCCGTCAAATGCGGATGGTTGTCAGGAAAGTCGGCGTGAACATGGGGTTGTTTATCATCGCCGACGGCCGGCCACAGACGCCACGCGGCAAGGAAGCCTGCGGCGGCCACCACGGCGAGGATGGTCGCCGTGATTGGAAGGCCGACCTTCGCGCCAAGCCATCCCGCCAACGGGTAGGTGATCAACCAGGCCGCGTGCGACAGCGCAAAATGGGCAGCGAACAAGGCCGGACGGTCTTCCGCGTGGGCGGACCGACGCAGGAGTCGCCCTGACGGCGTCTGGGCGATCGAATAGCCGATACCTATCACGAACCATAGCGGGAGCAGGGCCGCGAAGCTTTCAATCGTCGACGCCCCGATGAGGCCGAGGATGAGTAGGCCCGTACCTGCTAGCATGACGGGGCGATCGGCCAGTTTGTCGAGGAGCCGCGGTAGCATAAGCGCGGCGAGCATCGATCCGGCACCGAATGACGCCAGAGCCAATGCTGTGTCCTCCTGCGACAGGTGAAGGACAGATTGCACCAGCACCACCGTGTTGACGATGACCATGGAGCCCGCCGCCGAGACCGCGAGGCAGATCGCCAACAGCCCACGGAGCCGCGGGGTCGCCAAATATATCCGCAGGCCACGTGTTGTGCGTTCAAATATGCTGCGCCGTATCGTGGCAGTCGGGCTGGGAAGGACAACCGACACGACGAGTGCGGCTGAAGCCAAAAATCCTACCACCGTGCCTCCGAACAGCGAGTGAAAGGAAATCACCGTCAACAGCAGTGCGGCCAGAGCCGGACTTACCAAGCTTTCCAGGTCGTAGGCGAGCCGGGAAAGAGATAACGCGCGGGTGTAGTCCTTTTCATCCGGCAGCACGTCCGGAATGGTCGCTTGGAATGTGGGCGTAAAAGCCGCGGACGATGACTGCAGGACGAAAATCAGCACATACACCTGCCACACCTCGGTGACGAACGGCAGGAACAGCGCGACGGTTGCCCGGACCAGATCGAGCGCGACCAGCAGGCGTCTTCGTGGGAGGACCTCCGCGAAGGCTCCCGCTACCGGCGCGACGGTGACGTATGCAATCATCTTGATGGCGAGTGCCGTGCCGAGGACGGCTCCTGCCTCGCTTCCCGCGATGTCATAGGCCAACAGTCCGAGGGCGACTGTCGCAAGACCCGTGCCAACAAGAGCGATCACCTGTGCGGCGAAAAGGTGACGGTACGTTCGGTTGCCGAGAACTTCGAGCACTACTGCTGTCCTGTTTCAATCGTCGGTGACGGTGGATTCCCTACCTGGGCGGCAAGGCCGACGGCAATGATCATCAGGCTGGAGACGTAGGGAGCGCGGCGGGCCAGAACGTTGAACCAACTCCAGCGCCTGGTCGCGTGCCTGACGCTCAGGGCAGCAAGCGCGCCAACGGTCACCAACGTAATGGCCAACCCTATCGAGAAGCAGAGGACCAGAACGAAGCCAAGCGTGATTTCCTTCAGTTGAAGGCAGAGGAGCAATGCCGTTATCGCGGCGGGACAAGGAATGAGACCGCCCGTCAGTCCGAACAATGCGATTTGCCAGGTGGTGACATTGCGGTTGGCGGATGTCGTTGGCGTGGGCGAGTTCGTGCGCGTGCTGGAACCCGTCTGTTCCCACCCCCCGGAGTTCTTCGTGGATATGGTCGTGCCGGTCTCCGTCGACAAACGCGAGATCGTAGTCATGGGTATGGTCGCCGTGTCCGAGGCTGAGGCGAGCCATGAACTCGTGGGGCTCCGGAATCTCCGATGTGGATTCGAGATAGCCGCCCTTGTCGACGAATGCGATGGTTTGAAGCGAACCGTCGAGACGTTCCGTACTGACCGTAACATCCGCTGCCTTCCATTCATGCCCGCGCTGCGTGCGCAGCCGCCATACCGGCGGTACGCCGTGTTCGCAGACCTCCAAGGAGACCGCGCCATGGCCGGTATCGATGCGCCGCACGTCGTTGTGTGAATGCGATGGCTGCGTGAATGGCGCTCGGGATGAACAGCCAAGCATGCGCCGCCCCCTGTTGGATCACCTCTGAAAACTCGGGCATCGGACTACCTCAGAGGTACTTCGTGATTGTCTTGAACTCGTCGATCGACTGGCGCTGTTCGCGTCCGAGCCCGCCGACTGAGTCTTCGATGCAGTGATCGAGGTGATCTTGGATCAGCGTGCGCTTGGCGTTCGTAATCGCTTTTTCGACCGCATGCAGTTGCTGTGCGATATCAAGACATGGGCGACCACCCTCGATCATGGCGATCACGCTTTTCAGGTGTCCTTCTGCCCGCTTGAGCCGCTTGACGATGTCTGGGTGAGTGTCGTGTCGATGTTCCGTCATTCGTAAATTCCTATCCCCCTGGAGGGGATATTACAACGCGGAATCTTGCCCGAATCTCGCCTTGTGGATATGAGGAGGATGATGCTTCGCATGAGACAGAGATTGTTAGACGCGCTGGTCGCCTTTGTGGCGGCACTGGCCGTATTGGTATTATCGTTCTCATCTCCGGGAAACCACGCCCCGTCGCAATAACCGCGTGCTCGAGCGGCACGAAGACGCTCACGCTCCCTGCGGACGGGTTCATCGTACCCACAAAGGCGATCGCAAGGAGTGGCAGATAGTCGTTGGCGGCCGACATGGCGACGCCCGACGCGACCATCCAGTCGGCGGCGACAAGTAGCAGGCTGCGGAGATCGAACGCACCCCTATCAGGCCAACGCCGATCGTCATCAGCGCGGAGCCGAACAGCGACGCCGTGGCGACGACCCCGACCTCCAGGGGGGAAACCTAGACCGAGCAGGTAGAAGGGCAACAGGATCGCGACGAAAGCGTCCGCGAAATCACGCAAGGCGCGGGCGGCGAAGACATAGGTGGTCGGCTTGAGCCCTATGGAGGTCACGCATTCGATCGCGTTCTGCCGTCATGCGGGCGGCGCTAGGCCAGTCCAAAGATCATTCCGTAAAGAACGCGAGGACCACGCGCGAAACGCCGAGAGCTCGCAAACTGGCGCTTCGGCATAGTACCACTTACGGCTCCCGATCTTTCAACCCAAGTTCTGTCCGTCAGCCAAGGGAATGACGCCAGCGTCTAACGGACTGTTCGCCTCAGGGGGCGGCTCGCCGTAGCCCGCGGCAATATCATAGTGAACGAGTTCGTCGGGCTTATTCAGGACGAACTGGTTGTCGGCGACGATATAGTTGTTGGCATGCAGGCGGGCGATGGGCTGATACACTTCCGGAAGGACGTAGCGGCCGCATGCATCGAGACACTCGTCGCGGACATACATCTGCACGACTTCGCCGATGACTATGGTCCGCCGGCCGTAATCGAGGATTTGCGACACGTGACATTCCATGGCGCAGGGCGATTCCCGAATGCGCGGCGGTGTCACCTTGACGGACGGCACGCTGGTAAGCCCGGAGGCTTCGATCTCGTCGACGTTGCTGGGGAAGTTGATACCCGTAACGATCATCTCCTTGGCGATCGCCATGTCCACCATGTGAACGACAAACTCGCCCGACCGCCGTATGTTGGCTACCGTATCCTTCAGCGCGCCATCCGGGCGCGTCTGCATGCCAAGGATCAAAAGTGCGGGATCGTGCGAGAACACATTGAAGAAGCTCATGGGCGCAGCGTTCTTGCAGCCGTGCTCGTCGACGGTGGTGACGAGTGCAATCGGCCGGGGTCCGACGAAGCTGCAAAGCAATCGGTAGCGATCCTTTTCAGGCAGTTCGGCAAAGTCGAATTCCATGATTAACTCCGTACAGATGTTGCGGGCCCGGCGAGGCTTTGGCTGTTGTGGAGTCGCAGGCTGGTGGGGGCGTAGTCCGAAAGCTTCCCGGCATATGCTTTCGGTAACGGGAAAGCTAGGTCTCCAACCTTCGACGTGCGAAGGCCCATGCCGACAAGCGCCTCAGCGAATTTGACCGCGGCGGCGACGCAGTCGATGACGGGAACACCCAGCCGTTGTTGCAAACGCGCTGCGAGGCTCGCCATGCCCGCGCAGCCAAGCACGATCGCTCCAGCGTGATCCTCCATGAGGGCCTTCTCACACTCCGCCAATATTGCGGCATCGGCGTTCGAGCCCGGCTTTTCGAGGTCGAGTACGGGCACGTCGGTGGCGCGCACGCGCCGGCAGTGGTTTTGCATCCCGTAACTGCGGACGAGGTGCTCGGATATGATCCGGGTACGCTCGAGGGTCGTTACGATCGAGAAACTGGTCGCCACGAACGTGGCGGCATGCATAGCAGATTCGGCAATGCCCAGGACCGGTGAAGTTGTGATTTCGCGGGCGGCGAGCAGGCCCGGATCGCCGAAGCAGCCGATGATGTATGCGTCCGCTGGCTCTCCTCGCACGATCTCGTCGATTACGCCCACGACGCTCAAGGCCTCGTCGTAGTGCCCCTCTATCGAAGCGGGTCCCGAGCGGGATGTCGCCAGGACAATTTCGCTTCCAGTAGCCGCAACCGTGCGAGCAGCGCCACCCATAAGCTCCGTCATGGATGAGGTGGTGTTCGGATTTATCAGTTTGATCAGCATTCAGCTCCTCCAGTTGTGTACAATATATATTAATGTTGTCGATCGGAATCTGTATGCGGATTTGGCGTCGGCCCGGCGTCCATGGATTTGCGTTCGCTCGTGCCTGACGTGTTGCGTGCGGGGGCAATCGGCATTCCTAGTGCTTCGCAGCCTCCCTCCGGCGTCCTGCCCGACCCCTGTGTGCGATTCTGTCTGCGTAACAGAAAGCAATATTGACTATTAATCGTATACATGAAACGATCTTTATGTCTAGACAACATGGCGAGGAGGCCATTGTTTAGGACGGCGTGGAGTGCGCCAAAGAGGAGGAGAAACAGATGTCAGTGAAAAGACGTACGTTCCTACAAGGGGCGGCCGGAGCCGTCGGCTTGGCGATGGCGCAGGCCGCATTGTCGAAGCTCGCCTATGCGCAGGGTGCCGCAGGTACTTTGCGAATTGCGATTGCCAAACCTGCGGGCAACCTGGATCCGCAGAGCCACTATGCGATCTGGGCGATCCAGGACCTGATGTTCGAGCCGCTGGTGAAGTACGGAAAGGGTGGCCAGATCGAGCCCTGCCTGGCGACCGACTGGACGATCGAAGACGGCGGCAAGACCCTTCATCTCACGCTCCGCCAAGGCGTGAAATTCCAGGACGGCACCGTTTTCGATGCCGCCTCATGCCGGTGGAATCTCGAGCGCTGGATGGGCAGGGATCAGTTCAGCTGGATGAACTGTTCGAAGTACTTCGAATCCTTGGACGTGGTCGACGACTATCACATTACCCTGCATTTCAAGGAGCCGGTCCTCGCCCTGATGCAGGAGCTCTCCTACACACGGCCGCCGCGCTTCCTGAGCCCCAAGTCCGTCGACGCCGACGGCAAGTTCGTCCAGCCGGTCGGCACCGGACCATGGCGTCAGATCAGTGCCGACGACACGCAGAGCGTCTTCGAGCACTACGACGAGTACTGGGGTGACAAGCCGACCTATGAGCGGCTCGAGGCGAAGGTCGTTCCGGACCCTCGGTCACGTGTCGCGGCACTCCGCACCGGCGAAATTGACCTCGTTGGCGGGTTCTGGATCGCACCGCTTACCCCGGAGGAGGGCAAACAGCTCGAAGCGGCCGGCTTCAATGTCGTCGTCGACCCTGGCAACGTGACGCTCGTGATGGCCTTCAACCCCGACCGCGCGGAGGCGCTGAAGGACCAGCAGGTCCGCAAAGCGATCAGCATCGGGGTCGACCGTGCCGCCATTTCCCAGGCGCTCTACCACGGCTATGCGAAGCCTGCGGGATCGCTCTTCTCTAGCGCGCTGCCCTACGCCGGCACGCAGCACGATGCCCCCGTTCGGGACGTGGCTGAGGCATCGGCGCTGTTGGAAAAGGCGGGCTGGACGGGCAGTCCCATCCGCTCCAAGGACGGCAAGCCGCTCACCCTGGAGATGGTCGTCAGCCCCGATGCAGTGCCTGGTTCGCGCGTGATCGCCGAGGTGATCCAGTCGGAAATGAAGGAGATCGGCATCGACCTGATCGTCCGTTCAGTCGACCACGCCTCGAAGCACACCGACATGCTGGAGGGGAAGTACGATCTTGGCTTCTTCCTGACCTATGGCGCTCCTTATGATCCTTTCGGATCAGTCGTGGCGCTCTGTTTGTCGACCTTCAAGAACGACGTCGAAGGCAAGCTGGTGACAGACCCGGTCAACCTCGACCCGCTGATCAACGCGGCGACCGATGCGACAGGCGATCAAATCGAGCCGGCGATCCAGAAGGTCTATGACTGGCTGTATGACAACGACGCGATCGCGCCGCTTGTTTACGTCCCCAGCATTTGGGCGCATTCGAAGCGGGTCCAGGGCTTCACCAGCCCGGTCACCGAGTACGACATGCCGTACGAAAACATCGTGCTGGCTGAGTAGCGGGAGGCTGCCTTGATCCACTTCATCAGCAAGCGGCTGAAGCATTCCCTGGTCCTGTTGTTTCTCGCTTCCTTGGTCTGCTTCACGCTCGTGGTTTCGGCCCCGGGCAATGTTGCCGTCCTGATCGCCGAACTTCGCGGCGCGGTTGCGGTCCCGGGGTACGTCGAGCAAGTCGCCGAAGAAATCGGACTGAACAAGCCACTGCTGATGCGCTACGTGGATTGGCTTGGCGATGCAGTCCGCGGCGATTTCGGCATCTCCTACAGGACAGGCCAGGAGGTCAGCGCCGACCTGCCAAAGCGGATGTTTGTCACGGGCACCCTGATCGCCGGCAGCGCGGTGATTGCGACGCTGCTCAGCCTGGCGCTCGGCCTCCTGGGCGCTTTGTGGCCTTACAAGCTGCCAGACCGCGTTTCGCGCGGTCTGGCCCTCCTCGGCGCGTCGACACCGACATTCTTCGTCGGCGCGCTGCTGATCTACGGCTTCTCTGTCACCTTCCAACTCTTCCCGTCCTTCGGCTTCAATGGGCCGCAGAGCTGGGTACTTCCGTGGCTCAGCGCCGTGGCTCTGCCTGCAGCAGTGCTCAGCCGTGTGGTACGCGTAGGCTTGGAAGAGGCCATGGCCAGTCCCTACGTGCTGACAGCCAAAAGTAAGGGGCTTGGACGGATAACAATCCTGTTCCGAGAAGCGCTGCCAAACATTACTCCGGTCTTCATCAACGCGCTCGGCACCCAGGTAGGACTGATGACAGCAACAGCAATCATCGTTGAGCCACTGTTCGCCTGGCAGGGCGTTGGCGACTACTTCCTGGCGGGCGTGCGTTTCCGCGACTTCATGGTCGTGCAGGCGTGCCTGCTGATCTTCCTCACCTTCTTCATCGTGGTGAACCTGATCGTCGATCTGGCGGTCCTGATGACCGACCCTCGCATCCGGCGGCAGTGGAGCTGATCATGAACAAACTCAAGCCAATACTTGGCCAACTGAACAAGATGCCTCGGGTGGCACTGATCGTCATCGGCCTGTTCGTTGCCCTGGGGACCTTTGCACCGTGGCTCGCTCCGCAGGACCCCACTGCGCAAAACCTGCTGGCGGCCAGCCAGGGGCCGAGCGCGGCTCACTGGCTCGGCACCGATCACCTCGGACGCGATACCCTCAGCCGGTTAATCCTTGCCGCGAACACCTCATTGGTCAGCGTCGGCCTGGTGCTGATCAGCGCGATGACGATCGGCATCCTGATGGGGACGATCGCTGGTTATCACCGCGGCTGGGTCGATGACCTTCTGATGCGCGTGGTTGATGTCGGTCTGTCCATCCCAAGCCTAATCACGGCTCTTGCTGTTATCGGCATCGTCGGACCTGGCTACTGGACGATGGTGCTGGCGCTTTCGCTCGCTTGGTGGCCGATGAGTGGTCGTATCAGCCGTGCGGTCGCAGTCAGCATTATGAGCAAGCCGCATATCGAAGCACTGCGTGTTCTGGGTGCCAGCCCCTGGCGCATCTACTTTGGCCATCTGCTGCCCGGCACCATCGGTGCGGTCATGGTCTATGCGACCGCGGACGCGGGCATGGCCGCCATCGCCGTGGCAACGCTCAGCTTCCTGGGCCTGGGTATTCAGCCACCGATGCCGGAATGGGGGCAGATGCTGGTCGACGCACTGCCTTACCTTGAAACCGACCCACGCCAAGTCATCCTGCCAGGCTTGGCACTGACGGCTGCGGTCATTGGCTTCAATACCCTCGGTGAAGCCATGGCGCTCAATCGCGTCCCAAAACCACTGACGCGGCGAATGCTCGCCATGCGGCGGCTCGAAGTCGCGGGCTGGACCAAGGAGAACGTCGATGCATGATGAAGCACTGCTGAGTGTCAGCAATCTGACCGTCGATCTCCTCACCGCAAAGTCTGCCGTTCGTCCCGTCGACGGGGTTAGTTATTCCGTTCGGGAGGGAGAATGCCTCGCAATTGTCGGCGAAAGCGGCAGCGGCAAGACCGTCATGAACTTCGCGCCGCTTGGGCTGATGCCGACCGGCGTCACTACAGGGCTGTCCGGATCGGTTCGCTTTGACGGACGCGAATTGATCGGCCTGCCCGAAACAGAGCTCCGGCATGTCCGGGGTAACTCCATCGGGTTCATTTTCCAGGACCCGATGAGCGCGCTGAATCCCGTGCGGCGGGTCGGAAGGCAAATCGCCGAAATGGCGGAACTCCATCTTAACATGACGGCGCGCGCAGCGGAGGCGCGGGCGCTCGAGCTCGTGAAGCTCGTCGGAATTTCTGATCCGGTCGCGCGGCTACGCCAGTATCCGCACGAGCTCTCAGGCGGTCTAAGGCAACGCATCGTCATTGCTATCGCTCTGGCGGGTGAGCCCAAGCTTCTCATAGCTGACGAACCGACGACGGCCCTGGACGTCACCGTTCAAGCTCAGATACTGCGCCTGCTGAAGGACCTGCAGCGTCGACTCAACATGGCCATGGTGCTGATCACCCACGATATGGGGGTGGTCGCCGGTGCCGCGGACAACATCGTGGTCATGTATGCCGCCCGCGCCGCGGAACGGGGGCCGGTCGACAGGGTCCTGGTCGCCCCCCGCCATCCGTACACCAAGGGGCTTATCAACGCGATCCCGCGGCGAGCGGACCCAATCGGCTCGGAGTTCCGGGGACTTCCCGGCATTCCGCCGACGCTGGGCGCACCCATCGGGGGCTGCGCATTCGCGCCGCGCTGTGAACTCGCCGTCCCGGCTTGCACGGCAAGCCGTCCTCCACTGGTGCAGTCGGCCGACAATTCGGTCGTAGTCGCCTGTACGGTCGTCAATCAAGGAAGGACAGCAGCATGATGCACGGGCCTGTTCTAAAAGTCGAAAACCTGCAGACCCGGTTCAAGAGCGTTCAGCGGGGCAAGTTCGTCCACGCCGTCGACGATGTGTCGATCGAACTGTATCCGGGCGAATTCGTTGGTCTCGTCGGCGAGTCGGGCTGCGGGAAGTCTACGCTCGGCCGCACCATCGTCGGCCTGGAGAGGGCCAGTGCGGGGCGGGTCCTGCTCGACGGCGTTGACCTCAGAACGCTGTCCGGCTCAGCTCTGCGTGACAGCCGCCGGGCGCTTCAGTACGTGTTCCAGGACCCGTATTCGTCCCTGAACGACCGCCAGACGGTCGGGGAGGCCATCGACGAAGCCCTGCTGATCAGTGGGGTCAAGTCACCAGCCGATCGAAGCCGCCGGACCAAGCAACTCCTGGACCAGGTAGGACTGGCAGAAGCCGTCAAGGAGCGCCACACGCGTGAACTCTCGGGCGGCCAACGCCAGCGCGTCGCAATCGCTCGCTCCCTTGCCGTCAATCCACGCGTGTTGATCTGCGACGAACCGGTTAGCGCGCTCGATCTGTCGATCCGGGCTCAGGTGATGAATCTGTTCCTGCGGCTACAGAAGGACCTGGGCGTTGCCTGCCTGTTCATTGCCCATGACCTTGAGCTGGTCAGGCAAGCCGCGTCGCGCGTGTATGTCATGTATCTCGGCAAAATCGTGGAGCATGGACCGTCTCAGGAACTCTATGACCATCCGAGTCATCCGTATTCGCAGATGCTGCTAGCCTCGGTTCCCGAGGCAGACCCCATCCGCGAACGGCAGCGCAAGGCACCGCTGATGATTGGAGAGGTGCCGAGCCCTACCAACCCGCCGTCCGGCTGCAGGTTCCGGACGCGCTGTCCGATGGCGGTGGATGACTGCAAGCAACAGGTGCCACGAGCCTTCAAACTGTCCCCTGGACATGATGCAGCGTGCGTGTTCGCTAAGGACCTGCATCGCGGGAAGCGGTCGGCTCTACGAGAGGCGGAGGCGCATGCAGAGCGTGTTGGGACCCTTGTTCTTTCCTGACCAGGCCCCACGAAGCCATCCGCTGTGCCCCAAGTACGGCGCTGCTCGGGCAGAGCAGCGCCGTGGCGGGCCCCTTGGCGAGCACCGGATGGCTGCCTAACATCTCAGAGGGCTTGCGGCGAGATTGTCGGCCCTTTGGGCCGATTGGGCGCGGTACTTGTGCTGCGCTTCTCGACCGGCATGGCGATCACTGTGGTCGCAGTCGGAGCGGTCGCAGCTTCAGTGTGGCGCTGGCGAAAGTCATATTACCTGTGTCACAGTCCGCCCCGGCATAGGGTCACGCGAATTCGATCGCTCGTAACCACATTCGTCTTCCACGTTAAGAAAGCACACGCGCTCCACCTTCGGTTGCGGCCTGCATCTCAGTGCTGCGCTTGTGGCCTGCCAACAATCCAGACGTTCTGACGCATACCCACGGCGATCTTCCGCACGATCACGAGCATCTTGCCGATGCCGTGTGACTGTGGGGAGGATGAAATTCGCATGGTTATGTCATCGATGACAGACACCCAGTTTGGCCAAAGACATGATGCCGAGCTTCGGGGGCAAGCTCCGAGTCTGTGGGGTTTACAGACGCTGGGCAGCACGTCTTGGTGCCTGGCATCCCGTGCCAGGCACCTGCGCATGTTCGTGACGTTTCAACGTCGGAGGATGATGGGGAACCAATCCTCACGCAATCTGTCGCCTGGCTTCAATCCATGGCCGGGGAAAGGCGGGGAGGTACGGCCCGGCCGCTCTACATAACGAGCATCATCGCCCAGCAGCCTGAGTGAAAATGCCCGGCGGCGCGTGTGGGTCTGGTTGCCGCGAGCGCCGTGAAGGGTTTTGTAGTTGAAGGCCACCGCGTCGCCCGGCTCCATTTCCCACTCCATGATGGCCATCCCTTCGGCATCGGGGTCGGGCACGGGCATGTAAGCATCAGCATCGGGATAGAAATTGCTTTCTGACAGCCAGCGCGTCGGCAGGACTGGCTTCTCCCACCGATGCGATCCCGCCACGCAACGCAGGGAGGCCTCGCGGACGGGATCGAGCGGGGACCAAAAACTTATCGTCTGCTCACCCTCGACGAAATAATATGGGGAATCTTGATGCCAGGGGGTCGGCTTCGACGTACCCGGTTCTTTGACGAGCACATGTTCGTGAAAGACCTGCACGGTCTTCGACTGCATCAAATCTGCCGCGACCGATGCCGCCGGCGAGGCGCGGATTACTTCTTCGAACTCGGGAATGCGCTGCCAGTTGCAGTAGTCGTCGAAGAAGCGCCCTCCTTCGCCGGCCTTGAGGTTCTCGGCGGCGTATTCTCCCGGTTCGGCCATGTTGGTTTCGACTCCTTGTCGCAACGCCTCTACATGGTCTCGAAACAAGCCTTTGACGAGTACGACCCCGTCGCGCTGATAGCTGTCGATGTGTTCTTGGGTAATGAGTGGGTGAAGCATGGCGGTCTCCTTATTGACGGCAGGAGCATGCCGGGGCCAATTTTTAAGTTCCAATAATATATTGAAAACAGTAATATAGATTCATGTTATATCTTTCCTTGAGGCAGCTGGAATACGTGGTGGCGGTCGCCCGTGCCGGAAGTCTCACCGTTGCTGCCCAGCAAGTGAACGTCTCGCAACCGGCGCTATCGGTAGCCGTTACCCAGGTTGAGGAGCACCTGGAAAAGAAGCTGTTCCATCGCCGCAAGGGCACGCCAGTCACACTTACTGGATTCGGCCGCCTCTTCATGGCAGATGCGGAAGCTCTTCTGGCCGATGCGGCACGCCTCGAAAGTCCCGGGGGGCTCTGTCAGCGGCGACTGGAGCGTATCGTGTTGGGCGTTTTCGATGATCTTTCCCCAGGTTATCTCGCCCCTTTGTTAAGGTTGCTGCGAACACGGTTTCCGGAGATTGAGGTCAAGACGAGGGTCGCCACCTTCGAGGGCCTGGCCGAGGCCGTTCGGTCCGGCGACATCGACTTGGCTTTGACCTACGACTTGGGACTCGACGCAAGTTTTCACCGTGCTCTCTATGCGCAGGTATCACCGCAGGCTTGGCTTCATCCGGACGACCCGTTGGCAATGCGAGAGGAGGTCACCCTTGCCGATCTCGCCGACCGCCCCCTGATCCTGTCTGATCAGGGATTGTCGATCCGCCACATGCTCGGTCTTTTCCGGCCACTTGGCGTGATACCTCTTGTTGCACACCGAGCGGCCTCCACCGAGGTATTGCGCAGCCTGTCGGCGAATGGTGAGGGCGTAGGCATTAGCTACACCTGCCCCGTGGGCAAGACCAGCTACGACGGCAAGCCGCTTGTCCGCGTACCAATCGCCGACGTCCAGGCCCGGGAACCAATTGTGCTGGCCTACTGCGGTGAGCAGCCAGCACCGCTGCCAGAAATTCGTACCGCAATCCTCGAAATGGCCAATGTGACTTGAGAAAGGGATCGGTGGACTTTCTTTCAGACACTCATTAGAGCCGATCGCACGCTCCCTCGCGGCCATTGGAAAACTCCTTCTCAACGAACGAGGTAAACAGCCTTCTGGACCGCACCGGGTTTGCCGGAGGCTCCGACTTTTGAGAAAGTGGAGCCGATATGATCGAGACAACCAACAAATTTTCACCGGAAGTCCGCGCCCGAGCCGTGCGGATGGGTTTGGATCACCAACGCGAATATTCCTCGCGATGGGCAGCGGCTTCCTCGATCGCCGCCAAGATCAGCTGCTCGGCGCAGACGCTCAATGAATGGGTGAAGAAGGCGGAAGTGGACGATGGTTCCCGGCCCGACGTGGCCGAGAAGATGAAGGCACTGGAGCGGGAGAACCGCGAGCTTCGGCAGGCCAACGAGAAACTGCGCAAGGCGTCTGCTTATTTTGCGATGGCGGAGCTCGACCGCCCATTGAAGCGATGATCTCCTTCATCGACGAACACCGGTCGGTGTTCGGGGTCGAGCCGATCCCCAGACTGCTGCCGATTGCCCCCTCAACCTACTACGATAACGTTGCCAAGCGCCTGGACGTGGACCGGTTGTCGGTTCGCGCCCGCAGCGACATTGCATTGGAGATCGAGATACGCCGTGTGTTCGAGGCGAACTTCCGCGTCTACGGCGTTCGCCCGGCTCATGCGGTCGATGGGACCTCAGCCCTGAGCCAGGCGGCGACCGATGTGGTCACCAGTGGCAAGTTCAAAGTATTGCAGAGAGCCCGTGCGAATATGGTTTTGCCGACACCCGGGGGGCCTGTGAGAAGCGCGCAAGGGATGAGCTCCTCCCACGTCAGCTCCTTCTTCAGCCATCGGGGCAAATCGGACCTCAGGTCGTCAGCCCATTCCTGAATTTCGGGTCCGTAGCCTGCAAGATCTTCAACCCTTAGAGCGCCTGTTGCTGCGTCCCCTTTCGCAGGAGAGACTACATCGAAGCCCGTCGCGTCCCGAGAGTCGGTTGGTCGCTTCGTCCGCGATCCGCCTCTATTAGATTTTGACGCGCCCTTACCGTTTGCGCCTCGCGGCGCGTTGTAATTTCGTAGCCATTTATCCGGGCCGCAGCCCCCGGGAGAATAAGGCCACGATCGAACAGGTCGATAAAGATGTCCTCAAAGCCCGCAACGGCGCATGTGATGGAAACGACCGTCCCGAAACGTTTTAGCTCTCCGAGAATATCCTCCAGCGAAAGGCCGCTACGCTTGATTGCGTCACATAACAAAAACAGCGTGGCAATTTCGGCGGCATTCGGAGGTGATGCAGACTGCCGAACGAGCCGAATTAATTCCACGGAAGCCACGGTGGCTAGGCAGGCATACAATCATGCGCCTGGAAAATGCTGAGCCTGGAATTGGTATCGAAATTTTGGAGAAAGTCTCGGCTGCATTAGAGCAGGCGGGCATTGAGTTCCTGCCTCCCACAGAAAAATCGGGACCAGGAATTAGGTTTCGAGATAGATCGAATTTTTAAGCTGTTTCGTGACCCGATCTGTGTTTAATCCGTCGGATGGCTGTAGTCCGGGTTTCGGGAGCTAATGGTGAAACGATACCTTCTCGACGCACAGCTTCGTCATGTGATCATTGGATTTGCCGCATAGTCCCTTCAGACGAGGCACGGGGCATAGTCTGAACGGAAGAGGTGATCATGTGCGACGCAGGGGCAACTCCACTTCAATCAGCCAGCCACAGCAATTGCTTCCCTGCAAACGCGAACGCGAATTCGCTGAGCGGAATGGGGTAGCGCCGGTATGCGGCCGTAGATCCATGTGTGCGGCTCGCTGCCGCCGGGATCCAAAAGCGAACTTCAGTTCGACGCAGCTAGAGGAGCGGCATTCAATGCCGCTCCACATGAGGTACGCAACTTAGGCTTCTAAGTACCTAACTTTGGGTATCGCACCACCACCTCTGCCTATAGGGGAAGAAGCCACTCGTAACGCCGCAAGTAGCGCACTTCTCGCAGGTGCCATTCCAGGTCAAAGAAATTTGTCGCCCAGTGCACACGACGGCAGGGCAGTCTCGCTCGGTCGCTTAAGCTGGCTGCGCACATGAACTTCGTCGAAATAAATCAAAACCGCGATGGCGGGCTGGACACTTGGGCTCACCTCTAACGCGGAGAAACTGGTCTCAGGCGCAAACCTCTGCGGCCTTACTAGCGGGCGTCGCTCAATCCGGTTCGCGAAAAGGAATGGTGTCCACGAGAGGATTCGAACGCACGACCCCAAACTTCATACCACTTCGGTTTTCACCGCCCCTCCGCGTTCGCCGTCTGGACTGTCCCTTCACCGTGGGCCTTCTGGCTTGTAGGTGCTACCCATCCAGTCTCTACACCTTCACCGAATTTCTCCGAGCTTGGCTGGGGATTGACATGCTGAGTACCCGCCAGGCAGTGAAGCTTAAGAGCACCCAGGTTGCAGATGCTGCTCTACAGGCCCGCCATTCGGCGGGCCATGGCTTCGCATATGGTCGGCCTGACGGCCGGACATTTTTTTGATATTTGGTCTGAGCTGATCTGCTCGGCCAGTACAAGTAGCGATGGCCGGATCAGCCCAGACATACGGAATGCGCCTCCGGCGCATGCTCTTTTCTTGAGCTATCGCTCAAAGATGCCGAATCAGAACGCAACCGTCGGAATCCGATGATGTCGAATTGACTATTCAAAGTGGTCGGTGACAATAGTTGCTGACTCGATGTTGGTACCTAATGATGAAAAAAAACGATGATGTCGGAAAACCGTTCAACATCGCTTCTTACGCGCTGCTGACGATGATGGTGGCGCAGGCGACGGATCTCCGGCCCGGAGACTTCGTGCATACGCTGGGCGACGCGCATATCTACCATAACCACTTCGACCAGGTGGCGCTGCAATTGGAACGCAAGCCGAGACCGTTGCCCTTCATGAAGCTGAATCCGGCCGTGAAGGACCTGTTTTTGTTCAGCTACGAGGATTTCGAGCTGGTCGGCTATGAGGCCGACCCGAACATCAAGGCGCCGATCGCGGTCTAGCGCCGCCGGCGGTTTCAGGGAGGAAGCCATGCTGACGCTCGTCCACGCGCCCCAATCGCGTTCGTTCCGCATTCTCTGGCTGCTCGAGGAACTTGGAGCCGGCTACGACATCCGCGCCGTGTCGATCCGCCGGCGCGACGGCTCGGGCGGTAACGATCCCAACAATCCGCATCCGCACGGCCAGGTTCCGGCGCTGCTCCACGATGGAGCGGTCGTTACGGAAACGACCGCAATCGCTTTGTATCTGACCGATCTGTTCCCCGGCTGTGCGATGGGGCGCGACGCCGGCACGCACGAGCGTGGGCCGTATCTGTCCTGGCTCGCCTACTATGCCGGGGTCATAGAGCCCGCCGCAATCACCCACATGAACGGTTGGACCAGCGGAAATGCCGAGGCCGCGCGAATTCACAAGGCCATGTGCGACCACGTGATATCGACACTGGAAAGGCAGCCGTACCTGATTGGCGATCGGCCGTGCTCGGTCGATGTCATCCTGTCCAGTTCGTTGATGTGGATGCGCGCGCTCCTGCCGGAGAGCAACGCGGTTGATGACTATGTCGCGCGCATGGCGGCAAGGCCCGCGTTGGCCCGCGCGCAGGCGAAAGACGGAATGGAAGGCAAGTGAATGAATGAACCGAAGATCGTGCTCGTGGTGGCCGCGGCGCTGAACGGCGTGATCGGCCGCGATGGTGATCTGCCGTGGCGATTGCCTTCCGACCTCAAGCGCTTCAAGCAACTGACGATCGGCAAACCGGTCGTGATGGGGCGTCGAACCTACCAGTCTATCGGCAAGCCGCTGCCGGGGCGGCCGAACATCGTCGTCACGCGCGACACCGCTTTCCGCCCGGACGGCGTCATCGTTGCGCGCTCGATCGATGAGGCTCTGGTCTATGCGCGACGCGAGGCGCAGGCGCTCGGCGCCAATGAAATCTGCATCATCGGCGGCGGCGATATCTACCGCCAAACCATCGCGGTGGCGGATCTCGTGCATCTGACGCAGGTGCAGGCGGAGGTCGACGGAGACACCCGCTTCCCGACGGTCGATCCCGCGCTCTTCGAAATCGTGCACGAAGAGGAAATTCCGCAGGGCGACCAAGACAGTCATCGCATGCGGTTTGTCAGCTTCAGACGTCGATCGGCTGCCTGACAGGGTCCTAACCGCCTGTTCACGAACTATTTTGCCGCAATGGTGCCGAAGTTGAGCCATCTCCGTTGAAAGCGGCAGGGGGGATACATATAACGGGGGTCACGCCATGTGACGCTGCGGAACTTCGCGCGCGCATGGCAATGGGAGCGACCAGAGAAAGAGGTATTGATGCCCTGGAGCAATCAGAACGGCGGCGGCCCTTGGGGCGGCGGCGGCGGCAACAATCAGGGACCATGGGGGCAGGGACCGAACCGCCCCCGCGGCAGTGGCGGCCCGCCCGATCTCGAAGAGATCATCCGGCGCGGGCAGGATCAGCTGAAGAACGTGGTCCCCGGTGGCTTCAACGGCGGCATACTTGTCATCGCGGCGCTGCTGATCGGCGTCTTCTGGCTGATGAACGCGATCTACACGGTCCAGCCGGACGAGCGCGGCGTCGAGCTTCGCTTCGGCAAGCCCAAGGAAGAGATTTCCATGCCGGGCCTGCATTTCCATTTCTGGCCGTTTGAGCGGGTGGAGATGGTCACGATTACCGAGCAACAGCAGAATATCGGCCGCAAGGGCGCTTCCGTGAACGCCGACGACAGCGGCCTTATGCTCTCGGGCGACCAGAACATCGTCAATGTTCAGTTTTCGGTGCTCTATTCGGTGACCGATCCACAGGCCTATCTCTTCAACCTGGAGAATCCGTCCGGAACACTGCAGCAGGTCGCCGAGAGCGCGATGCGCGAGGTGGTCGGTCGCAGGCCGGCGCAGGACATCTTCCGTGACAACCGCCAGGCGATCGCCGAGGCGGTAAAGACGACGATCCAGTCGACGATGGATTCCTTTGGCTCGGGTATCTCTGTCAATACCGTTGCCATCGAGGATGCCGCGCCGCCCCGCGAAGTGGCCGACGCCTTTGACGAGGTGCAGCGCGCCGAGCAGGACGAGGACCGCTTCGTCGAAGAGGCCAACCAGTATGCGAACCAGAAGCTCGGTCTCGCCCGCGGTCAGGGCGCACAGATCCGGGAAGAGGCGGCCGCCTACAAGAACCGCGTCGTCAACGAGGCGGAAGGCGAAGCGCAGCGCTTCGTCTCGATCTACGAACAATACAAGCTTGCACCGGACGTGACCCGCAAGCGCCTGTTCCTGGAAACCATGGAGGGTGTCCTGAAGGGCTCCAAGACGGTCGTCATCGACGAAAAGCAGGGTGGGCAGGGTGTTGTCCCGTTCCTGCCGCTCAACGAGCTTGGCAAGACGACGCAGCAACATCAGGCCGGAGGCACACAGTGATGGGTAACCGTTTGTCAGCCATCCTTGTCGGCCTCGCCGTCATCCTCTTCCTGGCCTACTCGTCGGTCTTCGTCGTCAACGCGCGCCAGCAAGCGATCGTCGTTCGGTTCGGCGAAATCCAGTCGGTGAAGACGGAGCCAGGAATCTATTTCAAGCTGCCCTTCGCCTTCATGGACGCCGACAGCGTCCAGTACGTTTCCGACCAGGCGTTGCGTTTTGATCTCGACAACATCCGCGTGCAGGTCTCGGGTGGCAAGTTCTACGAGGTTGATGCCTTCGTGGTCTACCACATCAGCGATGCGCGCAGGTTCCGTGAGGCCGTTTCAGCCGACCGCGATAGCGCCGAAGCGCGTCTGCGCACCCGTCTCGATGCGGCGCTCCGCCGGGTCTATGGTCTGCGCGGTTTCGAGGCTGCGCTTTCGGAAGAACGCGCCTCGATGATGCGCGAAGTTCGCAACGAACTGACCCCTGATGCAGAAAACCTCGGCCTGACGATCACAGACGTTCGCATTCGCCGCACCGACCTGACGCAGGAAGTCTCCCAGCAGACCTTCGAGCGCATGAAGGCGGAGCGCCTTGCGGAAGCCGAACTGATCCGTGCCCGAGGCAACGAGCAGGGCCAGCGCCGCCGGGCGATCGCCGACCGCCAGGTCGTCGAGATCGTCGCCGAAGCCCGCCGGGAATCGGAAATCATCCGCGGTCAGGGTGATGCCGAGCGCAACCGGGTGTTCGGCGAGGCCTTTTCGAAGGATCCGGACTTCTTTGCCTTCTATCGCTCGATGGCGGCCTATCGCCAAAGCCTCGGGGTGTCGGACACGACGCTCGTGTTGTCACCGGATTCCGAGTTCTTCCGCTATTTCGGAAGCCTGACCGGTGAGAAGCCGTCGGCCGCGCCGCCGACAGGAAACTGAGTTCGCTTGAATGGCGGATTTCCTGACGGGAATTGCATTCTTTCTCGTGATCGAGGGGCTGGTGTACGCACTGGCCCCTTCGTCTTTGAAGCGGATGGCCGCGCTGCTGCCAGGCATTCCGGACGCGCAGCTCCGGTTCTTTGGTCTCGCCTCGGTGGCCGCCGGCGTCGGGCTGGTCTGGATGATCCGGGGATAGCGGCTGCAGGCGCGATCGGCGGAGATTTCGGCTCTTGCCGGAGGCGGGATGAAGAGGCAACAGTGACCATGCCGGTCAGGATGGCGTTCCGGCCGCCGATCCGGCATCCCAAATTCCGCCGCATCCGTGGCGAAGATGGTTTATAAAGAAATCAAGAGGACAGCGCAGATGGTAGCGAGCATCAGGTCACGACAAATCGGCGTGCGGGCGCTAGCGACGGGGCTTTCGATGCTCGTCGCGGGCACGGGTCTTGCGCCCGTGCGGGCGTATGCTCAGGCGCAGGCCGATATTCAGGTTCAGGGTGCCCAAATTCCGCTCCAGGCGCCGGAAGGACCGCAATCGGTTGCGGACCTGGCGGAGAAGCTGCTTGACGCCGTCGTCAACATTTCAACCTCGCAGAACGTGAAGGAAGAAGACCAGGCACCGATGCCGGAAGTGCCGGAGGGATCGCCGTTCCAGGACTTCTTCGACGAGTTCTTCAAGGGCCAGGAAGGAGAGGGCGGACCGCGCACCGTCAATTCGCTCGGGTCCGGCTTCGTCATCGACCCGGCGGGGTTCATCGTCACCAACAACCACGTGATCGAGGGCGCGGACGATATCGAGGTCAATTTCGCCGACGGCAAGAAGCTGAAGGCGAAGCTGGTGGGGGTCGATACCAAGACGGACCTGGCCTTGCTCAAGGTCGAACCGACGACGCCGCTCGTGGCCGTTCCCTTCGGCGATTCCCGGAAAATGCGCATCGGTGACTGGGTCATGGCGATCGGCAACCCGTTCGGCCTTGGCGGATCGGTGACGGTTGGCATCATTTCCGCCCGAGGCCGCAACATCAACGCCGGTCCCTATGACAATTTCATCCAGACGGATGCGGCGATCAACCGGGGCAACTCCGGTGGACCGCTCTTCAACATGAAGGGCGAGGTCATCGGCGTCAACACGGCGATCATCTCACCGTCCGGCGGATCGATCGGCATCGGCTTCTCGGTTCCGACGGAACTGGCCGAGAATGTCATCCTGCAGCTGAAGGAATTCGGGGAGACGCGGCGCGGCTGGCTCGGCGTTCGTATTCAGCCGGTGACGGACGACATTGCCGAAAGCCTCGGCATGAAGCAGGCCAAGGGCGCACTGGTCGCCGGCGTGATCAAGGGCGGTCCGGTCGATAACGGCATCATCAAGACCGGCGACGTGATCATCCGCTTCGACGGCAAGGACGTCGATGAGATGCGTGACCTGCCCCGCGTCGTGGCCGAAAGCCCGGTCGGCAAGGCCGTCGATGTCGTGGTTGTCCGTGACGGCCAGGAGGTGAACGTCAAGGTGACCCTTGGGCGCCTCGAGGACGGCGAGAAAATCGCTCAATCGGGCGTGGAAACGACCGAGCCGAACGGTCAGAAAGCTCCGGATCAGACCGCCGAGAAGCAGGCCGCTCCCGTCGTGCTCGGGATGACGCTGAGCCCGCTGGACGAGGCAACGCGCAAGTCCTACGGCGTTGCGGACACGGTGAAGGGAGTGGCAATCACTGCGGTCGATCCGAATTCGGCGGCTGCCGAACGACAGATTCAGCCCGGTGACGTGATCGTCGAGATCGGGCAGGAGGCGGTGAGCACGCCCGAGGATGTCACCAAGCGCATCGCGGCGCTCAAGTCTCAGGATCGGCGCAACGCCCTTCTGATGATTGCCGACAAGACCGGAGCGCTGCGCTTCGTTACGGTTCGGGTCGAGTGATCGTCTATTGATATCAAGTGGTTCTGAGTGAAGGCGGTGAAGGTGATTCACCGCCTTCATGATTTGATTCAGGTGAGCCGGTCGGTGCGCAACGGTCGTTCGCTTGGCCTACGTGCGGATGGCGATCGGCGTCCGCGCACGCCATTCGTCGGCGGTCATCGCATAGAGCACATGGCGGACGAGATGTGGGTGGCTGTCCGGCACGCGCGGATGGTCGAAATCGCGGGATGGATCGGGCTTCATGCCGATGCGAGACATGACCGCAGTCGAACGGGTGTTGCCCGATACGGCGAATGAAACGATTTCTGCGAGCCCCCCTTGCTCAAAGCCGAAGCCGAGCAGGGCGGTCGCAGCCTCGGACACGTAGCCCCGGCCCCAGAAGGGGCGCGCCAGGCGCCAGCCGATCTCGACCGTGCCGTTCGGCAGGAACGGTTCCAGGTCGGTTCGCGCCAGGCCGCAAAAGCCGATCGGCCTGTCGTCATCGCGCAAAGCCACGGCGAAGAAACCGAAGCCGGTCTCATTGATCGTGCGACGGATGCGGTCGAACAGTTCGTCGGATTGCGACCGGCTGCGGCGAAAAGGGAAAAACGCCATGACCTCCGGGTCGGAATTGATCTCGTGGAAGAGATCGCGGTCCGTATCGCCCCAGTTTCGGACCCTCAGGCGCGGCGTTTCGACGATCACGCCGCTCATCTGGCCATCCCCGGTATCACAAAGTCCGATTTGCGATAGCCCTGGATGTAGAGCAGCGCGGTCAGGTCGCCGTGGTCGATCCGCATCCTAGCCTCAGCGGCGACCGCCGGCTTGGCATGCAGCGCCACTCCCGAGCCCGACAGATGCAGCATTCCCAGATCATTCGCGCCGTCGCCGACGGCCATCGCGTCTTTCGTCGAAATTGCGAGGCGTTCGGCGATCTCGATGAGCGCGTCCACCTTTGCCTGCTTGCCAAGGATCGGTTCGGCGACTGCGCCGGTGAGGAGTCCGCCGTCCTCAAGCAGCGTGTTGGCGCGATTCTCATGAAAGCCGAGTCTTTCGGCGATGCGGCTGGTAAAGACGGTGAACCCGCCAGAAACGAGCGCGGTATAGTGACCCTTGGCCTTCATCGTTGCGACCAGTTCCGGACCGCCCGGGGTGAGGGTGATGCGTTTGGCGATGACCTCGTCGACGACCGAGAGCGGCAAGCCCTTCAGAAGCGCCACGCGCTCGCGCAGCGCCGGCTCGAAAGCGATCTCGCCGTTCATGGCCCGTGCGGTGATCTCGGACACGCGCTCCTTCAGGCCGACCTCGGCGGCGAGTTCGTCGATGCATTCCTGGCCGATCATCGTGGAATCCATGTCGGCGATCAGAAGCTTCTTGCGCCGGGCTTCGGCGTCCTGGATCACCAGGTCGATCGGTGCGCCGCCGATGACGGCTCGCAGTCTCTCGCCTGCTGCCGCCGCATCGGTTCCGTCACGCAACGCGATGTCGCAGGCGATGCCGTCGGCGAGCCAGTAAAGGCCCGAGGCGTTGACCGCGTCCGCCGCCCGCTCGCCGATCGATGGCGAGAGAACCGGATTTGACGGATTGGCGATAAGCGTGGCAACGAGAGCCATGATGAGAATTCCTGAAGCTGAGACTGAGGCGATCCTGATAACCGGCCCGACCGCGAGCGGCAAGTCTGCGCTTGCCGTGCGGCTCGCCCAAGCGCATGGCGGCGTGGTGGTCAATGCCGACAGCATGCAGGTCTACGACACGCTGAACCTGCTGACGGCGCGGCCGCAGCCGGATGAGATGGGCGGCATAGAGCACAGGCTGTATGGCCATGTACCGGCGGGGCAAGCCTATTCGAGCGGCGAGTGGCTGCGGCAGGCCGCCGGGGTGACGGCAGAACTGCGGGGCCGTGGCATGCTGCCGGTCTTCGTCGGTGGTACCGGGCTCTATTTCAAGGCGCTGACCGGCGGCCTTTCGGATATGCCACCCGTGCCGGCGGAGGTGCGAAGGGCGCTGCGGGCAAGGCTCGCCGAAGAGGGGCCGGAGGCGCTGCACGATTTGCTGCAGCAGCGTGACCCCGAGGCGGCCGCCGCAATCCGGCCGGCCGATGGCCAGCGCATCGTGCGCGCGCTGGAGATTTTCCAGGTCAGCGGCCGTTCCATCCGCGCGTTCCAGACGGCGGCGGGACCTGCGGTGATCGATCCGGCCCGCGCGAGGAAACTGGTCGTTCTGCCGGAACGGTCGCTGTTGCATCAGCGCATAGACCGACGGTTTGCCGCGATGATGCGGTCGGGGGCGGTGGAAGAGGTGAGGGCGCTTCTCGCGCTCGGCTTGCGGCCGGAAATGCCGGTGATGAAGGCAATCGGGGTACCGCAGATCGCGGCGTACCTGGCGGGAACGATGGGCGAGGCGGAGGTGATCGAACGCGCCGCGGCCGCCACCCGGCAATATGCCAAGCGGCAAATGACCTGGTTCCGCAACCAGATGGACGAAAGCTGGGTGCGGACGGACGGTCTTTCCCTGCCTTGATGGGATGGTCAAAACCGACAGAAGAACAGCGCCGGAAGCCTCGTCTTCCGGAGGCACAGCCGGTTTCGCGCCAACACATGCGGTAGGGCAGCGAACTGGCCGCCGTGAAGGGGCTACTTGCGAAGCAGGCCGCTCAGCGGCTTCTTCAGCAGTTGATCGCGGATCGAGCCTTCCCGGCGGATGTCGGTGTCGGTACTACCGAAAGCAGGACGGGGTGCCGGACCGGCAGTTCCGGTCGGCCGGGCCTCTGCGCGGTTTTCCGCGTTCAGTTCACGCCGCAGCGCTTCGAACCGATCATGCGCCGAAACGGGCGGAGATCCGGAGGGCGGACGAGGCAGCATGTCTGGGCTATAGGGCCGGATTTCGACGGCATCTGCTGATGCAGATCCATCGTCGGGCACGGCATGGTCGGCCTCGGCGTACGGGCCGGACGGTGAGCGGTCGGTTTCAAGCTGCCGGCGACCCGGGAAGCCTTCGGCCGCAAGGTAGGATTCCTGGAAGGCCGAAATATCCGGGCCGGAAGCGGACCGCATCCGGCCGATGATGGACCGCAGATCGACGGACTGGGGATTGTCTTCGCTCGCCTTGACGCTTGCACCATTGGCCTTCGGCAAACGATTTTCCTGGATGCGGGTGAATTTCATCCGCATCGGCACGGATACGGCCTCGCCGAAGGCAATGGCCTCGCCGTTGCCGATCGAGGAGATGAAACTGGTCGTCGACGTTGAGGAATTCGGAATGGCGGAGCGGATGATCTCCTGGTCGGCGTCGTTCGCAAGGCGCATGGCAAACACCGTCGAGCACTGCGACAGGATGGTCGGATCCAGTTCGCCGGGCCGCTGCGTGATGATGCCGAGCGACACGCCATACTTGCGGCCTTCCTTGGCGATGCGCGCGATTGCCTGGCGCGTCGGCAGGAAGCCCAGCGTCGGATCGGCCGGCACGTAGCGGTGCGCTTCCTCGCAAACCACCAGCATATGCACGGCGCCATTGCTCCAGAGGCCGATCTCGAAGGCCATGCGGCAAAGCACCGAGGCGACCGAGTTGACCACTTCCGATGGAATGCCGGCAAGTTGAAAGGTGGTGATCGGCTTGCCCTGGCCCGGAATGCGGAAAATGCGCGCAATCGTGTCCAGGATCGTGTCGGTGATCGTGTTGGTGGAGAACATGAAGTGAAAGCGCGGGTCGTTGATCGCCGACATGATCCTGGCTTTCAGCGAACGCAGATAAGGCTTCTCCGTGCGTCCCTCAAGCTTGCCGATGCGTTCGTCGATCAGCGCCAGGAGATCGGCAAGCCGGTAGGGAACCGGCGTGTCGACGGTGATCGAGCTCTTTTCCTGGCTGCGGCGCATCAGCCCGGGCTCGCTCGCACCGCGAAAGCCTTTCTTGGCCTCGGGGATGAGGTCGCGCAGGACATCCATTTCTTCCGGAACGGGTGGCCGGCCGCGGAAGATCACCTCGGAGAATTCCTCCAGGCGGAACAGCCAGAACGGCAGGTCGAGCGTGTCGGTCTCGATGACGACCGAATGATCGGGAAAGGCGGCTGCGAATTCGTTGTGCGGGTCGAGGATCAAGACGCGCAGTTTCGGGTCTGCCTGGATCGCCTTGTGCAGGAGCAGCGTGACGGCCGTCGACTTGCCGACGCCGGTCGTGCCGACGATCGCGAAATGCTTCGACAGCATCGACGGAATGTGAATCGTCGCGTCGAGGGTGTCGTCCTGCGTCAGCTTGCCGATCACGCAGACGTCATTGAGCCCGGTATCGTAGACCTTCGCCAGGTCCGAGGCGCGTATGCGATGGGCGATGGCGCCCAGATACGGATAGTTGCTTATGCCGCTGGAAAATTCCTCGCGGCCGTCCGGTCCCACGCGAACCTCGCCCAGAAGCTCCACCTCCACCCGGAACACGGTATCCCGGTTTTCGCCCCAGGCCTGCTGGTCGGTGGCCATCGCATAAACAAGCGCGACGATCCGGTTGTCTCCGACGGAAATCGAAATGAGGCGGCCAACGGACCACAGTTCCGTCAACGCGGTCTGGCCGGCCGCCGCGACCGCACTGATCGTCGCGCGCGATCCGCCACAGGCAACCACGCGTCCGAGCAGGCGATTGCCGGGGGCGTCATCATCTCGTCTGTCCTGTTCGCCGGCGACGATCGAGCTGTGAAAATCGGTGTTGCGCAACGCAGGCACTCCTTGCCTTTTGGCGGAGAATAATAGTCGTCGCTTAACAATGCGTTGCGGAGTGTGGCCGGCCGCGGATCGTCGATCAAGGGTTGCCGAACGGGCGCAGCCGCACGAAAGAGCCGAAGGCCGTTGACGGTCTGCGCTTTAGCGGTTATCAATCCGGCCCATGATCTCTATCGTCACAAAGATTCTCGTGGTGGGACGGCGCATGGGCAAGGTGGTGTAACCACCGGGCGAAAGCACCCATGCGCGATAAGCAGGCTCCGAAAGGGGCCTTTTTTTATGCCCGCGATTTCGCTAATCACACTTTCAAAACCGCAACGGACGGATACATTCGGATGAGTGGAACAGAAAACCAGATGACGGGCGCCGAAATCGTCCTCCAGGCCCTGAAGGACAACGGCGTCAAGCATATCTTCGGCTATCCCGGCGGCGCGGTGCTGCCGATCTATGACGAGATCTTCCAGCAGGACGAAATCCAGCACATCCTCGTGCGCCATGAGCAGGGCGCAGGACATGCTGCCGAAGGTTATGCGCGCTCGACCGGCAAGGTCGGCGTCATGCTCGTCACCTCCGGCCCCGGTGCGACCAACGCCGTCACGCCGCTGCAGGATGCCTTGATGGACTCGATCCCGCTCGTCTGCATCACCGGCCAGGTTCCGACGACGCTGATTGGCTCCGACGCCTTCCAGGAATGCGACACCGTCGGCATCACGCGGCCCTGCACCAAGCACAACTGGCTGGTCAAGGACGTGAACGATCTGGCGCGGATCATCCACGAAGCGTTCCGCGTCGCCCAGAGCGGCCGTCCGGGTCCGGTCGTCGTCGATGTACCGAAGGACATCCAGTTCGCCACCGGAACCTATGTTGCGCCGGCGATGGTTCCGGCGAAGCACAATTATCAGCCGAAGGTTCAGGGCGATCTCGCCCGCATCCGCGAAGCCATCGCCCTGTTGCAGGGCGCCCGGCGGCCGGTCATCTATTCCGGCGGCGGCGTCATCAATTCCGGGCCGGAAGCCGCCCATCTGCTGCGGGAGCTTGTCGAACTCACCGGCTTTCCGATCACCTCCACCCTGATGGGCCTCGGCGCCTATCCGGCCTCGGGCAAGAACTGGCTCGGCATGCTTGGCATGCACGGCACCTACGAGGCCAACATGGCGATGCACGACTGCGACGTCATGCTCTGCGTCGGCGCCCGCTTCGACGACCGCATCACCGGCCGCCTCAACGCATTCTCTCCGAACTCGAAGAAGATCCACATCGACATCGACCCGTCCTCGATCAACAAGAACGTGCGTGTCGACGTGCCGATCCTCGGCGATGTCGGCCGCGTCCTGGAGGACATGGTCCGGCTCTGGCGCGCCGGTGCGCAGACCGCCGGCAAGGAACAGCTCGCCGACTGGTGGGCGTCGATCGCCAAGTGGCGCGCGCGCAATTCGCTGGCCTACAAGCCGAGAGACGACGTCATCATGCCCCAATATGCGATCCAGCGTCTGTATGAGTTGACCAAGCACCGCGACACCTACATCACCACCGAGGTCGGCCAGCACCAGATGTGGGCGGCGCAGTTCTTCGGCTTCGAGCAGCCGAACCGGTGGATGACCTCCGGCGGCCTCGGTACGATGGGCTACGGACTGCCGGCCGCGTTCGGCGTGCAGATCGCCCATCCGGACGCGCTGGTCATCGATATCGCCGGTGACGCCTCGATCCAGATGTGCATCCAGGAGATGTCGGCGGCGATCCAGTACGAGGCGCCGATCAAGATCTTCATCCTCAACAACCAGTACATGGGCATGGTGCGCCAGTGGCAGCAGCTGCTGCATGGCAACCGGCTGTCGCATTCCTACACGGAAGCGATGCCGGACTTCGTCAAGCTCGCTGAGGCCTATGGCGCGGTCGGCCTGCGCTGTGAAAAACCCGGCGATCTGGACGGGGCGATCCAGGAGATGATCTCGGTCAAGAAGCCGGTGATCTTCGACTGCCGCGTCGCCAACCTCGCCAATTGCTTCCCGATGATCCCCTCAGGCAAGGCCCACAACGAGATGCTGTTGCCGGATGAAGCGACCGACGAGGCGGTGGCGAACGCCATCGACGCCCAGGGTCGTCAGCTGGTTTGATGAAAAGGCAGGAACACCGATCATGAGTGCACATCTTCAGCCGACCGGCTCGGCCTATTTCATCGCCGCGGAGACCCAGGTTTCGGAAAACCACACGCTTTCGGTGCTGGTCAGCAACGAGCCGGGCGTTCTTGCCCGGGTCATCGGCCTCTTCTCCGGCCGCGGCTACAACATCGAGAGCCTGACGGTGTCGGAGACCGAGCATCAGGCGCATCTGTCGCGCATCACCATCGTCACGCGCGGCACGCCGCACGTGCTCGAACAGATCAAGGCCCAGCTCGAGCGCATCGTGCCGGTCCACCGGGTGGTGGACCTGACGGTGCGGGCCAAGGATCTCGGTCACGAGCGTCCGCTTGAGCGGGAACTGGCCCTCGTGAAGGTCTCCGGTACCGGCGATCACCGCGTCGAGGCGCTGCGCCTGGCGGACGCCTTCCGGGCCTCGGTCATTGATGCCAACACCGAGCATTTCGTCTTCGAGATCACCGGCAAGGTGTCGAAGATCGACCAGTTCATCGCCATCATGAAGCCGCTCGGCCTCATCGAGGTCTGCCGCACCGGCATTGCCGCGATGAACCGCGGTCCGCAGGGGATGTAGGAATTTGGGGCCGGAAACGGCCCTAAATCATTTCCAGCGGGCGCTTTCGTGGCGGAGGCGGAAAGGCGGCGTCGAGTGCCGCCATATCTGCGGCCGTCAGCTTGAGGTCGGCGGCATTGCGGTTTTCTTCAACGCGCGCTGGTGATCGGGATTTCGGAATGGCGATGACGTTGTTGCGCGACAGGACGAAGGCGAGGGCGATCTGGGCGGCGGTGGCGCCATGACCGGCCGCAATCTGCGCAAGGGTCGGATGGCGCAGCAGCCGGCCCTCGTCGAGCGGTGAGTAGGCCATCGTCGGCATCCCACGGCGATCGCTCCAGGGAAGCAGATCGAACTCGATGCCGCGGCGGGCCAGATTGTAGAGCACCTGGTTCGTGGCGACGTGGCCGCCGCCCGGCACCGAAAGCAGTTCCTCCATGTCGTCCACGTCGAAGTTCGACACGCCCCAGGCGCCGATCTTGCCGTCCGCCTTGAGCCGGTCGAAGGCGGCAACCGTTTCCGCCAGCGGGTAGCCTCCCTGCCAGTGTAGCAGATAGAGGTCGATGCGGTCGGTGCCGAGCCGCCTCAGGCTCGCCTCGCAGGCGGCGATCGTGCCGTTGCGACTGGCGTTGGAGGGCAGCACCTTGCTGACGAGGAAGACTGTGTCGCGCCGCCCCCTGATCGCTTCGCCGACAACGGTCTCGGCGCCGCCCTCGGCATACATCTCGGCGGTGTCGATCAGCGTCATGCCGAGATCGATGCCGGTCTGAAGCGCGCGAACCTCGTCTGCGGCCGAGGCGCGGCTTTCGCCCATGTGCCAGGTTCCCTGGCCGAGGGCGGCGACGCGGCGACCATCGGGAAAGACTGCTTCCGGCAAGCTGTTCATCCGAGACTCCTAACGGCAATTCATCAACTCAACGAATGCCAGTATGACAAGATTTGTCTGGTGTTGCCATTCGCATGCCCTATCAAATGCCGTGCTCGAAACCGCGCCTGGAGGGCGACTTGCCGATCGAAATCTTTCTCGCACTCGTCGTCTTCGCCTTCACCACATCGATAACACCCGGTCCGAACAACATGATGCTGTTTGCCTCCGGCGTGAATTTCGGCTTCGTGCGCACTATCCCGCACATGATCGGCATCGGCGCGGGATTCCTGACGCTGCTTTTGGCGGTGGGGTTCGGGCTCGGAGCGATTCTGGAAACGGTGCCGCTGCTTTATGTGACCTTGAAATTCCTCGGTGGGGCTTATCTGGTCTGGATCGCCTGGAAGATCGCGACCTCCGACACGCTGAACGATGGCGAGGCCGGCGGACGGCCGATGACCTTCCTCGAGGCGGCCGCCTTCCAATTGGTCAATCCCAAGGCCTGGGTAATGGCGGTCTCGGCCATGGCGACCTACACGACGCAGGCCAATTATACGGCGAGCGTCCTTCTCGTCGGTGTCGCCTTCGCGCTCGTCAACGTTCCCAGCGTTTCGACCTGGGCCGGATTCGGTTCGGTCTTTCGGGAGTGGCTGTCGGTGCCGGCCAGACTCAAGGTCTTCAACGTGACGATGGCGCTGCTTCTGGTGGCAAGCCTCTGGCCGATGCTGCGCTAAGCTGGCCTGGCAGCGTTTTCACGCTTCCTCCATCTGGCGGTAGCATTCGTCGGCGACCGCGCGAAGCGCGTCGGCAGAGATCTCGCCCGTGACGGCATAACCGACCGGCCCGTCGATCCAGTAGAAGGTGCGAACGGGGCCTTCCGCATCCAGACGGAAGCTCGTTTCGCGGTTCTCCGCGTTGCGGCCGATCATCATCGTCAGCCGCTGGCCGTTGGCATTCTGGTACATCAGCAGCGCACCGGCCTTGCCGCCCACCGGCACGAGCCGCCCGCCGATGAGACTGTAACCGAGCACCGAGAGGTCCGGCAGACGCAGCCGATAGTCGAGGCGCTTGCCGAGCCAGGCGGCAAGATGCTCCTGCTGATCGGCACCCACCTCGACGGGATGACGGACCTCGCTTGTGTAGATCAGGAAGGCGGAGCGGGCTTCGCCGGCAAAGCCGGCGGTTGCGGCAACGGGTGCGGGAGACATGGCAATCTGCAGGCGGCCGGCTTCATAACCGCCGGCGAAGAGCAGCAAGGCAGCGGCCGCTGCCGCTGTCGGACGCAGCAGCCGCGTCAAGAACGCCGAAAACTTCGGCTGCAGCATCCGCCGGTCCTCGCCACGCGAAACAAAATCGGCCGAGAACGCGTCGCGAATGCGTTCGTTCTGCATGGTCCAGCTTGCGACCCGCTCGGCGTCCTGGGAGTGAAGGTCAAGCCAGCTCTCGACTTCGGCGCGACGCCCCGCGTCCAGCAGGCCGTCCACATAGGCGTGCAAGTCGTTTTCGCCAACCATGCTCTTTGCTTCGCTCATTTAGGTCTCCTGAGGGCGACGATGTTGTCCTTCGCCAGCCGCTCGGCGAGTTGATGCCGGGCCCGGGACAGCCGCGACATGACGGTTCCGATCGGGATTGTCAGGAGGTCAGCCGCCTCCTGATAGCTGTAGCCTTCGACCACGACCAGCATGAGCGTGGTCCGGTAATCCGGGGACAGCGTCTCCAGCGCGGCGCGGATGCGCGCACGCTCCAAAGGATCGCCGATCTGGTCCGGTTGGACCACCTGCTCGGCCTCCTCTATCGCAGCTGTCGGCCGGCGGATCGTCTGGCGATGCCGATTGCGATAGAGATTGGTCATGATGGTGAAGGCCCAACCACGCAGATTGGTGCCGCGCCATTGCCCGCGGCGGGTCAAAGCCGTCTCGACGCAATCCTGCAGCAGGTCTTCACCGTCGGCGTCGGAACGCGACAGACTGTGCGAGTAGCGCCGCAAGCCCGGTACGAGCGCGAGCAGGGCGCTCTCGAAGGTGGCCGGCGCCGCGGCGCCGGTCCCGATCTGCTCGCTGTTCTCGTCCGTGCCGAACCTGTTTGTGAAGTCAGGGCCTTGCGGCATTCCATTTGCCTCCCACACCGTCACCGGTGGTGTCGCCTTCCTTCTTGTCCTTGATCCAATAGTAGAGCGGCATGCCGTCCTTTGCCCACTGTTTCGTGCCGTCCTTGCGATCGATGACGGTGTAGGCACCCTCGGCTGCCGCATTGGCATCGGCCTTCAGCGGCGGCCAATTGACCGCACACTTTTCATAGCAATTCGACATGCCCTTGGCGTCTTCCATATAGATATAGAGCGTCATGCCGTTCTCTCCGGCGAGCACGTCGCCTTTCTCCGTCTTTACGGTCTTGACGGGAGCTGCGGCAAAAGCGGCCGTGGTGGCAACGGCGAAAGCGGCAATCGTGAGGGAGAGGGTTTTCATCGCGCTGGTTTCCTGTGTCGCGTGGATCTGGCCCGTCACTGCGGGAACAGCCATGAGACACCGGGGGGGCGCGTGATATTCCCGCTCCGGTGGAGAAAAGGCAATCGCCTACGCTCGCGCGAGCTAGGCGCGGTCGGCGACGAAGCGGGCGATGATTGGCCCGACCAGCGTGATGATCACAAGCCGCGCCGTCTGCAGCGCCATGACGAAGGAGATGTCGACATTGCTGGAGGCGGCGATGACGGCGATCGAATCCAGCCCACCCGGGCTTGTCGCCAGGTAAGCGGTCATCGGATCGATGCCGAGCATCCAGACGAGCAGCACGGCCAGCAGGCCGGAGAAGGCCAGCAGCGCGACGATGGAGAGGATCGTCGGCACAAATGCGCAGCGGGCGTGGCGAAGGATCTGACGCGTGAAGCCGAGGCCGATGTTCCAGCCGAGCAGGGCAAAGGAGATCGCCAGCAGCCATTGCGGCAGTTCGACGGCAAGCGCACCGGTGAGACTGAGCGCCGAGCCGACGGCGAAAGGTGCCAGGAACGCTCCGGCCGGGATTCGCAGACGACGACCGGCAAAGCCGCAGATGATGCCGACCGCAAGCGTCAGCGCGAAGTTTTGCGCGTCGAACGGGCCGAAAATTGTGTCCGATCGGTCGGAGATTGACTGATGCCCGCCGAAATGCGCGATCATGGTCGCGAGTGTCGCGACGAACGCCACCCGCATGTACTGCATGAAGGCGACAAGGCGGACATCGGCGCCATAGGCCCCTGCCATTAGGAGCATCGTCGAGGCGGCGCCGGCCGAGGAACCCCAGATGGCGGTTGTTCCGGGCAGGACACCTGCGCGGGTGATCATCCAGCCGCACAGCGTGCTCATGAAAATGACCGAAAGAACGATCGCCAGAAACAGCGGCCAGCGCACGGCGAAGGTGTCGACGAGGCTCGGCGACACCATGCCGGCGATCATCATGGCGAGCACGATCTGGACGACGAAGAAGAAGATGCCCGGCAAACGGATCGTCCCGCCGTTCATGCCGACGATCATGCCGACCAGCAACGGTCCCATCAACAACCCCGCCGGAACCTCGACAGCGTACAAGAAGGCGGTCAACGGCAAGGACAGGACAAGCAGCAGGAGCCACTGCGCCATTGCGGAAAGACGCCCGAAGCCGGAGGCCTCGATCGTCTCGGAAGGAGAGGGGGCGCTCACGGCGCGCATTCCGGGCGGCGGCTCATACGGCGTACATATGGCGAAGCCGGATGTCGCGCCAGCGCTATTTCTTGCCGTTTAGAAGCCCGCGTGGCGCACGCGGGAGATCGGGATAGGCTGCGCCAACGCTGATCTTTCGCCGGGAGGCGCTGTTTTCCTTGCATCGAGCGTCCGAATCCTGCCAAGTCCCCCACCATGGAATTCGCACCGCAACAGGACGAGGCGCTCAAGGCGGTCTCGCGATGGCTGAAGGAAGGCCGCTCGCCGCTGTTCCGGCTGTTCGGCTATGCCGGAACCGGAAAGACCACGCTTGCAAGGCATTTTGCCGAGCACGTGGACGGCGAGGTGCTGTTTGCCGCCTTCACCGGAAAGGCGGCACAGGTGCTTCGCTCAAAGGGAGCGAGCAACGCCCGCACGATCCACTCGCTGATCTACCGGCCGCGTGGCGAGGAGGAGGTCGAAGACGAGGAAACCGGCAAGACCTCGATTGCGCCGATGTTCTCCATCAACCGCCAGAGCCCGGTCGCAAAGGCCGCCCTGATCATCGTCGACGAGTGCTCGATGGTGGACGAGGCCCTTGGCAAGGACCTGATGAGTTTCGGCACGCCGATTCTCGTTCTCGGCGATCCCGGCCAGCTGCCGCCGGTCTCGGGAGGCGGTTTCTTTACAAACGAAGAACCCGACTATCTGCTCACCGACATCCATCGCCAGGCGCGCGACAACCCGATCATCCAGCTTGCCATGCAGGTGCGCGAAGGTAGGGAGATCATGCACGGTGACTGGGGCACGGCGAAGGTGATCCCCAAGAGCGAGGTGACGCAGTCGCTGGTTCTCGATGCGGATCAGGTGCTGGTCGGCACCAACAAGACGCGCCGGCGCTACAATACGCGATTGCGGGAATTGAAGGGATTTACGACGGACTACCCGCAATCGGGCGACAAGCTGGTCTGCCTGCGCAACGATCCGGCCAAGGGCCTGCTCAACGGCTCGCTGTGGCAGGTCATGACCTCGTCGAAGGAGACGGTGAAACCGGGCATCAACCTGATGATCCGTCCCGAGGACGACGACATGGACAGGGGCGCGGCGAAGATCAAGCTCCTGAAGGCCGCCTTCGAGAACGTCGAGGGCGAGATCCCCTGGTCGACGCGCAAACGCTACGACGAGTTCGACTACGGCTATGCCCTGACCGTGCACAAGGCGCAGGGCTCGCAATGGAACAACGTGGTGCTGTTCGATGAGAGCTGGGCGTTCCGCGACACGCGCGAGCGCTGGCTCTATACCGCGATCACCCGCGCCGCCGAGACCCTGACCATCGTTCGCTAGAGGTGCCTGCGGCGAGCAGCCGCTGCACATTCTTGCGCGTCACGCGTCAATTGCCGATGATGCCGAGCATGACGGCCTTGGCGACGGCTTGAAAGCGATTGTTGCCGTCGAACTTGCGAATGATGTCCCTCTCCATGACCTGCACCTGGCCGGCCTCGATCTCCAGCGCGCGGGCAATGCGGGTGGTCGGATACCCTTCGGCCATCAGGGTCAGGCAGCGCAGCTCGACGTCGGACAACTCTTCATGCTCGCCCGTGTCGTTCGATTCGTTCTCCTGCCCGGTGCCGAAATCGAGCAGTTCGCCGATCTGCTGCATCTGGCGGCGAATGGCGGATTGCTGCGCTGTCAGTTCGCGCTTGCGTGCGATCATCGCGTCGCGGAAAATCCTGTCGGCCTCTTGTTGACATCCGGCACCGCAAAGCGCCTCAAGCATTTCCTGAATGGCTGCCACCGGCATGCCGGTCTCGCGACAGGTGTTTACCAGCGCCATCTGCTGGATCTCGTTCGGACCATAGACGCGCATCGGGCCGACACGTGCGGCGGTCAGCAGGCCTTTTTCCTCGTAGAAATGCAGCGTGCGATGGGTGACTCCGAAGGCGTTCGCCATATCGGCGATCGCAAGCCGGCCCTCCGGGAGATCGTCCGGAAGGGGGGCGGCGGGCAGAAAGCGGATCGTACGCCCACCTGCCGCCATGCTTTTCCGTGACTCACGCGAGATCATGAAGACCACCTTGGCTGAAATGCCGGCATCGATATTCCCGTCTGTCTGCAGGATCGAGGCAGCGCTTGCTGCCAGAGCACTCAGCAGTCCTCGATCCGATGTCGATTTTCATCCCGTTCGCGAGGGCAGCTGTCGCCGCTGCCGTGCCCAACATTGCGGGATGCGACAAGACTAGACGCTGCGCGCGAGGTTTCAAACCCCTATATCTTGGGGTGCATGCGACTGCGCGTCTGGTTGTCGGCGCGTGCGGAATCGGACGTTGCTCCGTACTCTTGGCGCAGATTGCCGATACGACTTGCAGGGGCGAGGGGAGCCGTCGAGCTATCAAGGTGTGGCGACGGGGGGCAGGAATCAGCGACGCCACCCGAGGCGCGCAGCCGGTCCGTTTCGCGCAGGCATGTCATCAAGCTGGTCACTGTGCCCAATTGAGCCGCATGCTGATAGATCCGACCATTCGCGGAAAGAATTCGGCCGGCATAAGAGACGGCCTCATAAGTCGCTCCGACTTTGTCATCGAGCTCCCTGGCAGGAAAATGCTCCGCGTGGATCGTTGCGCCGCTCTCGTCATGCACCAGGCGCGCAAAAACGGCGTCGTTCTTGCTGCCGGCCTCGAGACGAAGGGTGTAGAAAAGCGGGCCTGGCTGACCGTGCGCGAGTTCCGGCGCCAGGCGAACCGTCCGGTAGTAGCCTGCCGCATTTGCGATCGCCGCGGCGAAGCGGCGGCAGTTGCCGCCCCCATCCGGGCAGGATTCGATCCGCAGGCTCGGTAATGTCGTGCCGTGGTCAGGAGATGCTTCGATCGAAAAGCTGGCACCTGCCATTGAGGTGAGTGCGGTCTTTGGGGCGGTTGCCGGGGCGAGGACGAACAAGGGCAACAGGGTCAGAAGCGCCAGATGCGACGAGACCGGCGCGGGTTGTCTGCCGTGCCACCAGGGCCGTCGTTTCCGCGTGCGCTCCGACGCGACGTTGACCGGTGCCGGCTTCGCGGCCCCCCCGCTGCCCGCCGCCATCATTTCATACTCGGGAACATAGCTGCCCCTCGGAATGCGAATGCGAAGCGGTGCGTTCGCTCCTTCGCCCGCATAGTATTCTTCGAGCAGTTTTCTGAGCTTCCCCGCCTGGACGCGCACGATCGGGTCGCTGCCCGAATCGAAACCGGTCGGGCGTCCGAAGACGTCGATGCCAATCGTATACCCCTTGAGTTGGCCGGCCTTGCCCGCCAATTGGCGTTCGACCACATACTCCAGAAAAGCGCGCAGCCGTCCGGACCGTGAAAACACCCGGCTTGCAAGGATGTCTTTCACGCAGGCTTGGACCGTCTCGGCGGACACTTCGGAGCCTTTCACCGCGACATCGCCGCTGCGACCATGTTGCTGCTCATTCGTCGTCATTCATTAAAGGGGTGATAGGTGTTTGTCTTTGCACCGAACCTATCGGTGAAACTTCCGGGCACGCAAGTTGTTGTCTGGTCCCCAATGATCGAAAAGCAACTCGGTGTTGCTGCTGTGCTGCGGTGAACGCGAGCGGCGAACAAGGCGGGTCATCATCGTCGCAAGCGCCCGACCCCGCAAAAGCCTGATTGAACGATAGGAAACAACAGGCTAGACCTTGCCTCGGAGAACGAGAAAGGTGCTGCCATGGCTGCGAAACTGTCGGTCAATCTGAACGCGATCGCGATGTTGCGCAACCGGCGCGACCTGCCGTGGCCGAGCGTCACGGGTCTGGGTCGCATCGCTCTTGAAGCCGGCGCCAGCGGGCTCACGGTGCACCCGCGGCCCGACCAGCGCCACATACGATTTTCTGATCTCGGTCCGATCCGGACCCTGATCGATGGCGCCTTCCCCGGCGCCGAGTTCAATATGGAGGGCTTTCCGGAGGAGGGCTTTCTGCGGCTGGTCGAAGAGCATCGACCGGAACAGGTCACGCTGGTGCCGGATGATCCGTCGCAGGCGACCTCCGATCACGGCTGGGACTTCCAAAAGGATCGCGCGCTGTTGGAGAAGGTCGTCGGCCGCATCAAGCAGCTTGGGCTGCGGGTGTCGCTGTTTGCCGATGGCGATCCGGATCGCGAGGCATTGAAGATTGCCAGAGAGGTCGGCGCCGATCGAATAGAGCTCTACACCGGGCCCTATGGCGGCTGCTATGACGACCCGGCGCAGGCGGCGAGCCTGGCGGAGACGTTGGGCCAGACCGCAGAGATTGCCCTCGATCTCGGCCTCGACGTCAACGCCGGCCACGACCTGACCGTCGCCAACCTGCCCGCGCTGGTTACGCGCATCCCCGCACTGGCCGAGGTCTCGATCGGGCACGGCCTGACCGCGGACGCGCTGGTGTACGGGATGGCGGAAACGGTGCGCCGCTTCCGCCGCGCTTGCGGCCAGGACGCCTGAGCGGCCTGACTGACTAATTGCCTGCAGAGTGCGTTCCGATCAAATCGCGCAACGCGGTGGCTAATTGGGTTGCGGCCTCGCGTAGACGACCGCGAATCTCGGCGTGGCCGTCTTTCAGTCGTTGGCCAGAACCAGGCATCAGGCCGCCAATGTCGGGTGCGTATGCATCGCTTCCCCGAGGGCAAAGTCGACCGCCGCATTTGCGTGGATCGCGGTGGAGTCGAAGCCGGGGAGGGGAAGGGCGTCCGGATCCAGGATAAGACAGATCTCGGTGCAGCCCAGGATGACACTGTCGGCTCCGTCGGTTTTTGCCTTTTCGATGATGCCGAACAGCCGGTCTCTTGATTCATTCAGGATCCTGCCGGCACAAAGCTCCTGAAATATAACGTCGTGAACTGCCTCACGATCGTCGGCTTCCGGCACGATGGCGCTGAGACCGTTGCGTGCCATCTGCTCCGTGTAGAAGCCGTGCTCCATCGTGTAGCGGGTGGCCAGCAACAGGGGCCGCTGCTTGCCGGCAGCCTTCAGCGCTTTCGCCGTTTCATCGATGATGTTGATGACCGGGACGGTCACGGCGGATTGAACGGTGCCGGCGACCAGATGCATCGTGTTCGTGCAGATCAGCGCGCAGCTTGCCCCGGCGTTCTCCAGGTGCTTGGCAACGCGACCGAGGCGTTCCCCGGCGAGGTCCCAGCGGCCCGCCTTCTGCAGGTCGACGATGCCCTGGAAATCGACGGAATGGAGGACGATCTCGGCGGAGTGCAGTGCGCCGCGCCGTTCGCGTACGGCCTCGTTGATAATGCGGTAGTAGACCGCCGTGCTCTCAAAACTCATGCCGCCGATGAGACCGATCGTCTTCATATGTCCTGCTCCCCGCTGCCAAATCGTATTGAAGCGCAATATGCACCGGGCGCGACGGCAATTGTTCGCGAAATGCGGCGGCGAACTTCATGAATGCGCGTAATTTTTATTGCAGATAGGATGTTTTGCGCGAAATATTCGCGCAACTCTCGTACTCAGTCGGAGCTGAACCCATGATTCTCGATGAGCGTGATACGAAGATCTTGTCGCTGCTGCAGGCGGATGCCGGTGTTCCGGTCGCGGAACTGGCCGAGCGGGTGAACCTGTCGCTGTCGGCTTGCGCCCGGCGTATTCAAAGGCTTGAGGAGAGCGGACACATCACCGGACGCGTCGCCGTTCTCGACCGTGAAAAGATGGGTGTGCCGACGACGGTTTTTGCGCTGATCAAGACGGCGCACCATAGCGACGAGTGGATCGAGCTCTTTCGCAAGGCCATCAGCGGTATTGCCGAGATAGTCGAGGCGCACCGGCTGACCGGCAACTACGACTACATCCTGAAGATCGTCCTGCCGCGGGTGGAACACTACGACGTCATCTACAAGGAAATTGTGCGAAAGGTCGAACTGTTCGACGTGTCGGCGTCGATCTCCATGGAAGTGCTCAAAAGCGGAAATGCTGTTCCCGTCGCTTACGCGAGGTAGCATTACCATCCGCGGGCCGAAAAAACAGGCAACAAAAAAGGCCGGGAACCCGGCCTTTCGTCTCTCCTGCCGCTGCCAGTACATCCTTGGTCAACGGCGGAAATCACCTCAAGGGTGATTATGCTGCTTCCAGCTGGTCGGCCGACATCTTGCCCGACTTGCGGTCGCGGACGAGCTCGTAGCTGACCTTCTGGCCGTCGTTCAGGCCTGCGAGGCCCGCACGCTGAACGGCAGAGATGTGCACGAATACATCCGGCTCGCCGCTATCGGGAGCGATGAAACCGTAACCCTTGGTGGTGTTGAACCATTTGACAGTACCAGTTGCCATGACGAAACCTTTCCTCGGCAAATCATAATCGGATAACCGGCCAAACCGACCGATGATCCAGCTTGGTCGAATTTGAAGGGGAAGTTCGTCAACATGCGCCGGGAGCGCGAAGCAAAAGTCGTCGTTCAAATCTCGATCGCCGTCACATAGGCGATCTGGTGGAAAAGGTCAAGATCAGCAAAGCGGTCTTCAGCCATGGGCGTGCACTTCCTTTTTGAACCTGCGTCGCGGCCGATGAGAAGGGGGGCGCACCGCCGCGACATCATGCGCGACGGTGCGCCAAAAACGTTCCGGCCGTCAATGAAGTGGCGGCGCGGCGCTCACGCGTCACGAAGACTGTCTCGGTCAATCCCTCCTGAAGACGGCGTTTGCGGATCAAGACACCCATCACGCGCGCGGCGGTGGAGAACGTCATGGCATCGAGCGGGCCCTCGCCGTCCCAGGGTTTGGTCAGTCGCTCGGTCACGATTTCCTTGACGGTCTTGGGAACGATGTCGGTGCAGTCGCGCAGGGCGTCGAAAACCGTGCTGATCGGGACCAGCATGCCGTCGTGCATAACGGATGGCTCGGCCTCGCCAACCTTCCAGTCGTCGAAGGCGTCGATTGCATCGCGAAACAGGTGTTGCAGGGTGATGGAAGCGTGTCCTTCGTGAAGGTCAGGCAGGAAATTCATCATTTTCTGTCTCCTTGGCGTCGGTGGTGGCTGCGTACTCCTGCAGCGGCATGCCGCACGATTTCGCGAACTCGCAATCGCACTGCAGCCTCACCAATTCTATCGAGTTGAAATGTCTTGGGAAGAGGAAAATGATGCGCGAACATGCGCTGTTGCGCGGCAGATTGGCAATTTTGTTTCAATTCAAACGGTTGAGGTGGTCTGTGCATGTTGTGATTCATACGCTTCTTTCGATGATGTTCCGGTCGGAATCGATGTTCACGTTCCAGAATCAACCCTGCTGCGGAGATCGCACAAGCAGTCGGGTGATGGCTCCAAGCCTTGCATGGCGTTCCACGTCGCCGGCGGCGTCACTGCGAATGGCGGCCAAACCGGCGGCATGCTTCGCTGGGCGACATACCTTCCATCGAATCCACCATATTCATGCCGCCGCAGTGTGCGACTGCTCCGATCGGCCGGTCGCTCTGGCCGGCAACGGCGCGAGCCAAAATTGCTGTTGACCGCTCGGGCCGGGATGGCCTAGAACGGTGCCGAACCGTACCGTACGGTACGCAAGGAGACGGCACGTGCAGACAGCCAGGGAGAGTGCAGGAGCGACGGAGCGGGTCGGCTTGACCGACCGCCAGAATGCCGTGCTCGAAAGCGCGCTCAATCTGCTCGTCGAGGGCGGCGAGAAGGCGGTGACCACCGCCGGCGTGGCTCGCGCCGCCAATTGCTCCAAGGAAAGCCTCTACAAATGGTTCGGCGACCGCGACGGTCTGCTGTCGGCAATGATCTCATACCAGGCGGGCAAGGTCCGCACCGTCGAGGTCGATGCGGCGGCGCTGACGGCCGACGGCCTGCACCGGCATCTTGCCGTCTTTGCGCACGATCTGCTCGATGTGCTGTCCGGCGATGTGTCGCTGGCGCTGAACCGTCTGGCGATCGGCCAGACGGTGGGCAAGACGAATCGGGGCGGGACTGGTCGCAGCGACGCGCCGACACTCGGGCGTCTGCTGGAGGAGCGTGGCCGGCGCCAGATCGGGCGTCGGGCGGCGATATTGCTGGAGGCCGGTCGCAGGGCAGGGCTGCTGGCCTTTGACGATGCCGACGAGGCCTACGGCACGCTGTATGGGCTGATCGTGACCGACGCGCATTTGCGGATGCTGCTCGGTGAGGATCCGAAGGCTCTGAAAAAGGAATTCGCCGGGCGGGCGGAACGGGCGGTGACGTCCTTCCTTGCGCTTTACGGCGTGGAAGCAACGGCGGACGCATAGGGCGTTCGCTCGAGGTAAACGGACAAGCAAGGGAAGGAAACATCGATGCGCGTCTATTACGATCGTGATGCCGATCTCAACCTCATCAAGGCCAAGAATGTTGCCATCGTCGGCTACGGCTCGCAGGGCCGCGCCCACGCGATGAACCTGAAGGATTCGGGCGCCAAGAACGTCGCGATCGCGCTGAAGGCCGGTTCGCCGACGATCAAGAAGGCCGAGGCCGACGGCTTCAAGGTGATGACGGTTGCCGAAGCCGCCAAGTGGGCCGACCTCCTGATGATGGCGACCCCGGACGAGCTGCAGGCCGACATCTACAAGGCCGACATCGCCGGCAACATCCGTGACGGCGCGGCAATCGCGTTTGCCCACGGCCTCAACGTCCATTTCGGCCTGATCGAGCCGAAGGCCTCGGTCGACGTCGTCATGATCGCGCCGAAGGGCCCGGGCCACACGGTTCGCGGCGAATACCAGAAGGGCGGCGGCGTTCCCTGCCTCGTCGCCGTTCACCAGAACGCTTCCGGCAACGCCCTTGACCTGGCGCTCTCCTACGCCTGCGGCGTTGGCGGCGGCCGTTCGGGCATCATCGAGACCAACTTCAAGGAAGAGTGCGAAACCGACCTGTTCGGCGAGCAGGTCGTCCTCTGCGGCGGTCTCGTCGAGCTGATCCGCGCCGGCTTCGAGACGCTGGTGGAAGCCGGCTACGCGCCGGAAATGGCCTATTTCGAGTGCCTGCACGAAGTGAAGTTGATCGTCGACCTGATCTATGAAGGCGGCATCGCCAACATGAACTACTCGATCTCCAACACCGCCGAGTGGGGCGAGTACGTCACCGGCCCGCGCATCATCACCGACGAGACCAAGGCCGAGATGAAGCGCGTCCTGAAGGACATCCAGACCGGCAAGTTCACCTCCGAGTGGATGCAGGAATGGAAGGCCGGCGGCGCACGCTTCAAGGGCATTCGCCGCAACAATGATGCCCACCAGATCGAGGAAGTCGGCGCCAAGCTGCGCGGCATGATGCCCTGGATCGGCAAGAACAAGCTGGTCGACAAGGCCGTCAACTAAGCACTCGATCGGGCGCCGCTTCGCCCTGTCGCAGCGGTTGGGGCGAGTGCGAACGGCGGCGCCTTCGACGCTGCTCAATGACGAAGAGGCCGGGACACGTTCCCGGCTTCTTCTTTTCCGGTGCGGATCGTCGTCGCGGTGACACGGTCGAAAATCGGCTCGTCGCACCATCACCTGCGCCGGCGGTTCGATCAAGCACCGTGATCGACGCGCAGGGCTATCTCTCGGATCTGCCGGGAAAAATGGCCGTTGCAATCATTGCGCGAAGGGAACACTATTTACCCAATGTCGTTTCACGATCGGGGAGGATAGTGTGATGGCAACGTTTTTCTACCATTTCGCCTGGTTCGATGTGGTGATCCTGAGTGCAATCGTCGCGCTCGTGCTGGCAAGTGCCTATGGCGGGGAAGGCAAGGCCTGAAACGGGCCGCCGTCGGACCGTTCTTGAACGGCGCCGGCGGCGCTCGACTTCCCTTCGGCGACAATCGCCCCGCGTGCGCCGGCGCGCAGGGCTTGAATGGTCGCGGCGAGCGGATCCTGCCGTCGGTATCGACGACGGCAACCGCCGTCGTCGCTCCAGATAGCAGTTATGGCCTCAGGTCTGGCCGGCCATCACGTCTCGGCCACGACCAGCTTGCGATACAGATGCCAGGTGGCGTGGCCGAGGATCGGCATCATGACCGCGAGACCGGCGAAGACCGGGATCGTGCCGATAACCAGGCAAATGGCCACGATCAGCCCCCAGAAGGCGACCGGGATCGGGTTGGTCATGGTCGCGCGCAGCGATGTTTCGATGGCTGAAACCGCACCGACGTCGCGATCGAGCAGCAGCGGAAAGGCGACGACCGTCGTGGCGAGGACGATAACGGCAAAACAGAAGCCGATGAGATTGCCGAGGACGATCAGCGTCCATCCGGCGGTGGTGCCGAAGATCTGGGACAAAAACACCGAGAGCGAGTCCGGCGGTTGCGGGCTGAAGAGGCTTGCGTAGAGATATTGCGCAACGAGGATCCAGGTGATGAACAGCGCGAAAAGAAAGGCGCCGACGGCCAGTATCGCCGGCAGGGCAGGAGAATCCCGGACCTCGAGCGCGTGCTGCCAGGAACTGTCGAGACCGGCTTCCCGGCGGCGGCTGACCTCATACAGGCCTAAAGCAAGGACGGGCCCGAGCAGCGCGAACCCGGCCATCAGCGGAAAGATGATCGGCAGGAGATTGGCCCCGGAACTCCAGGTGATGAGGGCCACGCCGGATATGGGAAATATCAGGCATAGAAAAACGTAGTGCGACGGCTTTTCGCGAAAGTCGTCCAACCCCAACCAGAACGCATCCCAGACCTCGCCGATGCCGATCTTGCGGACCTTGGGTTGGGTGGCTCCATGGTGTGCGCCCGACATCACATGAAATGTTGCCATACTCAGTCCTCCTTGCCGGTTGAGCCGTCAGGGCCGCCGTGGGGAAGCCATGCGTCGCCACACGGAGGTCTTTTAGGTGTCGCTAAACCATAACATCGTTGCACCGAGTTGTCCTGCCCCTTGACTCCGGGGCATTGCGAACGCACATCGCTGCATTATGAAAGCGTCTGAAGCAGATATTCTCATCGTGCCCGGCTACACGAACTCCGGGCCTGATCACTGGCAAAGCCGGTGGCAGGCGAGGCTTTCCACCGCGCGCCGCGTCGAACAGGCGGAGTGGGCCAAGCCGGTGAGGGAAGACTGGGTGCGCCGCGTCGTCGAAGAAGTCGAGGCGGCCGAGAAGCCGGTGGTGATCGTCGCCCATTCGCTCGGCGTCGCAACCGCGATCCACGCCGTGCCGGCGGTGGGCCACAAGATCGTCGGCGCGTTTCTGGTCGCGCCTCCCGACGTGGCCAATCCCGCCATTCGACCAAAGCACCTTATGACATTCGGCCCCTATCCGCGCGATCCGCTTCCATTTCCTTCGCTGATGGTGGCGAGCCGCAACGACGCGTTCGGCAGCTTCGAGCACGCGGAAGACATAGCGAATGCCTGGGGATCGTTGCTCGTCGACGCGGGCCAGTCGGGACACATCAACACCGAATCCGGTCATGGCCCCTGGCCGGAAGGCGGCATGGTGTTTGCGCAGTTCCTCGGCCGCCTGAAGGTTTGAGGCCTGTCGTCGCCGCAAACACGCGTGCGGGCGACTACAAATCCGAGTTGGCCACCGGCATTAATCGGAACTTCATCCAATTCTCAGAAGCTGACGCATGTATTCCGCATGCAGGCGCAGAGCACATGGGTTTATTGGCTGGTCAAGAGTTGAATTCGTGCAAGAGCGATGCGCTGGGCATGTTGGCCCGACTGTCGCCGTTTGGCCTCGGAAGCGTCGATCGATCGCTCAAATTCACCGCGGCCAATCCGGCCCTGCTGGAGATGCTCCGCGTCGCCAACCTCGCGGATCTGCCCTCACTTGTTCAGATTGCGCATGGCGACGACAGCCGCATCCTTGCCGAGGCGCTGGCCGCGGCGGATGCCGGACAAGTCTCGTCTGGGCCGCTGGAGCTTCGTCTCCGGCGCAATGACGACACATCGTTCTGGTCCCTGCTGTCGATTGTCCGTCACGGCGACGGCGAGGATATTCTACTCGGCCTGCACATCGTCGATATCGATGCGCGCAAGCGCCGTGAGCTCGATCTGGCCGATAGCGAAAGCCGATGGAACCATGCGCTTGAGAGCTCGGGCCAGGGGGTGTGGGACCACGACTTCGCGAAGGGCGAGATGTTCTATTCCCGCCAGTGGAAAGCGATTCGCGGACTGGCGCCGGACGAAGCGGTCGACGGAACGCTCGAAGCCTGGATCGAGAGTGTTCACCCCGATGACCGCGAGCGGGTGATCGCCGAAATCAGCAGGCAGGAAAGCGCCGAGGCGGTCTTCAACGTCTTTTCATATCGCGAGCGCCATCGGAACGGCCAGTGGATCTGGATCGAAAGTCGGGGGGCGGTGGTCGAGTACGGATCGGACGGCAGACCGTCGCGGATTGCCGGAACAGACACCGATATCACCGAGCGAAAGACCGCCGAAGAGCGACTTGCACAACTGTCGCGACGGCTGGAACTGGCGCTTGATATCTCGCGCATCGGTGTGTTCGAGGTCGATCTCGACACGCAAACCGTCAGTTGGGACGAACGCGTGCGGGAGATGTACGGCAAGGGGGGCAAACCTGTCGGCCGCACGGATTGGGAGGATTCGGTCCACCCGGACGATCGGCAATCGGCGCTCGCCGTCGTGGCGCGGTCGGTTGCGGATGGTGCGCCATACAGTCATGCCTTCCGGATCGTGCGGGGCGAAGGCGAGATACGCTACATCCGCGCCCGGGGTGCGCCATTCGTGGACGTCAACGGTGTGTCGCGGCTGATCGGCGCAAACTGGGATGTTACCGAAGACGTTTTGCTGCAGCAGGAGCTGCAACGCGCCAAGGATCTCGCCGAAGCCCGCAGCGCCGCGCTGGAGGAGGCGAGGGCGCGGATCGAGTACACCGCGCTGCACGACCATCTGACCGGCCTGCCGAACCGGCGCTATCTCGATTCGGCGCTGGAGGAGCGCGCGCAAGCCGCCGCGCAGACCGGAACGCGCCTGTCGGTCCTTCACATCGACCTCGATCGCTTCAAGGAGATCAACGACACGCTCGGTCACACGGCCGGTGACCAAATGTTATCGCACGCCGCCGGCGTCCTGACCTCGCAGATGGGCCCCGATGACTTCGTTGCCCGGATTGGCGGGGACGAGTTCGTCTTTCTGGCGTGTGGATCGCCCAAGCGCCATCTTGCGGAACTCGCCGATCGCATCGTGGCGGCCATGTGCAAACCGGTGATGTTCCAGGGGCATGTCTGCCGCGTCGGGGCCAGCATCGGCATTGCCAGTGCTGCCGGCCGCTCGATCGATGGCAAGCAACTGCTTGTCGATGCCGATCTCGCCCTCTACCGGGCCAAGAACAACGGCCGCGGCCGCCATGAGTTCTTCACGCGCGAGTTTCAGGCGCAGATCGAGACCAGCCGGAAAAATGCCGACGAGATCATCGCGGCACTCGAGCAACATCGGTTCGTTCCCTATTACCAGCCGCAGTTCTGCGCCCGCACACTGGATCTGGTCGGTGTCGAGACGTTGGCGCGCTGGGATCACCCCGAGCGCGGCATTCTGACACCTGATGCGTTCCTTCCGGTCGCCGAGGAAATCAACGCCGTCGCGGCGATCGATCGGCAGATCCTTGAGCGGGCCATTCGTGATCTCCAGGCATGGGATGGCGCCGGACTTGCGATTCCAAAGCTGTCCGTCAATGTTTCGTCCCGTCGGCTGCATGATCCCGAATTGGGCGTTTCCTTGCGGTCAATTCCGATCGAGCCCGGCCGTCTTTCGTTCGAGCTGCTGGAGTCGATCTTTCTGGATGAATGCGATCGCACCGTGCTCGACAACCTTGGGGAAATCCGCAAGCGCGGCATCGACATCGAGATTGACGACTTCGGCACCGGACACGCTTCGATCGTCGGGCTGATACGGCTCTTGCCCCGTCGGTTGAAGATCGATCGCCAGCTCGTCAAGCCGATCGTTCACTCGCAGGCACAGCGCCGGCTCGTCGGCACGATCATTGAGATCGGCCGCTCCCTGGATATCGCCGTCACGGCCGAGGGCGCCGAGACAATCGCCCATGTGCAGATGTTGCGCGACATGGGATGCGACACCCTGCAGGGCTACGCGCTGGCCCGGCCGATGCCGGCCACGGCCGTTCCTGATTTTGTGCGCGCGCAGTGCTGGCGCGAGGGTTTCGCCACCGCACGCGACCTTCACGAACGGTTGAAGCGGACACTCGGCGGCTGAACGGGAGGGCGCGAGTGCCCTTGCCGCAGGCCTGCCGCAGTGATACGGCCTCGATGGAGAGCGCCGCTATAGGTCAGTATCATTGACTTAATTTGACCGGTGTGATTCTCTCCCTCATTACGAAATTCCGAGGAAGGTCCCCATGTTGCACTGGGAAGATATCTTTGCCACGCGTTCGTCCCGGATGAAGGCGTCGGAAATCCGCGAACTTCTGAAACTCCTGGACCGCCCGGACATCATCTCTTTTGCTGGCGGCATCCCCGACCCGGCGCTGTTTCCGGACCAGGACTTCAAGGCGGCATACGCCGACATCTTCTCCGGTAGTGCCGTGAACGCGGCGCTGCAGTACTCGGTCAGCGAGGGCTACAAGCCGCTGCGCGAGTGGATCGCAGGCCAGATGCGGAAGCTCGATGTCTCCTGTTCCGCCGACAACGTCTTCATCGTCTCGGGTTCGCAGCAGGGGCTGGACTACCTCGGCAAACTCTTTCTTTCTCCCGGCGACACGGCCCTTGTCACTTGGCCGACCTATCTCGGCGCGCTCCAGGCCTTCAACGCCTATGAGCCGAATTACGACCAGCTGACGCTGAACGGCAACCGCACACCGGAGGGCTACCGCCAGACGGCGAAGGAGGCCGGCGGCAAGGTCAAGTTTGCCTATCTTTCGGCCGATTTCTCCAACCCGACCGGCGAGACCGTCGACCGGGCGGGCCGCGAGAAGCTGATCGATCTCGCCGAGGAGCTGGATATCGCGATCATCGAGGACGCCGCCTACCAATCGCTGCGCTACGACGGCGAGGCGATCCCGCCGATCCTGGCGCTGGAACTGGCGCGCAAGGGCGGGGACATCAACGCCACGCGCACCATCTATTGCGGCAGCTTCTCCAAGACGCTTGCGCCGGGCCTGCGCGTCGGCTTCGTCGTCGCCAATGCAGACGTCATTCGCAAGCTCGTGCTGATGAAGCAGGCAGCCGACCTGCACTCCTCGACGATCAACCAGATGGCGATCGCTCACGTCGCCGAGCGCGGTTTCGAGGCCCAGGTCAAGAAGATCAAGGCCGCCTACAGCAAGCGGCGCGACGCAATGCTGGCGGCACTTGCCAGGTACATGCCTGCCGGCGTCAACTGGACGCGCCCGGAGGGGGGCATGTTCATCTGGGTGACGCTGCCCGAGGGAATGGACGGCGCGAACCTGCTGGCCAAGGCGATCGAGAGGAAGAAGGTCGCCTTCGTTCCGGGCAAGGCGTTCCACGCCGACGGCAGCGGTGCCAACACCCTCCGCATTTCCTTCTCCTGTGCCGACGAGAAGACGATCGACGAGGGCATTTCCCGCCTAGGCGCGCTGATCAGCGAGGAGTTGGCCTAAGCGCCAAATTGCATCGGAGACGTTGACTTCAACGGCAGCTCCGCGGGCGTCAAGAGCCCGGGGGGCGCGCGCCGGGAAGCCCGCCCGGCGCGGCGGCCGCGGAACAGCTCCAGCGGGCGGATGTCTGTAGGCTTTCCATTCGGCTGGCTGCGTATACACTCCGCTTCACTGCAACGGTTGTATCTTCATGTCTCTTCGCCTGGCCACCTTCAATGTGGAAAACCTCATGTCCCGGTTCGAGTCCGTCGGGTTTCGCAACCAGACGCGCCAGGATCGGGTGCTGCGCCTCTTCAAGATTCGCAGCGAGGCGGAGTACCAGCGGCTGGAGGAAGCGCGCACGATCGCTCTGACCGACGACGCCCGCCAGCAATCCGCGCTGGCGATCGCCGATGCCGACGCCGACATCCTCTGCCTGCAGGAGGTCGACAACATGGAGGCCTTGCAGGCCTTTGAGTATGGCTATCTCTTCAAGATGGTCGGCAACGGCTATCGGCAGCGCTATCTGATCGAGGGGAATGACAAGCGCGGCATCGACGTGGCGGTGCTGATGCGCGAGGAAACCCTTGACGGCCAGAAAATCGAATGCGTCGACGTGCGCAGCCACGCCGCTTTGACCTATCGTGACCTCGATCTCTATGGCCCCGAGCTTGCGCCGCTCATGCCGGACGATCGCATCTTCAAGCGCGATTGCCTGGAACTCGACCTCAGGATCGGCGGGCGGCCGCTGACCCTCTACGTCGTGCATTTCAAGTCGATGGGGCCGGGCAACGGCGGCCTCGACGGACGATCGGCCACCATGCCTGTGCGCACGGCCGAGGCGAGGGCGGTGCGTCGCATCATCGAGGACCGGTTCGGCGCGGGCAACACGGCCAACAAGCACTTTGCCATTTGCGGCGACATGAACGACTACCAGGAAAAACTCCTCGTCGAGGGCGACCGCCGCAATGGCTACACGTTCCGGCGGGTCGAGGAGGAACGGAGCGGCATCGATGCCTTTACCCGGGACGGCTTCGTCGAGAATCCGATGCTGCGCCGGGCCGAGGACGATCGCTGGACGCTTTTCCACAACATGGGACCGGATGACCGGCATCTTTGCCAGCTCGACTACATCCTGCTCTCGCCGGCGCTGTCGCGCCGCAACCACACAAGGGTTCCTGAGATCATTCGCGCCGGGCAGCCATACCGGACGACCTTTCCTCCGGGGCAGGCGGTCGAGCGCTATCCACGCATCGGCTGGGACCGGCCGAAGGCTTCCGACCATTGCCCGGTCGTCATGACGCTCGACATCTGACCCTCCGAAACGCCCAAGAGGCTTGGCTGAAATGCAGGAAGGGGGGCGCTGTCTTGCCGCAGTGTATTGCGCGCCCGAGCGCGCCGTATGCCGTGTTCCGTTTAGCCCCGGCGGCAGGCCGCGATAAATGCAACACGACGCGCAGCCGCTGATCTGCGCTGGTTCTCCGCGCCGGGACATCGGTGATTTGCCCTTGCCGCGAGCGGAAAGCTCGTGCAGTTTGCCGGGCACTATGAACTTCGCAGGAGCAATTGGTGTCGCGCCGATACGCCATTTATGACGTCTTCACCGACCGGCGGCTTGCAGGCAACCCGCTGGCCGTCGTGTTCGATGCCGATGGGCTGGACGGTGCTCAGTTGCAGGCGATCGCCAGCGAGTTCAACCTGTCCGAAACGGTTTTCGTGCAGCGGGCGGTCAATCCGGCCCATACTGCGAAGCTGCGCATCTTCACGCCCGGCTACGAACTGCCTTTTGCCGGTCATCCAACGGTCGGCGCCGCCATCGCGATCGCGGAGATGCAGAACGGCGGCGACGCCAGGCCGCTCGATTTCGTCAGTGTCCTGGAGGAGAAGATCGGCCCGGTACGCTGCGCGGTGAAGATCCCGGCAACCGGAGCCTCCTTCGCCGAGTTCGACCTGCCGCGCAAGTCCGTGCACCTCGACGCCGTCCTGGAGCGCCAGAGCATCGCCGAAGCGTTCGGACTGAAACCGACGCAGATCGGCTTCGAGAACCATGTTCCGTCGCTGTGGAGCGCCGGCGTCGCGTTCGTGATGGTACCGGTCCACGATCTTCTCGCCGCGTCGGCGGCTGAGTTTGATCCGGTGGTATGGCAGCGCTGCGTTCCGTTCGCCGAGGGGCGGCTCGCGTCAGCCTATCTCTATTGCCGCGGCGGGGTCAATCACCTTGCCCGATTCCACGCGCGCATGTTTGCCCCCGAGATGGGAATATCGGAAGACCCGGCAACCGGGGCGGCCGTGGCCGCGCTGTCCGGTGCGATCCACTTCTTCGACCAGATGGTCGACGGCCATCATCCGATCCTCGTCGAACAGGGGGTCGAGATGGGCCGCCCCTCGCTGATCCATCTGCATCTCGACATTGCCGCAGGGCAGATCGCCGGAGCGCGCATCGGCGGACAGGCAATTCGCACCGCCTCCGGTATTTTGGACGTGTAGGGCGGGGTTCCCCGCGGGCGCGGCCCAACGGCTGGCCGGGCCGGTTTCAGCGCCAATTCAATCTCTTGCCAGGTCGCCGCGCCGCGTCATGCCATGCCATCCGCAGCGAAAAACACGCCGCCGGCAGGCGTCGTCAAAAAAATGGTGCTGTGCGAAGGAAAAATTCAGCGAGTGGCTAGACAAGCCCGGCCAAGCCCATTATACGCCGCACCAGACCGCAGCGACGCGGTCCTGGACGGGTGATTAGCTCAGTTGGTAGAGCAGCTGACTCTTAATCAGCGGGTCCACGGTTCGAGCCCGTGATCACCCACCAGACTTTCCTTGATGGAAACAGTCAGTTATGCTGACAAGTTAAGTGGCAGGCAAGGCCCAGCCTGCCCAAAATCACCAGCAAGTCACTGGATTTTGTTGCCAGCTTTTCGTCGTGGTTTCGGACGCTCGTCAGCAATGTGTGGGTAATCCGCAGCATCGTTGATGCAGCTGTGTCGCCGTCGCTTCAAAAGAGGCTGGCATGGAGGATTCGAATCATTTGCTCTCCACCCGGCCAGCCATTCCGGAAGGCGAATTGAATGAACAGCCACGAGGGGCGATCCCCAGGCTGCAAGCGATCACGCCCGTGCGTACCCTCGGTGACTCAACCATCCTCGTACGATCAGGACGATGGCCATGATCGAAGAGAAGACGACAAGTGGCCACGCGGTGTCGCCCGCCGATGCTCACGACGAGGCTCTGCACGCAGAAATGCAGCGCCACCGCCGATCCGGCGATGTTCCCGAACTTTTCCAGGGCCGCCCCCGTTCGCGCGGAGGATGCCGGAGTTTCCCCACCGCGCAACAAATCGCTTGGCGAACCGTGTCGTGACGATCATCAAGAACGCCGCCGTCGCAAAGGCCAAACTGAATTCCAGCTCCGAGAGCGCTTGGCCTAGTCGCGTGCGCGGGTCTAGGCCGGAATGTAGGCGATGAAGAGTGAATCGTCTATCGCTGCTATAAGCAACGGTAGCACTCGCGACAGCACGGCGGAAAGCTTCGCCCGGTAGGTCCGATTCCTTTTTCGTGAGGCGTCCACGCGCGCAATTGTCTCTGGAGCCGGGGTGAGACGAAGTTCCATTCTCTCCGGCTGTGTCGCGGTCTGCGCCGCCGTATTCTCAGCAAGCGGCGCTTCAGCCATAGCCGGCATCTGATGAGTAACCTTCGGCACTGCAGCTGATGGCAATTTGATATTGTTCTTCTGGATGTAGTCCCTCATCGCAGGGCCGATAACGACGTCCTTCTTCCTCTCCAGGATTGAGAGAAACATGCGCTCCCTGCCCAGCCGCCTCTGATACTCGGCAAACTTGATCCAGAGGGCCGCGCTGCGCTGGAACCGCCCGCAAACAGCTTTCCATTGGGGCATCAGTTCATCATGAAGGCCGGCCTCTTCGAGCAGAGCCGCAGCCGCCATCCAAAGACGCGGGTTCTCCTCCATGGCGAGCGGACAGGACCGGACTATTTTGACCCCGAGCGCCAGCTTCTTCTTTTTCAGGCACCGATTGATCAGCCCCTCATAGTATAGGGGGCTGTTGCGGCAACGGACCGACACTTCTCGCGCAAACGCTTTGTCCATCCCATTCTCGATGGAGCGCTTCATGAAGTCTTTCAATGTCCCGGAAAACTTTAGCGCACCACCTACGTTATGCCCGACAAAACGAATGGGCACGTGAATGACGTTGTCACCCCCAACGCGGTGTGCGTGGCGGGCGTCCCCATCGTCATAGGGATCATAGACGACGATAACTTGGGACGCCGTTCTGCACTCGACCGCGCCGTCTGCGAACGGGCCGCTCCAGTCTTGATCGCGGCTGACCGGGAACCGGCGCTCCCACGGTACGATGGACGGATCCATGGTGGATTGCGGCTGCAAAGCTATGACAACCGACCCCGGGACGAGCGATGAAAAGGCAAGGCTTGCATAGCCGCCCATGCTGCCACCGGCAAACACCACTTTCCGAAAACTGTCGAAGAACCTGATTTGCTTCAGGAAGGTGAAGAACTCGAGGACATCGTCGGTCCGGTACCAGCTCACATTGATTGGCTTCACGCCAAGCAGCGCATATCCGTTCTCGATATAGTACTTGGCGCCGAAAGGCGTACGCAGCTGATCGGGCCTGTGATAGGCGCCGCCCGCCCCTTCAAATGCAACGATGAGAATGTCGGGATTTGTGGTGCCAGGCACGTAGTCAAAAAAACAGTTCTCCAGCCTTGCCTGAAAAAACTCTCCCAGATCCTTGTACTGCATGCCTGCTTTCGCTCCCCGTTCTCCGCCCTCCATTACTTGACGCCGGCCCAAACAGCCGTGCAACCATAGAGGCTAAAAACCAATCGTCGGCTTGGGGCGAGAAGTCAACCATGCCCAGCGGCATGTGGTCATGAGCGGGCGCGGCAGTTTGTACAGAAGAGATTGCTGGACCCCATGCTGGACTGCGAAGCTGTGCGGCGCGAGCTCGGCACCTCGCGCACGCGCCTCTACAACCTTTTCGAGCCTTTCGGCGGCGTGATGCACTATATTCAGCACCGTCGACTGATGGCCGCCCATGCCGCGCTGACCGATCCAAGCGACCGGCGGCTGATATTCGAGATCGCCGCGACGTATGGGTTCAGCGACGGCGCGGAGTTCAGCCGGGCCTTCAAGCGGGCGTTCAGCTTTAGCCCCAGCGAGGTGCGAAACCGCGGCTGCGGCCTGCCGTGCCGCCGGACCGCGAGCCGCCAGCACTGTCCCGAGCAAGAGCGCTTGGGCTCGCTTCTGCGGCGCCTCCAGGGATAGGCGGGGCAGCCGTGCCAATGCTGATTGGGGAGCCTGCGCCCTACCACCCCTCTTCCAGCACCCGTTCCAGCATGTCGGCGAAGAAATCCGCGCTTTGCCGCGACAAGCAGAGCGGTGGCTTGATCTTCAGTACGTTGAGGTGATCGCCGGTCGGTTGCATGATGACGCCGAGGTCGAGGAGCCGGTTGCAGATGGCCGCCGTCTCCTGTGTGGCCGGTTCCAGCGTGTCGCGGTTGCGAACGAATTCGAGGCCGAGATAGAGGCCCATGCCATGCACCGCGCCGACGATCGGGAAGCGCTGGCCGAGCGCCTCCAGACGGCGCCTGAGGTGATCACCGACGGCGCGGGCGTTCTCCTGCAGCTTCTCGTCGCGCATCGCGTCGAGGACGGCCATGCCGACGGTGCAGGACACCGGGCTGCCGCCGGCGGAGGAGAAGAAATAGCCTTCCTTCTCCAGAGAATCGGCGATGGCGCGTGAGGTGATGACGGCGCCGAGCGGATGCCCGTTGCCCATGCCCTTGGCGATGGTGATGATGTCGGGCACCACGCCCTGTTCCTCGAAACCCCAGAAATAGTGGCCGAGCCGGCCATAGCCGACCTGCACCTCGTCGGCGATCGTTACCCCGCCGCGCTGGCGCACCAGCCGGTAGACCTCCTTGAGGTAACCCTTTGGCAGCGGAATGCCGCCGGCATTGCCGTAAACGCTCTCGGCGATGAAGCCGCCGAGCCGTTCGCCCCTGGCCTCGATCTTCGCCAGCGCCGCCTCGACATCGGCGATGTAGCCGGCCGCCGAATCCGGGCCGCGATGCGCCCCGCGATAGGTGTTGGGCGCCGTCACGGCGTGCACCCACTCTGGCCGCGTGCTCAAGGCCTGCGGGTTGTCGGCGATCGAGGTGGAGACGGCGTCGCTCGCCACGGTCCAGCCATGATAGGCCTCGAGCAGGCTGATGATGTTGCGGGCACCGGAATGTGCCCAGGCGAGCCGCAGCGCCAGGTCGTTGGCCTCGGAGCCGGAATTGACCAGAAACACCGTGTCCAGGCCGTCGGGGGCGAGATCGGCCAGGCGCTTGGAGAATTCGGCAATCCCGGCGTAGTGGAAGCGCGAATTGGTGTTCAGCAGCGACCACTGCCGGCCGACGGCGGCGGCGAGCTTTTCGTGGCCATGGCCGAGGATCGCGACATTGTTGACCATGTCGAGATAGCTGCGCCCGTCCATTGCATACATCTGCTCGCGATAGCCGCGCTCGATCTGCGGCGGCCGCCGGTAATAGTTCTTCTGTGGTCTGGCGAAATGCGCCTGCCGGATTTCCAGCAACGCGTCGCTTTCCAATGCGGGGGCGTCGAAATCGCCGCCAAACAGCACCGACGGCGACGGGCAGAGGAGGGACCAGGCACTCGCCTGATGCGGAATCACGAATGGCGGCGGGGTGAGGCCCTTTTCGCGGCAGAACTGCACCCGCAGCCGGCCGGAAGCTGTAACATGGCCGATCACGTCGCCGGCGCCGATCCGGTCTTCGGCATTCGTCCGCTCCATGCCGTCGATCAGCAGCGAGACGTGGTCGCCGTCGATGCGCAGACTGCCGGCTTCGACCGAGACGACGCCGGCAAACGGCGCGACCACACGCGAACCGGCCGGAACCTGCGCCTCGATGCAAAGGGCAAACGTCTCTGGGGCGGTCGCCGCATGGTGCCGGGTGCGCGACAGGCGGTATTCGCCATAGCGGCTGATCGCGGCGCCGGTTTCGGCGGCTGCCTCCTTAAGCACTCGCTGCTCGATGCCCTCGTCGGCCCAATTTCCGCCCACAAACAGCGGGCTCAGCGTATCCAGTCGCACCGTTCGGAAGGAGAGGGGCGAGACCTCCGGCAAGATCGGCTGCATCGCCGGCAGCTGCCGGTCGTCAGCCTTGCCGACGGCCTCCAGCACCGCCGCCTGCATGACGGCGACCGGCAGACTGATCGCCACCTCGAAGATCGTCCGTTCATGCGCGATATTGCCGGCGGCGTAGGCGTTGTCCGGCTCGAGCGACAGTTGATTTTCGCCGCTGGCCACCAGCACGCAAGCCCGCTGGACGACGAGCGGCCAGAGCGCCTTGAGTTCGGCCTCGTTGAGCGGATGTTCGGCATGGAAGGCGCAGACGGCCGGAAGGATCACGAACGGATCTGCGGCATGGTGCAGCAAGGCTGAACAGCAGACGGCAAGATCCGCCACCAGCCAGCCGCGCATCAGGTCGCCGAAATCGATGACGCCGCGCGGGATCGGATTGCCGTCGGCATCCGGCGTGGCAACGACATTGTCGTCGGTAATGTCGTGATGGATCGCCTGGATGCGCAGCCCGGCACGGAGCGGAGCAATATGGCGTTCGGCCTCCTCCAGCGCAGCGGCAATGCGCGCCACCGCCCGCTGGTCCGGCAAGGCGGACAAGAGTGCCGCGGCGACCGGCCGTGCCTGCCGCAGGTCCCACTGGATCTGCCGGTCGAGGCCGCCATGATCGAAGCCCTCCAGCCCTTTCGCCACCCGGCCGCACACCTGGCCGAGTGCCGCCACGGTGATCGCCGGCAGGAACTTGCGCCGGGTCAGCGGCTCACCATCGAGGTAATCCAGCAGGCGCACCTGGCAGGGTTGGCCGTTGATGTCGATCGACAGGATGCTTTCGCCGGAGTTGGCCTCGATCGCCCGCGGCACCAGGGGCATGGAGGCCAGTCCGGCCAGGTGCTTCATCGCAGCATTCTGCGCCTCGAGTTCAATGCGCCGGTATTCAGCGTGACAGATCTTCAGGACATAGCGCTTGCCGGCGGCATCAATGCGGAAATTCCGGTCCTGCTGGCTGCCCAGTTCGACGATATCGCCGTCGAGACCAAAGTGCTCGCGAAAGATCGCCTGCGCGTCCGAGATGGAGACATTCGGCCTCGGCAGTTCTGCGCGCGCTACAGCGCCGTTTTGCAACATATCGTTTCTCCGGTGGCTTTTCGTCTGGTCACCTGCGTGCCAGGCTGAATGCGAAGTGGCTGCCGCGATGATAGTCGAGGGCGTGCACGACGGGCAAACCGGCGGCGTTGAAACACGTCTCACGGATCAGCAGCGCCGGTCCGAAGTCGCGAAGATCATTGCGCTGCACCACTTCCTCCGGGAGCATGACCGCGGAAACGGTTGCAGCCGACATGCGCGGCCTGTTCCTGTGATCGTCGAGCACGTCGAGTAGAGACCCGCTCCAATCAATATCATGGTGCGTCGAGACAATGCTGCAGGGAATGTAGTCGATGCAGTAGAGGATCGGCTGATCCCTGTGCAGCCGCAACCGCTCCAGGCGGATGACCCGCTCGCCCTGCTTCATCCGCAACTGTTCGGCCGTCGCCGGATCGGGAACTTCTTCCGCGATCGACAGGATCTTGTTGACCATGGCGTAACCGTAGTGACGGGCCATGTCGGTCGCGCTTTCGAAAACCGTGATGGGCCTGTCCACCCGGACGACGGACATGGCGGAGACAAAGTGGCCGCGTCCATGTTCCACATAGGTGACGCCATCCTGCTCCAGAAGCTTGAGCGCCTCGCGCAATGCCGGACGGGAAATCTTGAAGCGCTGGGTGAGTTGCGCCTCACTTGGCAGCTTGTCGCCCGGCTGCAGTTTTTCCTCGCGAATGAGGTCTGTGATGCCGTCGCGAACCTGGATGACCAGAGTGCGTGTATCGCGAAGGGGCGCGTCCAATTCGTGACCTCGAAGACTGCTTGATCCGCCCAATTTGCTGTCTCACAATTCTGGGAACGTCAAGCGTCGAGCTTCGACGCAATTCCCCGTCGCCCCACGCGATGTCGCATCTCGGCGATTGCCATTTTCATTTTGAGCGACCGTTGTCCTCCCACATTGATCGACGCAACCGACCCTGCCGGGGCGTGAAGATGTCCCGGATTTCATTTGAGGACGAGCCAGCCGGAGAGCACGATGACAGCCGCCCCGGCGAGCGTGTGCAACTCGACCGGTGCAGCGAAGATCAGCGCTCCGTAGAGACAGCCCCAGACGATCTGGCTGTACTGGAACGGTGCGACGACCGACGCGTCGCCGGTGCGGAAGGCGCGGACGAGCAGCATGTGCCCGGCCAGGAGAAAGGCCGCGGCGGCGACGACCATGGCGATGTCGCCGGGACCGGGCGGCGCAACGCCGCCTGCAACCGCCGCGACCGCGAGCGCCAGCGCCGTCTGCACGACGAGCAGGGTCGAGACCAGGGCCCCGTCTGACTCCGCCGACTTGGCGCGGCGCAGGAGTAGCAGCGACAGCGCGAAAACCAGCGCCGAGCCCGCCGCCGCCGCGTGGCCCATGCTGAGCGCCACGACGCCGGGGCGCAGCGCGATTGCGACCCCGGCAAAGCCGATCACCACGCCGCTCCAGGCCAGCATCGACAGCCGCTCGCCGAGCAGCAGGAAGGCCAGGATCGCCACCAGCACCGGCGTCAGGAAGGCAAGCAGATAGGCCTCGGCAAGCGGCAGCACCGCAAACGCATAGTGGATCAACAGCGTATCCACAGCGAGCAGCAGCGCCCGCAGCATGGCAAGCCGTGGATAGCGCGGCATGAGCGCGGCGCCCCGGCCGGTCGCCGCCGCCTGCAGGAGCAGCAGCACCAGTGCCGCGAGCGTCACCATGAACGTGACCTGCGGCACGGGGAAGTGCTGCGTCAGAAGTTTGACAAGCACGTCCGTTCCCGAGAACACGGCGAAGGCGAGCAGGCAGAGCACTGCGCCGCGAAGGTTCGGGCGCGCCGCGAGCCCCGCGACGATCCCTGCATCAGCGGACATTGAACCGCCCGAACCGGGCCTCGATCAGCGACTGCGCATACTCGAGCACGATCGACAGCATCCAGTAGATCATCGAGGCGGTGATCAGCATCTCGATGTGGCGGAACTCGGTCTGCCCCTGGGTGCGCGCCAGGTACATCAGTTCCCACACGCCGACGACGGAGACGAGCGACGAATCCTTGAGCATGGCGATGAACTGGTTGCCGGTCGGCGGGATGATGACCCGCATCGCCTGCGGCAGGATGACGAGCGCCATCGTCTGGCTCGGGCTGAGGCCGAGCGCCGTCGCCCCCTCCGTCTGGCCGCGGTTGATGCTTTCGATGCCGGCGCGGAAGATCTCCGTCATGTAGGCGCCGTAGCACAGCGACAGCGCCAGGATGCCGGCCGGAACCGCGTCGATCACGTAACCGACCTGCGGCAGGCCCAGGTAGATGATGTAGATCTGCATCAAGAGCGGCAGGCCGCGGAAGAGCGAGGTGTAGAAGGTGGCAAGCCCGTAGATGACGCCGTTCTTCGACAGCTTGGCGATCGCGCCGGCGAGTGCGATCACGGTGGCGATGACGATCGAGATCGCCGAGATATAGAGCGTCGTGACCACGCCTTGCGAGACCAGGAAGCCGATCTTCTTGGCGATGAAGGTGAAGGACAGGTCGAAGGAATAGAAGAACAGCATCAGGAGCACGAAGAGCTCCAGCCAGACGGCGGCGATCTGCTGCCGGCGCGACAGCTGGCGCAGCGCCTTCCAGTTCGCCGCGGCGATCAGCGCGATCATCACCGAGCCCACCAGCCGGGCGAGCGCCGGGTTCTCAGACAGCCATCCGGAGGTGGCGGGCACGAGATGGCCGATCCAGGCGGGGCTGACGCCGAGCTGGTAGATCACAAGCGTGACAAGCGCGAGCACGAGGAAAATCCCGGCGCGCTGCGCGGCGTCCGGATAGGAGAGTATCAATCGGCCGATCATTCGGTGTCCCCCGCCGGTTCAGGCAGCGCGCTCGCGCCACCAATCCTGTGCCTGCAGTTTCCAATAGGTGAGTTGGGCGACCGCCAGCCCTGCCAGCCCGCCGGCCCAGACGAGGCCGAACGGCTTGAACAGCTTGTAGCGATCGCTTTCGCCGAGAATGGCCTCGGCAATCAGCTTGCCGCCCATCGCCGTGGTGTTGAGGCCGTGCCCGCCGAAGGCGGTGCAGTGCCAGACGCCGGGCTGCATCTGGCCGATCTGGGGCATCAGGTGGCGAGCGTAGGACATCAGCCCGGACCAGGCGAGCTCCGTCTTCAGGCCGGAAAGCTGCGGATAGGTGCCGGTCATCTCGGCGCGCAGCTCGGCGACCAGCGAAGCGGTCGAGGCGGCGCGCGTGGTGATGCGCCCGCCCCACAGCAGCCGCTTGCCGCCGTCGATGACGCGGTAGTAGTCACCGGCGCGGCGGTTGTCGCCGATGGCGTCGGTGGTCTGGATCGCCGAACGGATCAGCTCCGGCGCCTCCTCGCTGACCATCACGTAGGTGGCGATCGGCAGGAAGGCGCGCTTCAGCCGCCGGTTCAGCCCGCCGGTATACCCGCCGGTGGTGAACACCACCTGCCGCGTCTTGACCCGGCCGCCTGCGGTGGTGACGACCTTTTCCGCGCCGTCGAGCTCGCAGCGCTCGGCGGGCGAATGTTCAAAAATGCGCCCGCCGAGCCGTTCGATCTCGCCTGCCACGCCGCGCAGGTAGTTGAGCGGGTGCATGTGGAAGGCGCGGCCGTCGCGCAAACCCTGGAAATAACGCTTCGACTTCAGCACCGAGCGGATGCGGTCGGTGTCGAAATATTCGAGTTCGTAGCCGTAGGTGTTCGCCATCGCCTCGGCATGCCGCTTCAGCGTGTCGCCGCCGTCGTAGCGCAGCACGCTGGAAATGCCGGGCTGCGGCGCCGCGGCCTCGATGCCAATCTCGCGGATCGTGTCGCGGACGAAGTCGACGCCCTCGATCGACAGCCGGTGGATGCTGCGCGCCGCCTCGGCGCCGGCCATGCGGGCGATCTCGTCGCCGCCGGTGGCAAAGCCGGGGCTGACGAAGCCGCCGTTGCGCCCCGAGGCGCCGAAGCCGACGCTTTCGGCCTCCAGCAGCACGACCGATTGGCCGGCGCGGCAAAGCTGCAGCGCCGTCGTCAGGCCCGCCAGTCCGCCGCCGACGATGACGGTGTCGCACTCGATCGTGCCGGAGAGCGCCGGCCGCGCCCGGGCGTCGCTGATGGTTCGCTTGTAGTAGGTGTCGGGATAGGCCATGGGTCGCATTCACTGGTTGGCGGGACTGGCGAACGGGCGGCCGGACGCCGCCCGTGATCGTGCTTGATGCAGGTCTGCCGAAAATGTGCAGCGGCTTGGGGACTGGGACAGGCAGATCGCTTTAAACGATCTGCCCTGGCGCGTCAGTCGGCGCTGTAGTCCTTGCCGTACCACTTGGTTGTGAGGGCAGCCAGCGTGCCATCCGCCTTCATCGCGTCGATGATCTCGCCAACCTTCTTCGTCCAGTCCGGATCGACCTTCTCGGCGATCACCACCAGCGGCTCGCGAAAGGCGTACTCGCCCTCGAGCGTGCGCAACGGATAGCCGTTCTTGATGGCGTTCAGCGCCGTCTGCTCCGGTGCGATGACCGCGTCGAGGCGGACGCCGCTGCCGAGCCGCAGGTCGTCGAACGGCAGCATGGAATCAGCGAAGGTGCGCACCTCGCCGGGCTCGAGCTTGTACTCGATCGGCGGCAGGCCCGGCGCGTCGATCTCCAGGCGCCGGTTGATGAAGTCTTCCGAGGTGGTGGCGGTCTCGACGCCGATCACCTTGCCGTTGAGGTCTTCGACCGACTTGGCCTCGCTGTCCTTGTGCACGACGTAGACATAGGGGCTGTAGTAGTAGATGCCGGCGAAGTCAATCACCTGGGCGCGCGCCTTGGTGGGTGTCACCGAGCCGACGCCGAGGTCGTAACGGCCCTGCCAGCGGCCGCCGGTCAGGGTCGCCCAGTCCGGGGTCTCGAAGCTGATCTCGACGCCGAGGCGCTTGGCGATTTCCCTGGAGACGTCGATGTCGAAGCCGACCAGCTGGTTGCTGTCATCGAGAAAGCTCTGCGGCGGCCAGCCGCTGTTGGTGGCGACGACCAGCGCCTTCTTTTCCATGACCCGGTCGAGCGTTTCTCCAGCCTGGGCGGCGGTCGCGAACGCCAGGGCGGCGACGGCGATGGCAAGCTGTGCTAGCAGTTTCCTCACAAGATCCTCCTCGTTTGTCGGTCAGTCTTCACGTTCCCAAATTATGTAAGATGTCTGACAACACAACTTAGCGGAAGAGGTCACTCACGTGTCAAGTTGTGCGATCACCTGCCCGCCATGAAACGATCTGATCAGGTCATGCGCGTTTGTGATGGCGGGCTGTGGGGGAAAGAACGCCCCACCTCGCGCGTATCGGCCTGCTGCCGATCGAATGGCTCCTCTGAGGCGTGGGGCGGAAAGCGAATCCGAGGGATGGCGAGTACGCTTCAGTAGCCACGCACTCGATCGATCTCGCCGGTCAATGGCTCGCCCCTGGCGAGCCGACGGAAATTGTCGACCAGCACTTCTGCGGCGCCGTGACTGTCCGTCACGCAGGCGATGTGTGGGGTCAGGATCACCTTGGGGTGCGACCAGAGCGGGTGGGCAGGGGGCAGGGGCTCTGGAACCGTAACGTCGAGGAATGCCGAGGCCAGGTGCCCGCTATCAAGCGCCGCAATCAGGGCATCCTGATCCGTCTGCGGGCCGCGGCCTGCCAGAACCACACTTGCCCCGGCCGGTAGCCGCGCAAAGAAATCGGCATTCAGCAGCCCCTCGGTCTCGGTGGTCAACGGCAGCAGGCAGACCAGGATATCAGTCTGCGCCACGAAGGCGTCAAGCCCCGCGTCGCCATGGTAGCAACGCACGCCTGCGATATGCTTTTCGCTTCGGCTCCAGCCCGCGAGAGGAAAGCCGAACAGAGCAAGGGCCGCCAACGCCGCCTGCCCGAGATAGCCGAGCCCCATGACGCCGACCCTGCGGCGAGTGGCGCTCGGCTGGGGCAGAGGCTGCCACATTGCCTTCTGTTGCTGGTCCAAATAGGCCGGCAATTGCCGGAAAACCGAAAGCACCGCCAGCGTGATGTATTCCTGCATCATGCGCGCAAGCCCCGGCTCGGTCATCCGGACGATGCGCAGACCGGCCGGAAGATCCGACTGCAGGAATTGCTCAACCCCGGCGCCGCTCGAGAAGATGATCTCGAGTGCAGGAAAGCGCGTCTCCAATTGCGCAGGCGGCTGCCAGCACAGAAGATGACGCACCCGTGCAGCGGATCCGTCATCGATGTCACCCGAGAGAAACTCCACCTCCGGCAGCGCGCGTGCAAAGACCTCGCGGATCTGCTCGGTACGGGCCGGATCCAAGTAGCAGTAGAATGCCATATTTCCTTACCCTCGGGACAGCCAAGGCACGCACCATTGAAAGGCGCCGTTGATGTTTGTCGGATCAGTGATTGAGAACGCGGCGGAGGAAGTCCTGCGTCCGCGGATGTTGGGGCGCGACCAGCACGTCCTTTGCCTTGCCCTGTTCGACGATCACCCCGCCGTCGAGGAAGAGCACCCGATCGGCGACGTCGCGGGCAAAGCCCATCTCGTGCGTCACCACCAGCATCGTCAGGCCTTCGTCCGCTAGACTGCGCATGACATCAAGCACATCGCCGACCAGCTCGGGGTCCAGCGCCGAGGTGGGTTCGTCGAAGAGGATTGCCTGGGGGCGCATCGCCAAGGCACGGGCGATCGCCACACGCTGCATCTGTCCGCCGGAAAGCTGGCCCGGATAGTGATTGATCCGGTCGCCGAGCCCGACGCGCTGCAGCAGATGTTCGCCATACTGGCGGGCCTCTGCCGGCTTTTCGCCCTTCACGTGCACGGGTCCCTCGATGACGTTCTCGAGCGCCGTCCGGTGCGGGAAAAGATTGAAGCGCTGGAAGACCATTGCCATGCGCGTGCGGATGTTCCGGATCGAGCGGTGGCGGGCATCGACGCGCTGCCCTTCGATCAGGATCTCGCCGCCCTGATAGGTTTCCAGCCCATTGAGGCAGCGCAGCATCGTCGACTTTCCCGAACCCGACGGGCCGATCAGGCAGACGACCTCGCCCTTCTGCACGTCGGCGGTGATCCCCTTGAGGACCTGGAGCTGGCCGTAGGATTTCGTGACGGCTTTAATTTCAATCATCGACATGGTCAGTGCCCTTTTCCTTTGCCGAAGAGCTTTTCGAGACGCCCGACGGTCAGCATCAGCGGCAGGCTGAGGCAGAGATAGAAAATCGCGACCAGCGTATAGACACTCATGTTCTTGAACGTCGAAGACGCGAGAAGCTGGCCCTGCAAAGTCAGTTCCGCAACCGTGATGGCTGATGCCTGCGAACTGTCTTTCAGCAGCATGACCATGATGTTGCCATAGGGGGGCAAAATCACGCGTACGGCTTGAGGCAGAATGACGCGGCGCATGGTCTGCAACCAACCCATGCCGATCGAAAGCGCGGCTTCGGTCTGTCCATGGTCGATCGCCTCGATGCCGGCGCGGAAATTTTCGGCCTGATAGGCCGAATACGCAATGCCAAGGCCGATGATCCCCGCCTGCAGCGCCGAGAGCGCGATGCCGAACTCCGGCAAGACGAAATAGATGTAGAAAAGCTGCACGAGGATCGGAATGCCGCGGATGACGTTGACAATCGTCGCCGCAGCGGCTGCCAGCCAGGCAATTCCGGACACCCGCATCAGCGCCCAGACAAGACCCAGCAAGGTGGAGAGTGCCAGCGAGCCGACAGTGACAAGAAGGGTGAATTTCACCCCTTGCAGCAGCACCGGGAAGAACTCACGGGCGTCCATGAGGAAGTTTTGCATCTGCGATAACTCTAATTTTGCGGGCAAGCTTGACGTCAGGCTTGTTGCGGCCGGACGTTATCCGGAGGGCGCACCAGCAGCCACAGGCACGAGGGAGCAGCCCCTCGTGCCTGGACCGGGATTACTTCAACCCGTATTTTGCGAGGATTTCCTTCAGCGTGCCGTCCGATTTGATGCGTGCGATGGCCTCGTTGATCTTGGGCATGCGCTCGTCGCCCTTGCGCAGAGCAATCCCGAACTCGCCACCAGCGGCGGACTGATAGCCCTCAGCCATCTTCACCTTTGGGAACTGGCCCTGAGAAATGTAATAGGCAGCCATCGGAGCGTCGGCGATGCCAGCATCGATCCGTCCGGCGTTGACGTCGGCGATGATGTCCGGAATGCCCTTGTAGATCTTTACTTCCTTGAAAAGGCCGCTCTTTTGGAACAAATCGACAAAGGTGGTGCCGACTTGCACGCCGATCGTCTTGCCCTTGAGGTCTTCATAGCTCTTGTAAGCGGTTTCATCCGACACGGGCACGAAAGCGCCCTCGCCATAGCCGTAGACCGGATCTGAGAAGTCGACGACTTTCGCACGCTCTTCCGTGATGAACATCGCAGAAGCGATCATGTCGATCTTGTTTGACGTGAGCGAAGGCACAAGCGCCGAGAACTGTACCGCCTCGAATTCCGGCTTGATGTTGACATCGTCCTGGATCGCCTTGACCACATCGATGAGAACGCCATCCATCAGTTTGGTTTCGGTGTTGACGAAGGTGAAGGGCAGGCCGGTCGGCGACGAGCCGATTCGGGCGACCTCCTGGGCCGTTGCGGGCGCCGTACCACCTACGAGTGCCGCAAGTGCGAGGCCGAAAACGATGTTGAGACGCATGCCATTCTCCTTCCTAAATGCTGCGATGTGGCTGCTGATTGCACTGCCATCATGATGTCGAATTTAACAAAGTGAAAATCTTCGTCAATGATTTTCACCATTATACGTTTTTCGTTCACAGGGTGGTGCCGCGAGGGCTTTCGGCCCTTCTTGCTGCCTGTTCTTTGGATGCGATTGCCGCCACCTTGCGGTCCCTGCGCGCGAGACCAGCGAAAACCACCGGCATGAACCAGGCCTTACCACGCCAGGTGGGGACGAGCCGCGGCGGGCGGAAGTCGAAAGCACTTTCGCTGGCGGGCAAGTCCAGAATCTTCTGCGCGACCTTCAGGCCGAGCCACGGCGCCCAAACCATGCCGGAGCCGCAAAAGCCCGTTGCGTAATGAACGGCGCCCCGTTGGAAGATCCGGGGAACCATATCCCAGTTCATCGCCACGTACCCAAACCAGCTGTGAGAAATCCCGACACCGTCGAGTTGAGGGAAGACCCGGCGCATTTCGGCGTAATTCGCCTCGGTGGCCCTGGCCGAATCATCCCCGCTTGTGGTGTCCCGGCCGCCGAACAAAATCCGCCGGCCATCCGGCGAGGGGCGAAAGTAATAGGTCATCGCCCGCGTATCCGTGAGCATTTTCAGGCCCGGAACGAGGGATCGGACACGCTCTTGTCCGAGGTCCTCGGTTGCGATGATTCGCGAACGCAGCGGCACCAACCGCTGACGCAGCCAGCGGTCCGAGTGGTCGGTGTAGCCATTCGTGCAGACCAGGACATCACGCGCTCGCGTGCTGCCGCGTTCAGTGATTACTGTATGTTGTCCAGTGCCTTGGTCGATCTTCTTTACGCGGCATTCCGCATGGATGAGCACCCCTTCCGCCAGAGCGAGCCGGACAAGTTCCGCGTGGAATTTCGCAGGATGAAGTCCGCCGATGTCCATGCGAACGCTGCCTCCAGCGTAGAGATCGGTGGCGATATGCCGGTGAACCTCGCTGGCGGGGACGGCATAGGATTCAATCCCGGTTTGGCGTTGAAGCGCCTCGGCGCTCCGTGCCATCACGTCATACTCGGCATCGGTCATCGCGCCGTAAAAGCGCCCGACAAGCTGGAAATCCGCGTCGATCCCCTCGTTGGCGAGGAAGTCGATCATGAAGCGCCGAGCATCGTGGCCCTCGGCCGCGATTTTTGCCGCCCTCTCGGCGCCGAATTTGCGCACAAGCGCCTTTTCATCGGGGCGGATGTTGCCGCTGGTGAAGCCACCATTACGGCTCGAGGCGCCAAATCCCAGTCGTTCGCGCTCAAAGACTTGAACCTTTCGCCCCGCCCGGGCGAGGTGGAGCGCAGCACAAAGGCCCGCGTATCCGGCACCGACGATCGCGACATCGCAGTGCGGCTCTATCTCACGCGATTTTACGCTGCGAGGCGGGGCCGCTTCCCACCAGTAAGGTGTATCTTTGTGACGAGCTCCTGACATTTCTCCCCCGGACTTGGATGGAATTCATTTTTAGATTATTGAATACGAGCAGATTGTGAAGCAGAATACTGAAGACTAATCAACCCTGATTCAATCCAGCTCGCAGCGAGCGCCAACAAAGGACCCCCAAGTGAGCAAGGCAGAGAACTTCCGGGCTTCGCCGACCACCGAATCGGATGCCAAGGATGAGTCAGGCGATATTGGGGCCCGCATTCGCCGCCGCAGGCAGGCGCTGGGGCTGACGCTTGAGCGCCTGTCCGAAGCCTCCGGGCTGTCGACAGGAGCGCTGTCACAAATCGAGCGCGGGCTGGTTTCGCCAACAGTGCGCACGCTCTACACAATCGCGGATGTCCTATCGATGAGCCCGGCCCAACTCATCGACCCTCAGGGTTTTGCCACCGCCGTTCGGGCAAATCCCTACGTGCTACGTGCGGGCGAACAGACGGAAGTTCTGAATGCTGGCGGCGTCATCAAGCATCGGGCCTCGCCAGAACTGATCGAGACGATCAAATCCTTTGTCGTGCGCATCGTCCCCGGCGGCAGTTCGGGCGAGGAATCTTACACCCATGCCGGCGAGGAACTCGGCTATGTCATTTCCGGCAGCTTCACGCTGCAGATCGACGACACGCTCTACCTTCTGTCGGCCGGAGATGGGTTCGCGCTCCCCTCGACCATCCGGCACAGATTTTTCAACAACGGTGACAGTGACGCCGTCGTCATTTGGGTGAACAAACCGGAATAGGCAGTTCCGCCCTGGGACGGACGGTCGGGGCAAGCAATCACGACGGAGTGCAATGGAAATGACAAGCAGCCCCGAGAGTTTCTCGCGCTCGCTGTGGTGGAACCAGGCCGGTGAAATCAAACAGGACCACGCGAAGCTGCGCGGCGCGCATGAGGCCGATGTCGTCATCATCGGCGGCGGTTTCACGGGGCTTGCGAGCGCTTTGTTCCTTGCCGAGCGCGGAAAGAAGGTCGCCGTGCTGGAGGCGCGCCATATCGGCTTTGGCGCTTCCGGCCGCAACGGCGGCCAGGTCATTCCTGGCCTCAAGCATGACCCCGAAGACCTTTTGGCGGCCTATGGTCCTCAACATGGCAAGCGCATGATCGACCTGGTTGGCGGCGTTTCTGATCTCGTCTTCGATCTGGTGCGCAAGCACGACATCAGATGTGCGCCGACCCGCGCCGGGTGGATCCAGGCTGCCCATTCCGAGCTTGCGACCGCCGCGGTCTACAGGCGCGCGCGGCAGTGGCAGGCGCAGGGTGTCGAGGTCGAGATCCTTGACCGCAAGCGCGTGGCCGACCTTTCCGGAACGGAGCGCTATTTCGGTGGCTGGCGCGACCCCCGTGCCGGCGCGCTGCAGCCGCTGGACTATGCCCGCGGCCTTGCGCGCGCAGCCGTGTCCCTCGGTGTCGAAATCTTCGAGAATTCCCCCGTCTTGGGGCTGAAGCGAGAGGGCGAGGGGTGGGTTGCCAAGACCGCCTTTGGCAAGGTCGGCGCGCGTGACGCGTTGGTTGCGACCAACGGATATACCGGAAACCTGGTGCCGGGACTGGCTCAAAGCATTCTTCCCGTGCAGAGTATGCTCATCGCGACCAAGCCGCTTTCAGACAAGCAGCGCAATGAGGTGATGCCGGGGGGCGTCGTGCTGTCGGAAACCCGCAAGCTCGCTTTCTACATGCGCCAGTCCGAGGATGGACGCTTTCTCATCGGTGGCCGTGGAGCGGTCGGGATGAAGGAAAAGCCGGCCCTGATGGAGGCGCTTAAAGCGGGAATGGTGCGGCTCTTCCCGCAGCTCGAGGGGATCGGCCTCGACTATACCTGGTCCGGCCATGTCGCGCTGACGATGGACGGCCTGCCCCATCTGCATAATCCGGCGTCGGGTCTGCATGTCATGCTCGGCTACAACGGCCGAGGCGTCGCCATGGCGACGGCGTTCGGCAAAATGTATGCCGAGCACGTCGCCGAAGGCCGTCCCATGGTCTATCCGGCGACCGAAATACCCCGCCTTGCCTGGCACGCCATCCGCAAGCCGGTGATGGATCTCGGTATCCGCTGGTACTGGATCAAGGACAGGCTTGGTTTCGCCTCCAAGTAAAATACCAACTCAAGGAGAACCCAAGTTGTTGAGAAACATAATCAATCTCGGCACGGAGCCTTCCTGCGCAGCTGACCTCGGAGAGGCCTTTCGCGCGATCGGCTCAGCCACGCCAGCCAACGAACCTCTTGGTTTCGGACGCGCGCTTTTGTCCGGCGCTGGAGCGGATGCGGAAAGCCTCTTTTCGTCCATCGTCCTGCTGCGTGAGGGCGCACTGACACTCAAGGACGCTGACGGAACCGAGATTGGCCTTCGCAAGGGCGATGCTGCAAGTTTGCCAGCAGGGCGGCTTTCCTGGCGTGCGGAAGCCGCGGACTGCGTGATCGTCTTGCTTCGGCAGGACAATCCGCCGTTGGCGCTTTCGCGGCTTGATCTTGACCACCCGATGTCGGCCGGCGGTGCGCCGAATGCTGCACTATTGACCACGCCTGCGCCACAGACCTCTCGACACGAGTTCCATGACCAGGGAGCGCTGTCCTGGGGTATCTGGGCCACCACTCCCTACGCACGCCATCCGATCACCTATTCCTTTACGGAACTGATGATGTTGCGCCGGGGCGAGGTCATTTTGGCCAACCCCGAGGAAGGAAGCGTCACCTTCCGGGCCGGCGATATCTTCATCGTTCGTCCCGGCGCCATCGCGGGCTGGGACAACCCGAGCGATCTCGACAAGTTCTGGCTCAGCCGGACGATGGACTAAACGGCGCCCGGCGCAGGAGCCGAGCGGCAGCGTGAGCGACGTCATCGGTTTGCGATGACGTCGCTTGCCCAGCAAGGGGCGTGATGCGGCTCCGCCGTCATCGTCTCCGATGAAGACGGCGCCCGAGGCGTTGACCGCCTATTCCGTCAGCCAGCACGACGCGAGGGCCAGTCCTCCCATGAGCTCGCCGGCAGGATGCGGCGTAAATCCGCCGACCTTCTCGGAGACCGCGTCGATCCAGTCGTTGAAGACCGGAATGATCGCGCCACCTTCGTCCCGGACGATCATCGCCATGTCGCGGTACATCGCCCGACGCTTGCCCTCATCGAGTTCGGCGCGCGCGGCGATGAGGAGCTTGTCGAAGTCCGGACGGAAGAAGCGGGTCTCGTTCCAGTCGGCGGTCGAGAGATAGGCGGTCGAGTATTGCTGGTCCTGCGTCGGCCGTCCGGTCCAGTAGGAGGCCGAGAACGGCGCCTTGTTCCAGACGCTCGACCAGTAACCGTCGCCCGGCTCACGGCGGATCTCGATCGGGATGCCGGCCTTGGCGGCGCTTTGCTGGAAGAGTTGGGCCGCATCCACAGCACCGGGAAAGGCGACGTCTGAGGTCCGCAGCAGGATCGGATCGCTGTGGCCGGACTTCTTGAAGTGAAAGGCCGCCTTGTCGGGGTCGTAGGCGCGCTGCTCGATGTCGTCCGAAAACAGCGGATAGGCCGCGTTGATCGGAATGTCGTTGCCCAGCGACCCGTAGCCGTTGAGGATCTTGTCCACCATCTCCTGGCGGTCGATGGCATATTTCAGTGCCAGCCGCAGGTCATTGTTGTCGAAGGGGGCGGTGTTGCACTGCGCTGCAAGGACGTAGTGAGCGCTTCCCGCGACGTTCTGGATCGTGACCCCCGGGATGCGCTTGATGAGTTCGACGACCTTCGGTTCGACGCGGTTCATCAGGTGAATCTGCCCGCCCTGCAGGGACGCCATGCGGGCGGTCGCGTCGTTGATGACGACGATCTCGACGTGCTCGGCATGGCCGCGGCTGGCGAGGTCCCAATAGCCGTCATAGCGCTCGGCGACCTCGCGCACGCCCGGCTCGTGGGCAACGACCCTGTAGGGGCCCGTCCCGATGCCGGCGAGCGGATCGTCCTTGCCGCCGTTCGGCTGGATGACCAGATGAAAGTCCGACATGACGAAGGGGAGGTCGGCATTGGCCTCCTTCAGCGTGATGACGACATTGCCGCCATCCACCTTGAGCGTGTCGATGCCGCGCAGCACGCCGAGCGCGCCCGACTTGCTGTCGGGACCGGCGTGGCGCTCGATGGTGGCGAGCACGTCATTGGCGTCGAGCTTCTTGCCGTTGTGGAAGGTCACGCCCTTGCGAATCTTGAAGGTCCAGGTCTTGGCGTCGGGTGAGGAGCCGTATTCCTCTGCAAGCCAGGGGATCAGCGAGCCGTCGGAGGCAACGTCGGTCAGCTTTTCACCCCAGCAGCGCGCGAAGACGCCCCTGACCTGGTTGTTGATGCCGGCGGGATTGAGGTCGTCGGTGGAATCGCCGCCGACCAGGCCCGCCTTCAGCAACCCGCCCTTGACCGGTCCGGCGGCCCTTGCCGCAGTGCCGAGCAGCGAATTTGCAAATGCGGCGCTCAGACCCAAGGCCGCGGCGCGACCGAGGAAATCGCGGCGTGTCATCCGGCCACGGACGGCCTGATGGCTGAGAAACTCTATTTCACTCGACATGACGTTCCCTCCCTGTGATTTTGACGGTGTGCGCGCGGGGCGCCGAATTCAGTAGTTCCACTCTCCCTGGCCGAGCCCGCGTACGGCCTCGACGATGCGTGTAAAGCTCTCGCGGGCGCGCTTTACCGAGTGTCGCGCCCGCAGGTAGCCGTGGACCAGTCCCTCCTCGTTGAACCAGGCCGCCTTGCCGCCCGCCGCCCGCACGCGATCGCGATATTCGCGACCGTCATCGGAGAGCGGATCGCACTCCGCCGAGATGATCACGGTCGGCGGCAGGCCGGAGAAGTCAGCATCGACGAACGGGGCGTAGGTGAGATCCTTCGACACGTCCTTTCCGCCGGTGCGCACGTCCTTGTAGAAGGCCATGTCCCGCACGGTGAGCAGCGGCGCCTCCGCGTGGGTGATGTAGGATCCCTTCGTCTGGTCGCCGCCGAAGCCGGGATAGATCAGTACCTGGCCGATCGGCGCGCGGGCGTGGCCACGCACGGTGTGGGATACGGCCGCGGCGAGAACCCCGCCGGCGCTGTCGCCGCAAAGCAGGATCGGCCGGTCATAATGACCGGCAGCCCATTCGAACGCGGCGCGGCAGTCGTCATAGGCCGCCGGATGGACATGCTCCGGGGCGAGCCGGTAGTCGACCGAGACGACCTCATAGCCGGTGCGCGCGCAGATCTCGGCGCAGACGTCGTCATGGCTTTCCAGCCCGCCGACAACAAAACCGCCGCCATGGAAATAGAGCACCAGCACGGCCCGATCCGGTGCATCGCGTCGATAGGTCCGGATCGGAATCGCGTGCGTCGGCGTTTCGATCCTGGAATCCTCGGCCGCCACGTTCTCCGGGTAGCCGGCATGGAATTCGCGGCACATCCGATCATAGGTGCGGCGCTGCTCGGCAATGGAATGGTCTACGGCATCCGGCGGATAATAGGAGTTGGTTCGATCAATGAAGGCCCAGGTTTCGGTGTCGATCAGCTTCGAATAGTCAGTCATCCAATCCGCCTTTCCAAAATGAGCCGCGTATCACGATAGAGGTGCGACACGCGCCGTGCTGTGTTTCCAAGCGCGGGCTACGGTCATTGCGCCGCGTGTGCGCCCCATGTTCCGATTTGCCCGCGCCGCCCGGTCCAATGCCTGAACCGGCATCGGCCAGCGGTCGATCCCACAAATCAAGGTGCCCCTCCCAAGGTCCTCGCTCGGCTTGCTGATGGATGCTATATGCGCAGCGACCTTGCGCACGCCGCATAATCCGCATGAAACGATACATAGTCCGCAATGCACTCAATATTCTCGCCATCAACGAACAGGCTGAAAATCACGCTTCTGGTCTTTCCAGAGTTCTCGCTCCTGTCCCTTGCCGCCACGCTGGAACCGTTGCGCGCCGCAAATCGGGCCTCTGGCCATGAGCACTACACCTGGAGGCTCGTCAGCGAGGACGGAAATCCGGTGGTTAGTTCAAGCGGCCTGCTGCTTCCGGTGCAGGGTCGATTCGAACTGGACGACGAGGTTGATGCGTTGATCGTCCTGGCTGCGTTCAACGTCGCCAGGCACACGACGGCGCGTGTGCTCACCGGAGTCCGCAAATCTGCACAGCGTGGTGTTGCAATCGGCGGCGTCGAATCCGGTTCCTGGGTTCTCGCACAGGCCGGCATCCTGGATGGTCGACAGGCGACGACGCACTGGGAGGATCTGGATGATTTTGCCGCGCGTCATCCTCGGGTAGACGTGCGACCGGACCGTTTCGTGGTCGATGGAAACCGGTTCACGACCGGCGGCGCTTCACCGGCGCTGGACATGATGCTGCATCTCATTCGGGCACGGCAGGGCTATTCGCTCGCCATGGAGGTCGCGTCGATCTTCATCTATGAGGAGGTTCGTGCCGCGGGCGATCCGCAGCCGATGGTCTCCCTCGGGAGGCTGGACTGGAGTGAGCCGCGCGTTTCCTCGGCAATAAGAATGATGGAAAAGCGCATCGAACAGCCGGTTTCGATCCCCGCGATCGCCGACCTTCTCGGGGTAAGCGAGCGCACGCTGGAGATGCTGTTCCTCCAGACAGTCGGTCTTTCCCCACGCGACTACTATCTGAATTTGCGCATGAAGGAAGGGCGGCGACTGGTTCTCGACACACGCAAGTCGATCACGACGATCGCCATCCTAACGGGTTTCAGTTCCGCATCGACATTTGCCCGCCGCTTCCGGGCGACCTTTGGTGAAAGCCCGAGACAGGCTCGGAAGCGATTGAATGCCAGAAAATCTGGCTTGTAAGTTGATGGAATCCACGCCCGTTGCCACTCGCTGGACGCGCGGATCGCCTGCCTTGCGCTCGCCAAGATTTTCCAGGTGCTCTCGGCAAATCGCGTATAGGCTCCGCAAGCCGCACCGGACGGCTGTTCCGCCCCGAAGGCGATGCGATCTGGCGTCCTTGGTTTAGAATGGCGTGTATAAGCGGCGCGAGATGTCGACCTGGAACGCCGAATCTGCTGTGTTCATTTCATTCAAGGGAGATGAAGCTGATGTCGCCGGTCCTATTCGCCGCAGCGTTCGCAGCGGTCACAGCGCAGCCTACCGTTGACGAACTGCAGACTGATTTTGAGACAGCGCTGCCGTGCCGGCACGAGGTCGACGGCCGTCAAGTCTGGAAGGGCCAACGGGCGTTTTTCATCGCGTCCTATTCGCAGCGGATCGACCAGGCTGCGGATGGATCCGAGGCTGCGGATGCCGTTCTGCGTGACGACAACGAACCCGATGTCATCGCGGAGTTCGAGGCAGCTTGCGCCGACTAGCGCGCGTCGCGATCTATCGATTTCGCGGGTACGCTTGCGGTCATTGTTCTTGCGCAGGTCTTGTTCCGAAACCGGTTTCCACTTTCGGGCGACATACTCCAGCGGTGGCGCCTCCACGGCTTCGCCCCTGTACGTGCATGGGCAATGGGCCGGCATTGCTTTCGTGCCGGTCCCGGCCTGGATCGTTTTCTTGATCGGCTCTCCTGCGGTCACTGATCCTGCATGAAAGCCCGCATCTCGTCCAATGTCACCTTGCCGTCCTTGTTTGCATCCACGGTGTCAAAAATGCGCTTGTGGACGGCCATCACTTCCTCGAACGACAGGGCACCGTCTCCGTTGGTGTCGGCCACCGCGAACATGATCTTCATCATCTGACCGCGCATCGGGCCCATTCCCATCCTGCCCATCATGCCGCGCCACCGGCCCTCCATCATGGCGTCGGGCATCATTTGCGACGCGTCCGGCTCCGCAGCCTGGCTTTGTGCGGTGCTGTCGTCCGATTGGGCGAGGGCCGAGTTGATGGGGCTGATCGAAAGGACCATGGCAGCCGTTGCCATGCATGCCAATTTTGCCGAGGCCATTTTCCACTCTCCTGTCGGTTTCGGAATTGGGCGGCGTTAGCGAAGCATCTTGCACCTAAAAACTAGCACAAACCCGACACCGACGACCTTGCGTTCGGTCAGAACCGTTTCGAAGCCCTGCGTCTCGGCATTCACAATGCCGTTACCAAACCAGCGGGGCGGCACAATAAACGGCGTGATGCGTTATGCTGTAAAGAGAAAGTGGTGATGCAAATGAAGATCCTTGCAGTCATTGGCCTTTCGCTGACAGTGGCGGTGTCGGGTATCGCGCCGGCGCAGGCTTTCCCTTCTATTCAAGACCCTGGGCTGCGGGCTTCTGACGTTCAACAGGTCAGGTACAAATGGCGCCGCGGCTGGAACCGGGGCCATATGGGACGATACGTTAATCGGGGCGACAATGACGGTGGCCGAGGATACTGGGTCGGTGGTCGTGGTGGCCGTGGTTGGTATGGCGGTCGCGGTCGGTATGGTGGTCACTACGGTGGTCACTACGGTGGTCACTACGGTGGCTACTACGGTCATTATAATAATAATCACTACAACGATGATGACTTCGGTGCAGTCTTCGGCGGGCTTGCGGCAGGTGCGATCATCGGTGGGCTGTTAGCTCAACCGTATTACGGATCGTACTATTCGCCCGGATACTATGCACCGAGGTATTACGGCGCGCCGCGGTACTACGGTACGGATAGTCACACCAGTTGGTGCTACTCTCGCTATCGCTCGTATCGCGCCTATGACAACACCTTCCAGCCTTATTACGGGCCGCGCCGACAGTGCATTTCGCCCTATTGAAGTGGGACGCTGAAGGTTATTTGAAATAGAGCATGCGATAACGCAAAGGGACAAATCCCCGAACCGCAGTTTCGGCGCGTTTCAGTGCAAAATTCTTGTCCGCAAGTGGGGCTTGTTTTTGACGCATTCCACCCCTATATGTTGATCATCAATCTAGCTGAGCGTGATCTTAATTTGCAATGCTCGCGAGATTACGTCAATTCCAGTCCTTGACCACGGATGTACTGGCAGGGAAGGCGAAGTGACTGAGAAGGTCGGTGCGATTTCGCCCCGGCCTTTTTCATTTTCGGCTTCGGGCATCGCTGGGTCGGGGTGTCGCCCAGGGCAAGGCCAAGATGGAGGGGCCGGTTCGCGCGGGTCAGGCGACGTTGGCCCGGTTCGGTCCGTCTCCGGAACGCGACGTCCCGTCGAGCCCGCGCTGGAACAGCGCAGCGATCAGATCGGACTGCGTGACGATTCCGACGACCTGATTGCGCTCGTCGACCACCGGCATGTGGTGGAGGCCCAGATCCGCCATCGGCGGAACGAGCTTCGCGATCATGGTTTCCGGCGTCGCCGACTGGACGCGCCTGGTCATGATGTCGGCAACGACGCGCGGCTTCGTGCGTCCGCCAAGCACGAGCCGAACCTTGTCTCCGAACGTCAGGCGCAGGCTGCCGTGGCTGCCCAGGACCGAGCGTTGCATGAAGTCGGTCTGGGTGATGATTCCGACGAGGCCGTCGGCCTTCGATACCACCGGTAACGCCTTGATCCGGTGCGCCAGCAACAGCGCCCAGGCGTCGCGAAGCGTGTCATCGGGTGAAACCGTGGCAACGTCGCGCGACATCACGTCCGAACAGGTGATCTCGCCGGAAAGACGATGATAGGCGCGGATTTGCGCCTGATGCAGGAACGCGTCGAGCACATCCGGGCTCACGTCAAGCACCTCGTCATATTGGGCAAGGACCGCCTGCAGGTCGACCGGCGCGACACCGATGCGCTGTGTGGGAACGGGATCGGCCGTCTGATGCGGATTTGCTGACGCTGCGGGTGCCAGATGAGGATACCGGCGACCGGTCGCGTTGTTGAAAAGCAGCGCGACCGCCAGAAGTAGCGCAGAGTTGATGCCGACGGGCGTCAGAGCGAACCAGTATCCCGCCTCATGCGTTACCGGGCCGCCGAGCACGGCGGTGAGCGCGACCGCGCCACTCGGCGGGTGCAGGCAGCCGAGCAGCATCATGACGGCGATCGACAACGCCACGGCAATGGCCGCGGCCAGGATCGGGTCGGCAATGACAAGGGCGCAGGTAACGCCGATCATAGCCGAAACCATATTGCCGCCGAGTATCGACCAGGGCTGGGCCAGGGGACTTGCAGGCGCCGCAAAAAGCAGCACCGCGGAAGCGCCCATCGGCGCGATCAGCAGCGGCAGGCTGATGCTGGAGCCGAGAGCCATGGTGCTGACGAAGCCTGTCAGGAGAATGCCGGTCAGCGCGCCCAGCGACGCGCGAAGCCTTTCGGTATGGCTGACAGGAGCAAGGGAGGGTATCAGTCGCTTCAGGAAGGTGATGGGCTTCGACATGAAAACTCGTGCGGACGCGCGGGTGCCTGGAGATGGTACGTCTCGTTAGCACGGCCCCCTTGGAACACGCACGCAAAGATGGCCTAAAAAAACCGGCCAGGCTGAAAAATGTGCATATGGCAAATCTTGTCCCCAACCGGACCCCGCCAACAGCGAAGGCGCCCGGGAGGCTGGCTTGCGGCTCGCGTCAACTTTGCTTCACATATTGCCGCCAGCTGTGCTTCGGCTGGAAACCGAGCACCGCCCTTGCCTTGCGGTTGGAGAGCAGCGTCTCGTACTCATCGAGCTTATGTTTCAGCGGCACATCCGGATAGAAGCGGTCGATCAACTCCTGCGTGGGCAGGTCGGACGAGGTATCATCGTTGGCGGCGTTGAAGACCTGGAAGCCAAGCCCGTCCTTTTCGATCGCCAGTGCGGTGATCTGACCGAGGTCGCGGGCGTCGATGTAGCTCCAGGCGATCCGCTTGCGGAAGCCGGGATCGGCGAACCATTTCGGAAACAGCTCGTATTCGTGCGGTTCGATGACGTTGCCGATCCTCAGCGCATAAATGTCGAAGCCGCTGCGCAGGGCGAAGGCGCGCGCCGTCTTTTCGTTGACGACCTTGGAAAGCGCGTAGCTGTCCATCGGGTCGACGTCATAATCCTCGTCGAGCGGGAAATAGGCGGGATTGCGCGGTTCGTTGGCGAAAACGAGGCCATAGGTCGTCTCGCTCGAGGCGATGACGATCTTGCGGATGCCGAGCTTCACCGCCGCCTCGATGACGTTGTAGGTGCCGAGCGCGTTGATGCGGAACAGTTCGTTGTCCGGCGTCAGCATGATGCGCGGAACGGCGGCGAAATGGATGACGGCATCAACCGGCTCCGGGCGCAGCGACGGATCGAACTCGTGCAGGCCCATGTAGCTGGAAAGCGCGTTGAACACCTGGCCACTGTCGGTGATGTCGGTGATAAGGGTGCGGACTTTTGGATTGTCGAGCGGCCTTGTGTCGAGGTTGAGGACCTGGTGGCCCTGCTCGAGGAGGTAGCGGACCACATGTCGTCCCGCCTTGCCGCTGCCACCGGTGAACATGATCCGTTTCGCCATGATGCTCTCCAAGCCGACGTCGTGTAGGCTGTTCCGGGTCCCCTTGCGGAGAAGCGACGGAATAGGGGCGCCGCGTCCGCAGCGCCCCGGAGCCGATGCTATTTCTGGATGCAGGTGTCGACCGTATCCTTGGTGCATTCGTCAAGGCCGGTGAAGACAGGGTCTTCCACCGGTTTGCCGGCGATCAGGTCGAGCATCACGGATGGCGCCTTGTAACCCATCTCGAACGGCCGCTGGCCGACGAGCGCGGTGACGAGGCCCTCCCTGGCGATCGCCACCTCGTCGCCGATCGTGTCGGCGGCGCCGATGACGAACTCGTTCTTGGCGATCTTGTCGGCCATCGGCCTGAACAGGTCGCGATAGGGCTGCGGGGCGCCGAACAGCGGCCAGCCGCCCATGATGCCGAAGGCGTCGAGGTCGGGATTGGCGGCGAGGATGTCCGTCATCGCCTGCACGCCCTTGGCGCCGTCGTCATTGGTGAAGACCGGGCAGCCGGCCACTTCCGTCCAGCCGCCTTCGCCCTTCAGTTCGGTCAGGCCCTTCTGCCCGGTCAGCGTGTCGCGCATGCCCTGGGCGCGGCGCAAGATGTTGTCGGCGCCCGGATTGCCCTCGATCGTGCAGATCTTGCCGCCGTTGGGCTTGGCCTTCTTGATGTACTCGCCGATCCGGGCTCCCATCAGGTAGTTGTCGGTGCCGAGATAGGTCTTGCGCAGCGCCGAATCCTCCGCCGCGAGGTCGGCGTCGAGCGTCATAACGGGCACTTGCGGGTTGGCGGTCTTGAGGGTCTGGGCGATCAGCTTGGCGTTGGAAGGCGAGATCGCGATGGCGGCCGTGCTCGCCTTGCCGAGCATGTCCTGTACGATCTGTGCCTCGCCGGCTTCATCGGAGGTCGATGCCGGTCCGGTATAGAAGCACTCGTATTCGGAGCTGGCATTCTCCTTGTTCCATTTCTGGCAACCCTGGTTGATCGCCTCGAAGAACGGGTTGTCGAGGCCCTTGACGACGATCACGAGCTGCTTCTTCTCCTGGGCCCCGGCCTGGCTGGCAACGACTGCCAGCGCCGCGACTGCAAGCAATAATGCCTTCCTCATTGGTTCCTCCCATTGAAACAGGCGGGCGGCGCGTGCCCGCCACACGATCGACCCGGACATCGACGATGCGGGCACCGCTCGGCGGACACTCGCAACACGTCGCCGGATCAATAAGCATCTCGCGGTCGCGGCGGGGTGCTGGTCGGTCATGGAGGCAGGTGCAGATCTTCGCGCGGACAGCCCCTTGCCGCCATCTCCCTCGCTCAGCCGGACAAACGATCAGGCCGGGCATATTGGCGCTCCGCCGTGACGGCGCATATGAGCCACCGAAACCGATTTCTTGCCCTCCGCTACAGTGAATATCCGCAGGTTCGGCGCGTCAACTTCTATTTGTCATACTATAATAATATTTATTGCGTACGGGCTGCACAGCCGGTTGCATGATTGACGCTGTCGCAAGCCTTTGCGTAAATATGTCGATCGCTTGCTGAGGAAGCCGGCAAGCGCGATCGAGTCTGCCGGGACGCGTGGCGCCGGCAGGTCGCGAGCGGAGGGTTTCCGGGAGGCTGGACGCGGGTGGCCGTACTCGAGCTCACCGACATCTCCAAACACTTCGGCGCCATCCAGGCGGTCAACGACATATCGCTGTCGCTTGAGGCGGGGGAAGTGGTCGGCCTGATGGGTGACAACGGTGCCGGCAAGACGACACTGGTCAAGATGATTGCCGGCAACTTCCGGCCGAGCGGCGGGACCATGCGCCTGGATGGGCGCGAGATCGTCCTCCATCGCCCGCTGGACGCGCGTCGGCACGGGATCGAAATCGTCCACCAGGACCTGGCGTTGTGCGACAACCTGACGGCTGCGGCGAACGTCTTCCTCGGGCGTGAGCTGCGCCTCGGCCTCGGCCCGCTCAGTGTGCTCGACTACCGGTCGATGTATCGGCGCGCCGGCGCACTGTTCGCGGAGCTGAAATCCGAGACCCGCCCCCGCGACGTCGTCCGGCAGATGTCCGGCGGTCAGCGGCAGGCGGTGGCGATCGCTCGCACGATGCTGTCGGAGGCCAAGATCGTGCTGATGGACGAGCCGACGGCGGCGATCTCGGTGCGCCAGGTGGCGGAGGTGCTGAACCATATCCGGCACTTGCGTGACCGCGGCATCGCGGTGGTGCTGATCAGCCACCGCATGCCGGACGTCTTTGCCGTCGCCGATCGGGTGATCGTCATGCGGCGCGGCCGCAAGGTGGCCGACAAGCCGATCGCACTCAGTTCGCCCGAGGAAGTCACCGGGCTGATCACCGGCGCCATAGACATGGGATGATTGGAACGCCCCTGGCAGGCAAGGAAACGAGGTCGAGGATGGCAATAACCCTTGATCAGAGCATCGAGCAGAAGCAGCAATCCTTGCTGGGCTCCATCCTGGGCCACCAGACCTTCTGGGTGCTGGTCGCCGTCATCCTGGCTTGCATCTTCCTGTCGCTCACCACCGACGCGTTCGCGACCTCGACAAACCTCTACAACATCACCCGTAACGTCACCTTCGTCGCCATCATCGCGCTTGGGATGACGCTCGTCATCATCACCGGCGGCATCGACCTGTCGGTGGGCTCGGTGCTCTGCCTGTGCAGCATGATCCTCGCCGTCGTCATGCATGCCGGCTACGGCATCGGGGTCGGCATTGCAGCCTCGCTCGCCACCGCTCTGGTGATCGGCGCCTTCAACGGCGTGCTGATCGCCTATCTCAATTTTCCCCCCTTCGTCGTGACGCTCGGCATGCTGTCGATCGCCCGCAGCCTGGCCATGGTGGCGTCCAACAACACCGTCGTCTTCCAGTTCGGTCCCGACCACGACAAGCTGCTGGCGCTGGGCGGCGGCGCCTGGTTCTTCGGTATCGCCAATCCGGTGCTGTTCATGATCGCGCTGGCGCTGCTGACCGGGTTCGTTCTGCGCTGGACTCGGTTCGGCCGCTATCTGTTCGCTATCGGCGGCAACGAGCATGCGGCGACGCTGACCGGCGTGCCCGTCCGCAAGATCAAGGTGATCGTCTACATGGTCTCGGCGCTCTCGGCCGGCATCGCCGGCATCATCCAGACCGGATGGCTCGGCGCGGTGACGACCAATATCGGCGCCGGCATGGAACTGCAGGTGATCGCCGCAGCGGTCATCGGCGGCGCCAATCTCGCCGGCGGCACCGGCACGGCATTCGGCGCACTGGTCGGTGCGGCGCTGATCGAGGTGATCCGCAACAGCCTCGGGCTGCTCGGCATCAGCGCCTTCTGGCAGGGCACGTTCATCGGCGGCGCGACGATCCTCGCCGTCCTGTTCGACCGCATCCGCAACTTCCGCCAGAGTGAGTAGCGCTTGCAGGAAGAAGCTGTTCAGGGCCTACGCCAGAATTCGCTCCAGGATCATGTCTGCGATCGGGATGGCGGAGGTTGCGGCGGGCGAGGGGGCGTTGCACACATGCAGCATCCGATCGGTGCTGGCGAAGAGAAAATCGTGCACGAGCGTCCCGTCGCGCCTGACCGCCTGCGCCCGGATGCCGGCTTCGTGGGGATTGAGATCGGACAACTCCAGACTCGGGCAGTATTTGCGGCATTCCTCGAGATAGCCGCGCTTCCACAATGAGTTCCGCAGTTCAGTGACGGCGGAGCTGCGGTTGCGCAGGATCGTCCGCCAGAAGCCCGGAAAGAAGGCATAGTCGAGGACATCCCTTGGCGCGACCGACAGGCGCGGGTAACCTTCGCGCGCGAACCCGATGACGGCGTTCGGACCGACCGTCACGCTGCCGTCGATCATCCGCGTCAGGTGGATGCCGAGGAAGGGCAGGTCGGGATCGGGAATCGGATAGATCAGGTGGTTCACGATCCGGCTCTTGCTGGCCGGCAGCTTGTAGTACTCCCCGCGGAACGGAACGATGCGATGGTCGATCGCCAGGCCGGCCAACATCGCCAGCCGGTCGGACTGCAGGCCCGCGCAGGCGATCAATTTCCGCGCGCGCCAGCTCTCGCCGGCTGCGGAGATCGTCACGTCGCTCGACGCCTCCTTGATCGCACGCACCTCGGTGCCCAGACGGATCTCCCCGCCTCCGGCTTGAATGCAGCGCCCCATCGCGTGGCAAACTTCGCCGTAGTCGACGATGCCGGTCGAGGGAACGAACAAGGCGCCGAGCCCGGTGATCTTGGGCTCGCGTTCGCGAAGCTCGTCCGCGTCGACGCGGTGGACCTCGACGGCGTTGTTTCGTGAGCGTTCCAGCAGCGCTTCCATCCGCTTCATCTCCAGCGCGGTGGTCGCGACCAGAAGCTTGCCGCAGGTGTCGAAGGCGATCCCGTTTTCGGCGCAGAACTCCTTCGTCGCCTGTGCGCCCTTGCGGCAGAGCTCTGCCTTGAGGCTGCCTGGCGGATAGTAGATGCCGGCATGGATGACGCCGCTGTTGTGCCCCGTCTGGTGCCGGCCGAGGCTGCCCTCCTTCTCCAGCAGAAGAAGACTGCAACCGGGGCGTGCCTGGAGCAGCCGCATCGCGGTTGCCAGCCCGACGATGCCGCCGCCGATTACGCAGTAGTCATAGAGCATTGGCGGTCGATCCTTCAGCGGCGTGAGAGGGTTGCAGATCTTTTTCGATCATAGCGCAATCCAAAGCGTGCGGGAGTCCATCAGCAACCGTCGGCGGTGATCCTAACCATTCGGGCGGCTGAGGATAAACAACAATGGAAAGGCCAGGACCGTCGCAACAAAGATGGCCGTCATCACCTGCGGGGCGCTGAAGAACACAAACAGGACATAGCTTGTGGCCATGAGAGCAACCGAAGTCGCCTTGGCCCGCGGCGAAATGGCCCCCTTTTCGCGCCAGCGGCGCAAGGTCTCACCGAACACGGGATGGTTGAGGAGCCATTGCTCGAAGCGGGGCGACGAGCGGGCAAACAGGCCGGCGGCCAGCAGCAGGAACGGCGTCGTCGGCAGAAGCGGCAGAAATACGCCGGCTATGGCAAGCGCGACCATCAGCCAGCCAAGGCAAAGACAGAGGATCTGCAGCGGCAGCTTCATCGGCGACACCTGGCCTTCAGGATGGAGCCCCACTGTTAGCACGCTTGCGCGGCCGCCGACAGTTGCGCAAGCCGAAACAGAATGTCGCCCGTTAAAACGCGCGGAAATTCGAATTAACCCCGCTTTGCAACAGAGTTTTTCACGACTACTCTGTCTCCTGCATGAAAACAGAACCGAGCCGTATCCTCAGGAGGATGTCGCATGCGGGTTCCGGGACTTCAGGTCATCCTGTTTTTGCTGCTTGCGGTCCTGTCAGGCGACCCAGCCCAAGCCCAACAGGCTCCGGCGGTCATCGTCGTGCCAGCCAAGGTCATTGATCTCCGTGAGAGTGCGGACTTCACCGGGCGGCTCGTGGCGATCCAGAAGGTCGATATCCGCGCCCGCGTCTCGGGTTTTCTCGAAAGCATCAATTTCTCAGAGGGTCAGAAAGTAACGGCCGGTACCCTCCTTTATAAGGTCGAGGATGGCACCTATGCGGCCGCCGTGCAGGAAATCGAAGGCTCGATCCAGGCGGCGCAAGCGCAGCTTAACTTGGCCGTGATCGAGCGGGACCGTTCAGTCCGCCTGCTCGCGAGCAATACGGCGCCCCAGTCGCAGGTCGATATCGCCAAGGCGCAGGTGCAGAAGGCCGAGGCCGATCTCGTGCGGCTGAATGGAGCCAAGGCGCAAGCCGAACTGAACCTGTCCTATACGAGGATAACGGCTCCCTTCGACGGGGTCGTCGGGCTGACCGCGGTGAATGTTGGGGCCCTGGTCGGGCCTGAGGCGGGGGCGCTGACGACGTTGACGCGGCTCGACCCGATGTATGCCGAATTTTCCGTCGCGACGTCCCTGCTTCTCACCTATCGCGAGCAAGTCAGGCAAGGAAAGGTGTCCAGCGGCGCCAATGTGCAGATCATTCTCCCGAACGGAACCATTTACCCGTCGAAGGGAACGCTCAATTTCGTTTCGAGCAACGTGTCGCAGGGAACCGATACGGTTACGGTGCGGGCCGAGTTCCCCAACCCCGACGGCTTGTTGCTCGACGGCACGCTGGTGCGGGTCATGCTCGAGCAGTCCGACAAGCAGGAAGTGCTCGCAGTCCCGCAGGAGGCGGTGCAGCGTGACCAGCAGGGGGCCTTCGTGATGGTCGTCGGCCCGGATTCCAAGGTCGAGCTTCGCCGGGTCGATATCTCCCGTTCCACACGGGGTCAGTCGGTGGTCGCATCCGGGTTGAAGGAGGGTGAGAACGTCATCACCGATGGCGTGGGCAAGGTGCGGCCGGGCATGGTGGTGGATGCGGCGCCGGCGGCGGGTGGTTGAACGATGATTTCCGAGATCTTCATCGACCGGCCGCGGTTTGCCGCCGTCATCTCCATCGTTCTCACCCTTGCCGGTTTCATCGCACTGACCCAGTTGCCGGTGTCGCAATTTCCCGACATCGTCCCCCCGCAGGTCAGCGTCACCGCGAGTTACGCCGGTGCCGGGGCCGACGTGGTCGAAGCGACGGTCGCCCAGCCGATCGAGAGCAAGGTCGTCGGCGTTGACGACATGCTCTACATGAAGTCGACCAGTGGGGCAGACGGTTCGTACAATCTCACCGTGACCTTTGCCGTTGGCACGGACCCGGATATCGCGACCGTGAACGTGCAGAATCGCGTGTCGCTTGCGGAGGCGGGGCTACCGGCCGAGGTCAAGCAGACGGGCGTCAGCGTTCGCAAGAAGTCGTCCGCGCTGATGCAGGTGATCGCGATCTACGGCAAGGACGAGCAGTTCGACAATCTGTTTCTGTCGAACTATGCGACGATCAACGTGCTGGACACGATCAAGCGCGTTGGCGGCGTCGGCGACGCCTCGCTGTTCGGCGCGCAGGACTATTCGATGCGGATCGTCCTGGATGTCGACCGGATGACCAGCCTGAAGCTGACGCCAACGGACGTGGCCAATGCCCTGCGGGCACAGAACGTCCAGGCTGCAATCGGTCGTATCGGCGCGCAGCCGATGACCGATGATCCGCTGTTCCAGCTCAACATACAGACCCAGGGGCGCCTCACCGATCCGGCACAGTTCGAGGATATCGTCTTGCGGGCCGAGCCGGATGGCTCGTTCTTGCGGGTTAGAGACATTGCGAAGGTGGAGTTGGGAGCGGCGAGTTCGGACTCGCTCGCCCGTTTCAACGGCAAACCGGTCGCGATGATCGGAACCTACCAGGCGCCGGGCGCCAATGCGCTTGCCGCCGCGCGCGGCGTCAACGAGGCGATGGAGCGGCTCTCCAAGAGTTTTCCCGAGGGGCTGACCTATCAGGTCTCCTACGATACCGCCCAGTTCGTCGAGGCGAGCGTGGAGAATGTCCAGCACACGCTGATCGAGGCGTTCATCCTCGTCATCATCGTCGTCTTCCTGTTCCTCGGCAACTGGCGGGCGGCGCTGATCCCGCTCATTGCCGTTCCCGTCGCGTTGATCGGCACGTTCGCCGTCATCCTGGCACTCGGTTTCTCGCTCAATACGATCTCGCTTCTCGCTCTCGTGCTCGCGATCGGCATCGTCGTCGACGACGCGATCGTGGTCGTGGAGAACGTCGAGCGGGTGATGGAGGAAAATCCGGGAATGGCCGCGGGGCAGGCCGCGCGCCTGGCCATGGGCGAAATCACCGGCGCGATCGTCGCCATCACCCTCGTCCTGCTTTCCGTCTTCGTGCCGGTGGCGTTCATTCCGGGGCTCAGCGGGCAGCTGTTCCAGCAGTTCGCCGTCGCGGTTTCCGTTTCGATGGTGCTCTCGGCCATCAACGCGCTGACGCTCAGTCCGGCCCTTTGCGCGATCCTGTTGAAGCCGCACCATGGGCCGAAGCGCGGTGTCCTTGGCTGGATTTCGCGCGGCATCGATCGGGGCCGCGACGGATACGTCTATGTCGCGGGGCGCATCGCCAGAAGAGCGGTCATCGGCCTGCTGCTGTTGGCGGTCGCGGGCGGCGTGGCCGGCGGACTGTTTCGCATCGTCCCGACCGGCTTCCTGCCCAGCGAGGATCAGGGCGCGTATTTCGTCGAGATCCGACTGCCGGAAGGGGCCTCCTTCAACCGCACCGATGCCGTGGTCAAGCGCGTGGAGGCGATGCTGGGCGGCATCGATGGTGTCGCCAACGTGATCAGCGTCAGCGGCTACAGCTTCCTCGACGGTCTCTCCAAGTCGAATTCCGGCTTCGCCGTCGTGACGATGAAGCCGTTCGCGGAGCGCACGAGCGCCGAGGCCTCGGTCGATGCGGCAGTCGTCACCACGATGGTAAAGGGTGCGGCGATCCGCGAGGCGCAAATCTTCGCCTTCAACCTGCCGCCGATCATGGGTCTGGGCACTGGTTCCGGTTTTGAGTACCAGTTGCTGGATCTGCAGGGGCGATCGCCGGCCGACCTGGCAGCCACGGCGGGCGGTCTGATTATTGCCGCAAACCAGAATCCGTTGCTTGGGCCGACCTTCACCACCTATTCGGCGAGCTCGCCGCAACTATATCTCGACCTGGATCGCGATCGGCTGCAGGCGCTCGGGGTGTCGGTGAGTGATCTGTTCGCCACGCTGCAGGGCGCGCTGGGGTCCTACTACATCAATGACTTCAACATGTTCGGCCGCAGCTGGCGCGTCACCATGCAGGCATCGCAGGCCGACCGGCGCTCGGTCGATGACATCTCAAGGCTGCATGTGCGCAACGCATCCGGCCAGATGGTCCCGGTCGCCTCTGTTGCACGGGTCAGTTATATCGTCGGGCCGCAATCGATCGTGCGCTACAACAATTTCCGTTCGATCACGCTGAACGGCCAGCCGGCGCCAGGCGTGTCCTCCGGCCAGGCACTGGCGGCAATGGAAGCGATCTCGGCGGCGACGCTGCCCCCTGGATACAGCTATGAATGGACCGGAACCGCCCTGCAGGAATTGGAGGCGGCGGGCAAGACCAACGTCATTCTCGCACTCGCGATCCTGTTCGCTTACCTGTTCCTGGTTGCGCTCTACGAGAGCTGGACGATTCCGGTTCCCGTCCTGCTTTCGGTGACGGTCGGCATCGCCGGTGCGCTTGTCTCCATTCTCGTCGCCGGACTGTCGTTCGACATCTATGCGCAGATCGGGCTGGTGGTGTTGATTGCGCTTGCCTCGAAGAACGCGATCCTGATCGTCGAGTTCGCCAAGTTCCGCCGCGAGCGGGGCGAGAGCATCCTCGACGCGGCGATCGACGGCGCGCGTACCCGCTTCCGCGCGGTGATGATGACGAGCTTCGCCTTCATCGTCGGGCTGATCCCGCTGGTCACGGCGACGGGCGCGGGGATGCTGAGCCGCCGGGCGGTCGGCACCGGGGTCGCCGGCGGGATGCTCGCAGCGTCGCTGATTGGGATATTCCTGATCCCCGCGCTCTACGTCGTCTTCCAGTGGTTGCGTGAGAGGGCACATCGGCTGACGGGAACAGGGCGTGGTCCGATTGTCGATGCCGACCACCACGAGACGGCCGCGGCTGCAAGTGAGGATCAGGCCGCGCAATAGCGACCTTGCGGTGACAGTCTATCCACCCTGGGCGGGGCAGGGGATCCAGCGATCCGCCTGCCCCTTTCGGGTCTCAATACCGGCTGAGCGCGAGATCCGCAGCTTCGATGTCCGGCTTGCGGCCGCTGATGATGTCGGCGAGCACACGGCCTGAGCCGCAGGCCATCGTCCAGCCAAGGGTGCCGTGGCCGGAATTGATGAAGAGGTTCTTGAACCGCGTGCCGCCAATGACCGGCGTGCCGTCGGGCGTCATCGGCCGCAGACCCGACCAGAACGTCGCCTTCGACTGGTCGCCCGCGCCGCCGAACAGATCTTCCACCGAATGCTCCAGCGTAGCGCGGCGCGCGGCCGGCAGGTCGTGACTGAAGCCTGCGATCTCGGCCATGCCGCCGACGCGTATCCGATCGCCGAGGCGGGTGATGGCAATCTTGTAGGTCTCGTCCATGATCGTGGAGACGGGCGCGCGGCTTTCGTCGACGATCGGCACGGTGATCGAGTAACCCTTGACCGGATAGATCGGTGCATTCAGGCCAAGCGGCTTGATCAGGGCCGGCGTGTAGCTGCCGAGCGCGGTGACGAAGAGGTCCGCTTCCACGAGGCCATCGGCGGTCTCGACGGCGACGATGCGGTCACCGAGATGCTTCAGCCGGCGGATGTCGACGCCGAAGCGGAAGGTGACGCCGAGCGCTTCGGCATGCTCCTGCAGGATGGTGGTGAACTTGAAGCAGTCGCCGGTCTCGTCATTCGGCAGGCGCAGGCCGCCAACGAACTTTTGCTTGACGCGTGCAAGCGCCGGTTCTGCGGCGATGCAACCGGCGGGATCGAGAACCTCGAAGGGAACGCCGTCGGCGCGCAGCACCTCCACGTCCTTGCCGATGCCGTCCAGTTGCTTCTGGGTCCGGAACAGCTGAAGGGTGCCCTGGGTGCGATGGTCATAGGAAATGCCGATCTCCTCGCGAAGTGCGATCAGGCAGTCGCGGCTGTATTCGGCAAGGCGGACCATGCGCCCCTTGTTCGTGGCGTAGCGGGCGCTCGTGCAGTTTGCCAGCATCGACATCATCCAGCGCCAGGTGGCGGCATCGGCCATCGGCCGGATGATCAGCGGCGCATGCTTCATGAACAGCCACTTGATCGCCTTCTGCGGTATCCCGGGCGCAGCCCACGGAGAGGCGTAGCCGGGCGAGATCTCGCCCGCATTGGCAAAGCTCGTTTCCAGTGCGGAACCCGGCTGTCGGTCGAGCACGGTAACCTCATGACCTGCCTTGGCGAGATAGTAGGCGGTGGTCACGCCGATGACGCCGGCGCCCAGTACGGTGATTTTCATGATTGCCCCATTGATCTAGGTATGCGCTCTCGAACGATCATCGGTAATCGCGATGGTAGCGATCGCCGAGCCCCGTCAGGATTTCGTAGGATATGGTGCCCGCATCGGCGGCGAGGGCCTCCAGCGTCTGGTTCGGACCGATCAGTTCGACCAGGCTGCCGAGCTTCAGCGTGCCTGGCGGAAGGGCGCTGACGTCGATCGTGATGCTGTCCATCGACACGCGCCCGACGATCGGCAGCCGCACCCCGCCATGATAGGCCGCACCCTTGTGGCTGAGACTGCGCGGCAGGCCATCGGCATAGCCGGCCGCAATCGTCGCCAAACGGGTTTCGCCCGTCGTGACGTGCGCACCGCCGTAGCCGACATGTGTGCCGGCGGGAACCGTCCGCGTCTGGACCACGCGGACATCGAGCCGGACCACCGGGCGCATCGGGTTTTCGATGGCGTCGGTCGGGGCGCCGCCATAAAGCGCAATCCCCGGGCGCGCCATCGCGCCGTGGAAATCGCCGCCGAGGAAGATGCCGCCGGAATTGGCAAAGCTGAGCGGGAGCGAGGGGAACAGGGCCGAGGCGGCGCGTAAAGCCGCCAGTTGGTCGGCGTTTTGGGGATTCTCCGATTCGTCGCCACTTGCGAGATGGCTCATGAGAAAGAGCAAGTCTACGCCATCGAGCAGGCTCGGATCGGCCGCCAGCGCCGTCACCTCTTCAGGCGGCAGGCCGAGCCGCGACATGCCGCTGTCGATCTGCAGCATCGCGGGTAGGCGAGTCCGGCGTGCTTTTGCCGTCCGCGACCAGTTCTCGACCTGCTCAAGCGAATTGAGGACGGGGATGATCCCTTCGTCGGCGCATGTTTCCTCCGCGCCGGGCTGCAAGCCGTTCAGAACAAAGATCCGGGCTCTGTCGCCGATCGATGGCTTGAGCCGCAGCGCCTCGCCGATGTGTGCGACGAAGAAATCGCGGCAGCCGGCATCGTACAAGACAGGGGCGACGCGGGCTGCATCCAGGCCGTAGGCGTTCGCCTTGACCACGGCCGCGACGGCGGCCGGGGCTGCACGCTCGACCAACTGACGATAGTTCTGCCGCAAGGCCTTCAGGTCGATCGCAAGGTATCCCGAAGCGCCGTTCTGGTTGATGATCTCACGTGGTTGTGTGTTCACGTCCCTACTCCCGATATCGGAGTAGGCTATTGATACGATCGGTTGCTTTTCTTCGAATTATTGCTCTGTTATTGCATTTCGCAATAACGAACAGAATTTTGTGCGAATAGATGGAAGATTCTGCATGAGGGGTTTGGACTCGATCGATCGCAATATCATTCGCCAGCTCCGGTTGAATGCGCGCATCACAAACGCGAAGCTGTCGGAGGAGGTCGGCCTGTCGCCGTCGGCCTGCCTGCGGCGGATCAGCCTGCTCGAACAATCGGGCGTCATTCGCGGCTACACGGCGCTCGTCGGCAACTCGGAAGGCGAGAACCCGATCGCAGTCATCATCAACATCACGCTCGAGCGTCAGACCGAAGAACACCTGAACCGCTTCGAATCGGCGGTCAAACGGCATCCGGAAATCCAGGAATGCTATCTGATGACCGGCGGGTCGGACTATCTGCTGCGGGTCGAGGTGGAAAACGCCGGTGACTTCGAGCGGATCCACAAGGAGATCCTGGCGAAGCTGCCGGGGGTCCTGCGCATCCATTCGAGTTTCTCGATCCGCAACGTCCTGGCAACCCGGGTTCAGCCGCGCTGAGCGTGTCAAGCTGGGATCGCGAGCTTCGAGGCGGCTCCCTAGGCCTTCAATTCTTCCAGCGTCCTGTCCGACCGGGCAGACGGGTGTTTCGACGGCTTGGCGAATCTCACCAGTTGAAGACCCCGGGTAAAGAGCTTGTGGTCCGGAAGCGGCCGTCCGATGCTGACGATTGTCGAGCCTTGCAGGTCCTTTTGCAGGATCGACAAAGCCCGCCGTTGGGCCGGAGGTTCCATCGATTCCAGAACCTCGTCGATGAAGATCCAACGCGGCTTGTGCAGGGATAGCCTCGCAAACGAGAGAAGGCGCTCGTCCTCGTCGCTCAGTTCACGATCCCAACGCGCCTCGGTGTCGAGGTTGGACGCCAGGCGCTGGAGGCCGACCTTTGACAGCGCTTCGGACAGTTGCGCGTCGTCGAAAACGTCAGACTGGGGATAGGAGAGAACATCACGAAGCTTGCCGGGTGGCAGATAGGGGGTGCGCGGCAGGAAAGTGATCGGCTCGTCGTTGGGCAGACCGACGCGCCCGCTGCCCCACGGCCAGAGACCTGCCAATGCACGAAAAAGCAGGGTCTTGCCGGTTCCGGGATCTCCGATGATGACGATCCGCTCGCCCGGCGCGATCTCGACGCGGGGCTCTTCCAGGCGGGTATGGCCGCTCGGCGAGGCAACTTCGAGGTCGTCGATCGTCAGGCGGTTGCTGTCGTTCAACGAAAATTCGATGCGTCCCTCGGTGTCGTTCAGGGCGTCGGTGCCAATCAGGGCGCTTCGGAATGACGTGATCCGCTGCAGTGTCGCCCGCCAGTCGGTGATGGCGCCGATATTGGCGATGAACCAGCGCAGCGACGTGTGCACCTGGTTGAAGGCGCCGACTGCCATCATCAGCCCGCCGAAGCTGATATGTCCGGCAAAGTAGACGGGTGCGGCCACCAGGATCGGCGCGACGACCGTCACCCAGCCATAGCCGTCGACCACCCAGGCGAGGTTGATCTGTGCCCGAAAAATGTTGCGCATCGCCGTGAGGACGGATCCGAGGTCGTTTTCCAGCCGCTGCTGCTCGGCGGCCTCGCCGCCGGCAAGCGAAATGGAATCGATGTGCTCGTTGACGCGCATCATGGTGAAGCGCAGTGCCGCCTCGCGATTGTAGCGCTCGCCGTTGAGGTTGATCAGCGGGCGTCCGACCAGCCAGCTGAGCCAGGATGCGGAGCCGGCATAGATGATCGCCGCCCAGACCATGTAGCCGGGGATGTCGAAGCTCCGTTCACCGACGTGAAATACGAAACCGTCCGAGAGCGACCAAAGAACGCCGACGAAGGAAAACAGCAGGATCGACGACTGCAGCAGACCGAAGGCAAGGTCGGTCGTCAGGTCGGCGAGGTGGCCAGCGTCTTCCTGCATGCGCTGGTCCGGATTGATGCCGATCGCGCCGACACTGGCTAGTCGGAAGGCGCGTCGCGGGCGCATCCACTCGGCAATGAGGTCTCTGGTCAGGCCTTCGCGCAGCTTGAGGCGAAACATCTGGTTCAGCCATTGTTGCGAGACGTTGAACAGAACAAGCACGCCGGCAATTCCGGCAAAGATGGTCAACTGGTGAAAGAAGGCATCGGTGTCGCGGCGTTCGATCGCGTCGTAAAATGGCTTGTACCACTGGTTCAGCACAATCTGGCCGAGCGCCGTTGCCACGACGACCACGAAGCTGCCCGCGGAGATTGCAAAGAGCACCTTGAACACCGGCGATGCCATGTAGATCCGCCGCATCATCATCATTTGCGCCCACAGGCTTTCCTCCACTCCTGCGGGGTTGGCAGGTCTGGCATTCTCCGCGGTGACATTCGACATCGTCGGATCCTTCTTCGCAGTGCGCCGGCCCTGAGAACGGGCGGCCGATTGCGGGGGCATCGCAGCGCGCGAGTGACAGGGTCGATTTGGTGTCGAAGATTAGCGCCTGCCGCCGAGGCCGCCACATCATTTTGACGCTCGAACAATCAATTTTATGCCGAGCGTCCACGCGCCGAACTGAGGCAGGCATGTCGAGTGACACTGCTCGATGGGTGCGATGATCGGACAGGTTGCTTCCGGAGCGCAATTCGATACAAGCGGGGCGCACCCAAATACCCGGCGCCGCAGCGGCGCCCTGCCGAAGCTCGGAGAATATGATGACGACGCATGCATATCGAGACACGACGCTTTTGATCAACGGCGAATGGCGCGGCTCCTCGGACGGCGCGACGATTCCGGTGCTCGATCCGGCAACAGGCGAGGAGATCGGCAAGGTGTCGAAGGCAACGCGCGCGGACCTCGATGCCGCGGTTGCCGCGGCCGATGCCGGCTTCAGGGTCTGGAGCAACGTTTCGGCCTACGAACGCTCGAAGATCATGCGCCGGGCCGCCGACATCCTGCGCGAGCGCCGGGAAGGCATTGCCGTCCTGATGACGCGCGAGCAGGGCAAGCCGCTCGGCGAGGCGATGGGCGAAATCGCCGCCGCCAGCGACCTGATCGAATGGTTCGCCGAGGAGGGCCGGCGCACCTACGGCCAGGTGATCCCCGGCCGCAGCCCCAACGTCTCGCAGACCGCAATCAAGCTGCCCGTCGGTCCGGCCGCGGCCTTTACGCCGTGGAATTTCCCGATCAATCAGGTTGTTCGCAAGCTGTCCGGGGCGCTTGCCGCAGGTTGCTCGATCATCGTCAAGGCGCCGGAAGAAACGCCGGCTTCGCCTGCCGAACTGATCCGCGCCTTCGTCGATGCCGGGGTTCCCGCCGGCGTCATCGGGCTCGTCTTCGGCGTCCCTTCCGAGATCTCCGAATACCTGATCGCGCACCCGGTCATCCGCAAGATCTCGTTCACCGGCTCGACCCCGATCGGCAAGCAACTGGCGGCGCTCGCCGGCCTGCACATGAAGCGGGCGACGATGGAGCTCGGCGGCCATGCGCCTGCGATCGTGCTGGAGGATGCCGACGTCGAAAAGGCGGTGAAGGTCCTCGCCTTCTCGAAGTTCCGCAATGCCGGCCAGGTCTGCGTCTCGCCGACGCGCTTCCTCGTCCAGGAGAAGGTGTTCGATCGCTTCCTCGACGGCTTCGTCGAGGCCGCGCGCGCGGTCAAGATCGGCAATGGGCTGGAGGACGGCGTGACGATGGGGCCGCTCGCAAACGAGCGCCGCATCCCCGCGCTCGAGGCGCTGATCAACGATGCGGTCGAACGCGGCGGGCGGCTGGTGACCGGCGGCCGGCGGATCGGCAACAAGGGCAATTTCTTCGAGGCGACGGTTCTCGCCAATGTGCCGACCGATGCCCGGGTGATGAACGAGGAGCCGTTCGGCCCGCTCGCCATCATCAACCCGGTCGCAAGCCTCGATGCGGCGATCGAGGAGGCGAACCGCCTGCCGTTCGGCCTTGCCTCCTATGCCTTCACCTCGTCGATCGAAAGCGCGCACGCGCTTGCGACGCGCGTCGAAGCAGGCATGACGACGATCAACCATAACGGCCTGGCGCTGCCGGAAGTCCCCTTCGGCGGAATCAAGGATTCCGGCTACGGCAACGAAGGCGGATCGGAAGCGATCGAGGCCTATCTCGTGACGAAGTTCGTCTCGGTCGTCTGACCGTTCGACACCGCCCGCCCCTGAACGGGAGAAGGGCGGCTCAAGCAGCCGTTTCGGCGCGTCATGCGCCGGGGCGGCCAGAAATCTATAGGTTTGGTGGAAATTTCCACCGCAAACCGTTTCACGGAACGGATTTTTCGCAGGCGCCACGCCCAACAAATGACCATTCTTTGCTTCAAGAATGGGTATTTGCGATTTTCCGACCGCGACAACCGATGGTCCTCCCAAGACCGGCACAATGTGAAAGCAGGTAAATCCATGACCAAGACCGTTCTCCAACTTCTCGACAGCGTTCGCGTCACCCGCCGGGGAGGGCTTGCCGCGCTTCTGGCGGCAACCGTTGCAACCTTCGCCTCGACGATGCCGGGTGCCGCCCAGGCCGAGGACAAGACGACGGTCAAGGTCGGCATCATGAGCGGCGAGGACGAGGACGTCTGGCGCGTCGTTGTCGCCGAGGCTGCCAAGAAGGGCCTGACGGTCGAACCGGTCATCTTCAACGACTACACCCAGCCGAACGAGGCACTGGAGCGCGGCGAGATCGACGCTAACGCCTTCCAGCACGGTCCCTATCTCGAAAACCAGATCCAGGCACACGGCTACAAGATCGTGATTGCCGGCTACACGGCCGTCTGGCCGATCGGCATCTATTCCAAGAAGCACAAGAGCGTAGCCGATCTGCCCGAGGGCGCGGTGATTGGCGTGCCGAACGATCCGTCGAACGAAGGCCGCGCGCTACTGGTGCTGCAAGAGCAGGGCGTCATCAAGCTCAAGGACGGCACCGGCATCCTCGCGACCGTTGCCGATATCGCCGAGAACCCCAAGAACGTCGAGATCAAAGAACTGGACGCTGGCATCGTCGGCCGCACGGTCGATGACCTCGATGCCGCCGTCGTCAACACCAACTGGGCGCTGCAGAGCGGGCTTGCGATCGAGGATCGCATCGCGATCGAGACGATCGAGAACAATCCCTATCGCAACTTCATTGCGGTGCGCGAAGCCGACAAGGATCTGCCCTGGGTGAAGACGCTCGTCTCTTCCTACCAGAACGACGCCGTGAAGGCCGAATTCGATCGCGTCTACAAGGGCACCGGCACCGTCGCCTATTGACCTGACCCGCCTTCGGACATGAACATCAGGCGGCTCGCGACCCATTGGGCGTCGCGAGCCGCCTCGCCATTGCGAGATGGCGGAAAGGAACACCCATGACCTCCCATCATTCATTCGTCGGCCAGCCGGCGGATGCCGAAAGCGGACGTGACGCCGTCGTCCGGCTGTCCGGCGTACACCGCCATTTCGGCCAGACACCGGCGATCGACGGCGTGTCTTTGACGGTGCGCAAAGGTGAGATCCTAGGACTGATCGGCCGCAGCGGCGCCGGCAAGTCCACCCTCATCCGATGCCTCAACGGCCTGGAGCGGCCCGACCGCGGTTCCATCCAGATCGAGGGGCGCGAGATCACCGGCCTGAGCGAAGAAGAACTGCAGCCCGTTCGCCGCCGGATCGGCATGATCTTCCAGCATTTCAACCTGCTGTCGGCCAAGACGGTCGAGGAGAACGTCGCGCTGCCGCTGAAGATCGAGGGCTGGACAAAAGAGAAGCGGCTGGCGCGGGCCGCCGAACTCCTCGATCTTGTCGGCCTTTCCGGCAAGGCGAAAAGCTATCCCAAGGCGCTGTCCGGCGGGCAGAAGCAGCGCGTCGGCATCGCCCGCGCGCTTGCCGCAAAGCCGGCGCTGCTGCTTTCGGACGAAGCGACCTCCGCGCTCGATCCGGAGACGACCGCGGCCATTCTCGATCTCCTGAAGGACATCAACGCCAAGCTCGGGTTGACGATCCTGCTGATCACCCACGAGATGGAAGTGATCCGAACGATTGCGGACCGGGTCGCGGTGATCGATGCGGGACGCATCATCGAAGAAGGGTCCGTCTGGTCGGTGTTCGCCAATCCGCACACCGAGACGACGCGCAGCATGCTTGCCGGCATCCGGACGAAACTGCCGCCACATGTCGCCGCACGGCTGGAGGGCGAGCCAAAGGGAGAAACCATTCTCGGCGTCGATCTCTCGGGTCCAAATGCCGGCTATCTGCTGGCCGGCCTCTCGGGCGAATTGTCGGGCGGCTTTCGCCTGATCCATGGCGGCATCGACCATATCCAGCAGCAGTCGGTCGCCCGCTTCTTCATCGGTGTTCCGCCGTTGGCCGAGGGGCCAGCGCGGGCGATTGCATATCTTGAGCGCCACGGCGCCAAAGTGGAGGTTCTGGGCCATGTCCCCGGTCATGATTGAGCTCTTCATCCGCTCGTTCTGGGAAACGATCGTCATGACGGGGGCATCGGGGTTGATTTCCCTGGCGGCCGGCCTGCCGCTCGGACTCGTGCTGGTGGCGACCGCCAAGGGCGGAATTGCCGAAAACCTCTGGATCAACCGCATCCTCGGCGCGATCGTCAACGGGTTTCGCTCCGTGCCGTTCATCATCCTGCTGGTCGCGCTGATCCCGGTAACCCGGTTCATCGTCGGCACCTCGATCGGCATGTGGGCAGCGATCGTGCCGCTTTCGATCGCGGCCACGCCCTATTACGCCCGCATGGCGGAAGTCTCGCTGCGCGAGGTCGATCGGGGCTTGATCGAGGCCGTTCGTGCCATGGGCGGCAATCGCTGGACGATCGTGCGGGAAGTGCTGGTGCCCGAGGCGCTGCCCAGCCTCATTGCGGGGTTTACGGTGACCCTGATCACGCTGATCGGGGCGTCGGCGATGGCGGGCGCGATCGGTGCCGGGGGTCTCGGCGACCTTGCCATCCGCTATGGCTACCAACGCTTCGAGACGACCGTGATGATTGCCGTTGTTGCCGTGCTGATCCTGCTCGTCTGCGCCATTCAGTGGGCCGGGGACCGGCTGGTTGCACGACTGGACCACAAGGCTTGATCCAACCGCCTGTTCAGGGGCTCCGGGCTTGGCGACCGGGGGCCCTGAGCGGCCCGGTCGGCGTTCGTTCTGCTCTTCCGGCGGGCTTCTCCGCCTTGCCGCCGTCGGGTGGTGTGGCCGGCTGCAGCGGGATGTCCTCGTCGTAGAGGATGCGCTCGGCCGCCCCGTCCATGTCCTCGTACTGCCCGCTCCACAAGGACCACAAGAACAGCACCAGCGCACCGGTGCCGAGAATGAGAGAAATCGGGATCAGGTAGGTGAGAACATTCATGGCCTTGCCTCGCGGGTTCCGCTCGATGGAGTAACCGCCATGCGGCCACAGGGTTCCATCCCGGCCGAATGGGCGTCGCCTCAATCCTTGATCGCCTGATAGGCATGCCAGGTGGCGTGGCCAAGAAGCGGAAAGGTGATGATGAAGCCAAGCATGCCGGAAAGAAGGCTGACGACGGTCAGGACGAGGACGATGAAGCCCCACGTCAGCATCACCGGCAGGTTGTTCCAGGCAAGCGAAATACTGGTCCCCATGGCGGTGAAGGCATCCACGTCCTTGTCCACCACCATGGGCACGCCAAAGACGCTGATGGCGAAGGCGAAGGCGGCGAAGAGGGCGCCCACCACCGTGCCGACGCAAAGCAGCGCCAAGCCCGTCGGCGTGCTGAACAGTATCGGTACGATATGATTGAGGCCCTCGAACGGCTGCCAACCGGCGAATAGCGCGTACAGGATGACGGCTGCGCGCATCCACAGCAGCATCAGCCCGCAGAGGACGGCACCGACGAACAGCACGTGCTGACCCGTACCGGGTTTCGGCCGGATCATGGCGGCGAGGGAAACAGGCAGTCCTGCTTCCAACCTGCGGCTCTTTTCATAGAGGCCGGCGGCAAGCGCGGGGCCGACGACGAGAAAGCCGGCAAGCGCCGGGAAAAGGGCATAGTCGTAGCCGATCGAGTAGAGCCCGCCGACGATGATGATCGAGACGACCGCGACGCCGAGGCCATAAAGCAGGCTCGGCAGCGGCACGGTCCACAGATCACGCCACCCCTGCGCCAGCCACGTGAAAGCCCGTCGTCCGGGCAGGTTGCGGTTGCGGTCGACCGCCTTCGGCAGCGGGGGAACGGTTTCAGGCATCTTCATCTGAGGTCTCTCCGTAACCCGTTGAAGCATGCAGGCTTCTCAGCAAGCCGAGCCGGCCGCGCGGTATTCGCCCGGGGTGACCGATTCCGACTTCAGGTGCGCGACGCAGTCGGGCTCGGACACGACCGCGACATAGATCATATGGGCGTTGGCCAGCGCCAGAAGCGACAGCCCGGCGCCGGCCGCCAGAAGCACCCAGGTCCTCGGCCGGATCGCAAGCCCGCTCATGTCCCATTTCCGACAGCCGCATGCTGTTGCTCCCGGAGGTCCGTCAGGTAGAGGGCGAGTATCTTGATGGCGACCGGCGACAGGCGAAGGCCCCAGCTTGGCATGTGGCCCTGCCGGCCATTGAAGACCGTCTGATAGATCGCATCGCGGCTCGAGCCGTGGATCCAGAAGTGATCGGTCAGGTTCGGCGCGCCAACGTCGGTCTTGCCCTTGGCGTCGTCGCCGTGACAGCTGACGCAGTTGGCGGCGAAGATCTCCTTCCCGGCATCGATCGCGGCGGCGTTCGCCTCCGTTCGCTGTTCCAATCCGGAGAGCGAGCGCACATAGGTGATCACCTGCTGGATGGCCGGGCGGTCGAGCATCTGGTTGCGGCCGAAGGCCAGCATTTGCGACACCCGCGTGTTCGGATCGGCGCCGTTGATGCCAACGGTGATCGTTTCGGCGATGATCTCGGGGGTGTCACCCCAGAGCATCGGGGCTGCCACAATGTTGGGATAGCCCAGGTTGCCTTCTCCGCCCGTGCCGTGGCAGGCGGCGCAATTGTCGCCGAACAAGGTGTGGCCCGTCTCGCGCACGACGCCCATCAGGTCGGAATCTGCCTTGATCGCGGCGAAGTCCTCCTTTTCAATTCGTGCTGTCCAGGCGGCCCGGTCTGCCCTGCCTTCCTCCAGTTGCCTGGCAACGGTCTGCTTCTGGTCGATCCCGAGCCATCCCTTGAAATAGCCAGTCCCATATGGCCAGCTCGGCATGAACAGCGTCCAGATGACGCCGAAAAGCGTAAACGCAATCAGGAAGAACCAGACCGGCTTCGGCACCGGCGTGTGCAGCTCCTTGATGCCGTTCCATTCGTGGCCGGTCGTCATGTGGCCGCTGATGGGATCGCGCTCCCCTACTGACATGGCCGGTCCTCGTCATCCGAGATGATGGAGTTGGCCGCGTGGTCGAACCGTTTCCGGTTCTTCGGCCAGTAGGCGTAGATCACCACGCCGATGGACATGGCGATCAGGTAGAACAGCCCGAACGACTTGGCGAAAGCGGTGACGGTGTCGTGGTCGAAGCTCATGACGCTACTCCACTTTGGCCTGGGCTGATTGCTTGGCTGCATCCGTTAGCCGCCCGAGGATCTGCAGGTAGGCGACGATCGCGTCCATCTCGGTCAGCGTTTCGCCCCTGCCGTCGAACAGGCTGACATTTGTCTTGTCACCATAGCGTTCGGTCACGCCGGCGGCCTGGCCGCTGTCCGGATTGGCCTGGCCGTAGGCGTCCGCGGTGGCATTGGCGATCATCTCGTCGGTATAGGGAACGCCAACCTTGCGAAGTGCGGCCAGATGCTCTCCCAGATCGTCGATCTTGAGCGAATTGCGCAGCAGCCAGCGATAGGCGGGCATCTTCGATTCCGGCACGAGATCGCGCGGATTGTAGAGGTGGGCGACCTGCCATTCGTTGGAGTATTTCCCGCCGATGCGGGCGATGTCCGGGCCGGTGCGCTTGGAGCCCCACAGCATCGGATGATCGTATTTGGATTCGACCGCAAGCGAATAGGGGCCGTAGCGCTCCACTTCGTCGCGCAGGGTGCGGATCATCTGCGAATGGCAGGCGTAGCAGCCCTCGCGAATGTAGATGTTGCGGCCAGCGATCTCCAGCGGCGTGTAGACGCGCATGTCGGGCGCATCCTCCACCGTTTCGTCGATGGTGAAGAGGGGGGCGATCTCGACCAGGCCGCCGATGCCGCCGGCGATGATGATCGCGACCGTGAGGCCGATGGCATTGCGTTCGAGCCGGTAGTGGAAGTTGAACATCGGGCTACTCCCCGGCCTGCGCCCAGGCCTTCGGCGCTGGCGGTTCGAGCGGCAGGTCGACCGCCGCGCCCTCGTCTACCGGCGATGGCCGTCTGATCGTCATCCAGATATTGTAGCAGGCCACGACCGTTCCGGTTAGAAACAGTAGTCCGCCGAAGGTGCGCGCGATGTAGTAAGGGTGCATCGCGACAAGCGAATCGACGAAGGAGTAGGCCAGCGTGCCGTGTTCGTCATAGGTGCGCCACATCAACCCCTGCGTGATGCCGGAGTTCCACATCGAAAAGACGTAGACGACGGTGCCGGCGAGCGCGAGCCAGAAATGGACCTCCACGAGCCTGGCCGAATAGAGGGCCGGGCGCTTCCACATCCAGGGAACGAGCGCGTAGAGCGAGCCGAAGGTGATCATGGCCACCCAGCCGAGCGCGCCGGCATGGACGTGGCCGACGGTCCAGTCGGTATAGTGCGAAAGCGAGTTGACGGCGCGAATCGCCATGAACGAGCCTTCGAAGGTGGCGATACCGTAGAAGATCGCCGCCAGCATCATGAAGCGCAGCACGGCGTCGTCGCGCACCTTGTGCCAGGCGCCGTTCAAGGTCAGGAGCGCGTTGCCGGCCGATGCCCAGGACGGCACGAGCAGCACCAGCGAGAAGACCATGCCCAGCGTCTGCACCCAGTGGGGCAGGGCGGTGTAGTGCAGGTGGTGCGATCCGGCCCACATATAGATGAACGTGATGCCCCAGAAGCTGATGATCGACATGCGGTAGGAATAGATCGGCCGGCCGGCGCGCTTGGGCAGATAGTAATAGAGCATGCCGAGGAAGCCGGCGGTGAGGAAGAAGGCGACGGCGTTGTGGCCATACCACCACTGTGTCATCGCGTCCTGCACGCCGGAAAAGAGCGAGTAGCTCTTGGCGTGGCTTAGCGACACCGGAACCGCCAGATTGTTGACGATGTGCAGCACGGCAACCAAGAGGATGAACGCCATGTAATACCAGTTGGCGACGTAGATATGCGGCTCCCTGCGGCGCGCCAGCGTGCGCAGGTAGATCGAGAAGTAGACCACCCAGACGATGACCAGCCACAGATCGGCATACCATTCCGGCTCTGCGTATTCCTTCGACTGCGTCAGCCCCATCAGGTAACCGGTCGCCGCCAGCACGCAGAACAGGTTGTAGCCGAGCAGCACGAACCAGGGGCTCAACTGGTCGGGCAGACGGGCGCGCGTGGTCCGCTGCAGCACGTGAAAGGAGGTTGCAATCAGCGCATTGCCGCCGAAGCCGAAGATAACGCCGCTGGTATGCACCGGGCGCAGCCGTCCGAAGCTTGCCCAGGCGGCATCGAAGGTCAGGTCCGGCCAGGCCAGCAGGGCCGCGACCCAGACGCCGACGAACATGCCGACGACGCCCCAGACGAGTGCCAGTATGATGCCGGCCTTGGTCGGATCGTCATAGTATTCGCGGAAACGCTCTTCAGATGGCTCGGCCGCGTCTATTCCGCGTAGCAGAAGCCCTATCACGACCATTGTGAAGATTACGACGACCCAGCCATGCACGGCGAGAAGATCGCCCCGCCCGACGACGGCCATTGCTACGCCGACGCAGATGATCACGACTAGCATCATCACAGCGTAGGTGCGCTCCAGGGCGGTCAGCTGTGCAATCATGCCTGCTATCCCCCATTAAAGGGCGATCCGCATGCGACGGGATCACCGAGTGCAATCAGTCCTATCGAACAATCGCGTCAGTCCTCATCCGTATTGCCTGGCACGCCGGAAACCGACAGCGTGCAAGCGCGTCGATGGTTGCATTTTTTCTGCCGAGCGGCAATCCGGTTTTGCGCTCCCTGACTGTGGCGATTGCCCGCGTGGGCACAGTCGAAATCGATACTCGGGACGTTGGCAATTGCGTGCTATCAAGATGTCGCAACTGACGGATTCGCCACATCGCGGCGGCCGCTCCCTGTACAAAGACGCATGATGAGCCAGATACCGCAGATCGACTATACCGTTGCCAGCGATGCCGTTCGCGCCGAGCATGATCGCGAACTGGCCTTGCGTGGCCGCATGACGAACATGAAGCGCACGCTGCTGCATTCGCCAACCGCGCACCGCATCTATGCCGAATGGTTCACGCTCCGGGCCGAACTCGACCCCGCAATCACCGATCGCGAGATCTGGATCTTCTCGCATGCGATATCGAAGGCGGCGAAGTCGAAGATCGCCATCACGTTCTTCCGCCGCGCCTTGACCAATGCAGGCTTCGATCCCGATGCGCTGGAGCTCGCCGAAACGGAAGCGCTGCTCGACCGCTTCGGCAAGGCGATCGTCACCGATTCCAATGCGGTGCCAGCCGAGATCTGGGAAGAACTCAAGAGGCGCTATGACAGCAAGACGCTCGTCGACCTCGTTGCTTTTGCCGGCATCATGCTTGCAACCGCCGTCTTCAACAATGTCGTCGAGGTCGAGTTCGATCCGGACCTCGAACCGTTTGCCGAAAAAGCTGAGGGGAGCGAACGGATGCGAGCAGACGCGCAGGCTGACAGGTCCCCGTAGACCGTCTTTGCGCTGGCAGCTAGCCGGAAATCGTCGTCACGAATTTCGGATTTCCGCGTATGGTGTTGCTCACCGTGCAGATTTCGTCCTCGGCCGCACGGGCGATCGCCTCGCGGGTTTGCGCGTCGATGTCGCCGCGGATGGTGAAGGCGATGTTGAACCTCTGCACGCGCGACGGGCCCTCGGGGGCCTTCTCACCGGTGACGACGGCCGCGACCTCGGTCAACCTGACGAGGACGCCCATCTGGCTTGCCGCCATGCGTGCGCTCATGGTGAGGCAGGCGGACAGCGAGGCATAGAGCAGGTCAAGCGGGTTGAATCCCGGCTGCGAGGCGCCCGTCACGATGTCGAGCGTGCCGCCGGTTGCGGAGGTTACGTGGGGAAACCCCGTACGGCCGAGTGTGGCGGTGGCTCCCGTCGGCCTGGCCTTGATCTTGGCTTCACTCATGGTTTTGCCTGTCCGTCGCTGCTTTGGTTGGTGATAGGAAGATGCGCATGTCCTTGCAAGAGGAAAGCCGTTCGATCAACCTGCCGCCCCGCCAGAGCCGGCCCGACGGGCATGCACAAATCCATTCTCCGGCCGTCGATCTGTCGTATTATTGTCAGCCAGGAGCGACGCGGCTGGCGGAACAGCAGGCTGGTGCATCGCATTGACTTGGCAAGGGCCACGGAGGAAATCTATGCGCGCGGACGATAATGTGGCGGAGCCCCTGGAGGTTGTCGAGTTCTGGTGCGAACTGCTCGCGCCGGAGCACTGGTTCACACCGCCGCCGCAACTCGATGCCCACATCCGAACCCGCTATGCCACCACCCACCTCGCGCTTGCCCGACACGTCCCGAATGCCTGGCGCGAAACGCCGGATGCGCGCCTTGCCGCGGTGATTGTTCTCGACCAGTTTCCGCGCAATATGTATCGCAATACGCCAATGGCCTTCGCAACCGACTGGATCGCCCTGCGGGAGGCGAAGCTGGCCCTGGAGGCGGGCGCCGACGTCAAGGTCTCCTACGATCGCCGGCATTTTTTCTACCTGCCCTTCGAACATTCCGAAGAGATTGCCGATCAGGACCGGTCGGTTGCGCTGTTCAGGGCGCTCGGCGAGAAGACCTATCTCGATTATGCGCTCCGCCATCACGCCGTTATCCGTGATTTCGGTCGGTTTCCTCATCGCAACGCCCTGCTCGGGCGCCAATCGACGCCGGCGGAGCTGGATTATCTCGCCCTTCCCGGTGCAGGCTTCTGACGCAAGTTGCCTTCACTTCGCCCGGGTGGCGCAATAGTTTGCGCGCCGAATCCGGGTTTGCCGCGATTCTGCTGGTTGCGCTGCCAGCCAGACGTTGATTTTGCACACGATTCTGCCAATCATCCGTGTGCGCCGAAATGGAAATAGGGATTGTCCGTGACGACTCTCAAACGCGCTGTTCTTGCGCTACTGGCCGTTCTGCCGCTGCTCCAGCCTGCTTGGGCTTTCGCCCAGGAGCCGGCGCCGGACGGACAGACCGTCGCCGCGCCGGCAAGCCCGATTACCGAGGCGAACGATAAGGTGGACCAAGCGCGCAGGCAACTCAACGACCTGCGCAAGCAGATCGATGCCGCCCGCGATGACGAGCCGAAGCTCGCCGAACTGAAGCTCAAGGTGGAACAGCTTGGCCGTTCCGCCCTCGATGCCTCCGTTTCCACCCGCCCGCGCTTCAACGACATCAAGGCAAGGCTGGACGAACTGGGACCCGTGCCCGCTGAGGGGCAGGAAGCAGAGGCGATCAAGGAGGAGCGCGCCAAGCTCGCCGAGGAAAGAGCAGCGATCAATTCCGTCACAGGCAATGCCGAGGCATTGTCGATCGAGGCGACGCAGCTTGCCAATCAGGTGACGGAAATGCGCCGCACGCTGTTCACCGAGACGCTGTTGAACCGCACGAACATCAGCCCGGCCGTGTTGGAGGACGCGCTCGCCGCCGGCAGCCAGGAAGGGGCGGACCTGCAGAGGACCGTTGGCGGCTGGCTGCGTTTCGTCTGGTCGTTCAAACGGGAATCACTGCTTGCCGCCATCTCGCTGTCGCTGGTCATCGGCCTTGTGCTCTACTCCGGCGGACACCGCCTTGCGGGTCCGCTGATCCAGCGCAACAAGACCATCGAGAAGCCACATTATATCACCCGGCTGATGATCGCCTTCTGGTCGATCACTATTCCGACATTCGCAGTCGGCGCCTTCGCCTTCGTTTGCTACTCGCTGCTCAATAGCTTCAATGTTCTGCGGCCGGACATCGCGCCGATGGTGTCGTCGCTGTTTGCGGTCTGCGTCGGTCTCTATTTCGTCTCGGCGCTGAGTCGGGCGGTGCTCGCCCCCAAGCGGCCGGAGTGGCGTCTTGTCAGCGTGTCCAACGAGGGCGCCAGAAAGCTCGAGCGGTCCATCTTCGCGATGGCGTTTACCAATGCGCTCGATTATTTCCTCGGGGCTGTCAGTGTCGCGCTCGGGTCCGCCGTCGTGTTGACGGTGGCCAAGAGCATGATTGCCTCGATCGTCATCGGGGTGATCCTCATCTGGATCTCGTTCATCCGCCCGATGCTGAGGGAGGGCGAGGACCCCAGCAGCGATGGTCGACCCTGGCCGCGTACGCTGTCGATACTGCTTCTGACAATCGGTTTCGGCCTGATCGGCACGGCGCTGATCGGCTATGTGGGGCTCGCCCGTTTCGTCGCCAACCAGATCGTTGTCACCGGCGCGATCATGGTCACCATGTACATCGGGATTCTGTCCGGCCGGGCGATCGGTGCGCAGGGCGCTTTCGCCAGGACCTACCTCGGCCAGAGACTGGCGGAACGCTACCAGCTCAACGAAATTGGGATGGACCAGACGGGACTGGCCGCCGGTCTCGGCATCTACATGATCGTCCTCTTCCTCGGCGTTCCGGGCATCCTGCTGCAGTGGGGCTTCCAGATCGGCGACATCGAGAGCTGGGCCTACCGGATCTTCACCGAGATCAATATCGGCAGCATCTCCATCTCGATCGTCGGAATCCTGGCGGGGCTGGTGCTGTTCGCCCTTGGCCTGGTGGTAACGCGGTGGTTCCAGCGCTGGCTCGACGGGACGGTGATGGCGCGCAGCCACGTCGATCCGGGCGTGCGCAACTCGGTCAGGACCGCGATCGGATATGCAGGCGTCGGGCTCGCCGGCCTGATCGGCATCTCGGCGGCGGGTATCGATCTCTCCAGCCTGGCGCTCGTTGCCGGTGCGCTCTCGCTCGGCATCGGTTTCGGCCTGCAGAACATCGTGTCGAACTTCGTGTCCGGCCTGATACTGCTGGCCGAGCGTCCGTTCAAGGTTGGCGACTGGGTGGTCGCCGGGACGACGGAAGGCTACGTCAAGCGCATTTCCGTTCGCGCCACCGAGATCGAGACCTTCCAGCGGCAGACGATCATCGTGCCGAACTCGGTGCTGATCAACGGTACGGTCGGCAACTGGACGCATCGCAATAAGCTCGGACGCATCGAGGTTCCGGTCAGCGTCTATGCCGGCAACGACCCGCGCCGGATCACCGACCTCCTGCTCGAAGTGGCCGCCACCCAGCAGGTCCTGCGCAATCCCGAGCCATCGGTGGTGTTCGTCAATTTCACCGGTTCCACGCTCGAGTTCGAATTGCGCGCGTTCGTTGCCGACGTGTCGAACGCCGGAACTGTGAAGACGGAGCTGCGGACCGCCTTGCTCGAGCGGCTGCGTGAGGAGGATATCGCACTCTCGGCCCCGGCGGCCGCAACCGTGCCGGTCACCATCGACGCGCAGAGCGCAGAACTCGTCGCCGCCATGATCGACAGTGCGAAGACGGCGGCTTCCGCCGCGGCGCAGCCGACACAGAGGCCAAAGCCGAAGGTTGTCGAAGAGGGGGCCGACGAAACCGGCTGAACATGAATGCCGCATTCACGCCACATTCAGCGATCGCGTCATAAAACACATGCAAATCCTTCAAAGTGAGGCTAGGGTCTCACGGGGTTTGAAACAGGGGCGGCGTGTAGCGCCGGGCAGAAATGATGCGAATGCTTGCAGTGCTGCTTGTCTCGGGCGCGATGGTCGCGCCGGCTTTTGCGGCATCGATCACCAACAAGGATGGCGACGCGGTCGTTCTGACGATCGTCGAGAACGGCAGCCGCTCGGAACTGGCCCTTGCCTCGGGCGAAACCGAAACCATCTGCCCTTCCGGCTGCTTCGTCACCCTTCCCAACGGCGACCGCGTGGGTCTCAACGGCGATGAGAACGTCGAGATCAGTCGCGGTTCGGCTGTCATCAAGTAATCGCTTCACACCTTCGAAAGCGGTGCATCCAGTGGCCTTGCGCCGCTTTCGATGTCTCAAGGTCACGCCATGGGGCAAAAAGTCTTCCGACGGTTCGTTGCGTTATTCCTTGGATTGCTTTTCCATTTAATTGCGGAGCCATATTTTAACGCTTTCGCAAAGGGTTAGTCTTACCTCTTTGACTGTTGCCCGAAGCGTGGAAGTCCCCTTCGGATGGGACCATGCGCAGGTCCGGTGCTGTCACTTCTGTCGTCTTCCGACCCGCAGCACGCGAAACCCCTCAGCTTAGAAGGCAAGACATGTCATTCATCGGTATCTCCGGCATGCAATATTCCGGCGCGTCGCTGGCTCACCACCGCATCTTGCTGGCCGAAGATTCCAATGTCTTCACCTCGATGATCAGCACGCGCCTGAAGGAGTTGTTCGGGATCGAGGTCGAGGTCTGCCGGAGCTTTCTGGAACTCGAGGAGGCCTATGATGGGTCGACTGTCCCGGTCACGCTCGCCATATCCAACATCAACCTTCCAGGGGCCGAGAACGGCGAAGCGCTGAACTATCTCATCGATTTCAGCGTCCCGACGATCGTCTTCACCGGAACGTTCCATCAGCAGATGCGCGACCAGCTGCTTTCCAAGGAGGTGGTCGACTATATCATCAAGGACAGCGTATTCGCGGTCGAGATGCTTGCGGAGTCTGTCTGCCGGTTTTTGACCAATCACCGGCATCATGTCCTGATCGTTGACGACAGTCCTTCGGCGCGTGCGCTGCTGACCACGCGGCTGAAGCGCTACAATTTCCGTGTCAGCACTGCCGACAGCGGGGCGGCTGCGCTTTCGATCCTGAAGGAAAATCCGGATATCGGCTTGATGGTCACGGACTACAACATGCCCGATATCGACGGTTTCGAACTGACGCGGCGGATCCGGACCTCGATCGGCTCACACGAGTTGCGCATCATCGGCGTTTCCTCGTCCACCGATCGATTGCTGTCCGCCCGCTTCCTGAAGGCCGGCGGCAACGACTTCATGCTGCGTCCGTTCGTCGATGAGGAGTTCTACTGCCGGGTCAACCAGAACCTGGACACGCTGATGCAGATCAAGCTGGCGCATGCGCGTCAGGCAGGCGAGGGGAAACCTTGAAAGGCATCCCCGCTTTCTGAAATTCGTCAACCCTGGAAGCAGGGGCAGTGGTCATGGCGCGGCGGATCGAACGCCGTCAGCGCCCCGCCGCGGCGGTCGCAAGCGTCAGCTTGCGGTCTGCGCGTTCCTGCTGGGGCGAACGATTGTAGAGTTCGCGATAGCACTTGGAGAAGTGCGAGGCGGAAACGAATCCGCAGGCGACGGCCACCTCGACCACCGGCATGGAGGACTGAACCAGCAGGTGGCGCGCCCGGTCCAGGCGGATCTCGAGGTAGTAGCGGGCCGGGGAACGGCCCATCTCCTGGCGGAACAAGCGCTCGATCTGGCGGCGGGACAGATCGGCGCTATCGGCGATCTCCAAGAGCGACAGCGGCTCGGAGAGATTGTTCTCCATCAGTTCGATAATCGAGAGGACCTTGGCATTCTGGACGCCGAGACGGGCGCGCAGCGGCAGGCGCTGGCGGTCGTGCGGGCCGCGCACGCGGTCGGTGAGCGCCTGTTCGCAAACACGATTCACCAGGTTCTCGCCAAAATCCTGGTCGATCAGGTTCAGCATCATGTCCAGGGAGGCCGTGCCACCGGCGCAGGTATAAATGTTGCTGTCGATTTCATAGAGGTCGGCATAGACCTCGGCCTGCGGGTAGGCCTCGGCAAACCCCGGCAGGTTCTCCCAATGGATGGCGCAGCGCTTGCCGGACAGAAGGCCGGCCTGCGCCAGCACATGGGCGCCGGTGCAGAGCGAGCCGACGGAGACGCCCCGGTTGTAGGCTTCCCGCAGCCAGGCATTGACGGACTTGTTGTGAAACTCCTCGATGTCGATTCCCGAACAGACCAGGACCATCGACGGGCGGTTTTCGCCACCGAGAAATTTGCGTTCGTCCGCGAGCGATGAGTTGACCTCGATGCCGATGCCGCTCGACGATAGTACCTGCGTGCCGTCGACGGAAGAGAGCCGCCAGGTGTAGGCCTCATAGCCAAGCATCCGGTTGGCGATGCGCAATGTCTCGATGGCTGCCGACAGGGGCAGCAACGTGAAATTGGGCACGAGAAAAAACACAAGCGAACGCTTCTTCGCAGCTGTCTTGGTCATCGGAAGTTCCACTCTTATATTGTTGACCAAGCGTCTCTTGAAGGTGTCGCGCCTGGCGGTCTGTTTGCGACATTTGCATGGAACGATGCGACTGTGAAGCTCGCGTATTGACTTTATTGCTCAAGCCGTTCGTTGAGTGGGGCGCTTCGTGCATATGCTTGCGGCTGTAGGGCAAATGCGACACAGCCTGCGCTTGTTGCGCGCTTGTATAAAAGCAAAAAACTCCCGGTCTTCGACAGTCGACGATTGCAAAGGGCGTGGGGCCAGTCATCGATTCGCCGTCTCGGAATGCCGTGCCCTGTCGGCGCGGCAGCGGCCCGGCGTGCTTGTGGTGCTGGCGAATCCTCGCCGAAGGGCCGGCGGAATGGAAAAGGCCGGAAGGGAGGGGCATATGCGAAGCTGGACCGTTTCGCTTCGACTTGGGCGTTGCGGCGATCCCCGTCATCGGCCCTTACCGGTGACCGCGAGCCAAGTCTTCTGCGGCAAAGACAAATCGCCAGGCCGGTCCTTGCGCATTCAGGCCTGGCGATTGGACGCCGTCGTCTCGGGAGTTTGCGGGCGGCGTGCCATCATTCCGACTTGGGGGCGTGCAGTGTCATTGTTTCTTCGTCGGCGGACGGAAAACCGATGTCCTTGCGAATGTCGAAGGGCAGGCTTTCCAGTTCGCGCTCATCGCGGTGGTGGCGCCATGCGCTGGCGAGCCGGTCGGCGAGGCCACGCCATGACGAGTCGCGAACGTGGCGTCCGCCTGGCGCGTCATGAATGTATGAAAGGCTTGTCATGTTCAGGTTCCTTTCGATCTTGGGAGGATTCGAGAGGTCGCGACCCGTGCAAGCAGATTGGCGCGACCTCACTCATCAATCAATCGCATATATTTGATCCGTTTCATCAGTTTTTGTCATGTGAATATCGAGCCTCCGGCCAGCCAATGTCGCGTTGCAGTTCCGGCGGAAGATTGGCGATTTCGTATTCGCTCTGCCGCTGACGGCGACGGGCGGCGCGTGCATCGAGATATTGCCGGATTGTGAGAGAAAAACCTTTGCCGACGGCTCGAAGGGCGAACGGAGCGGCGTTTGCATGTGATTTTCCTGCGGTCATGGCCCATATCCTTTACCGATCAGGTTCCGATGGATTGACTATCGCGCCATATCAGTATTCAATCAAACGAAATGAAATGAGGTAATGGATCAGATAATCTGATAGCGGAGGATGCCATGAACGTGATGCTGCGCCAGACGCTCCCGCTGCTGGAGCTCGACATTCTCAGGACCTTCGTCGCGATCGCCGAGACTGGAAACTTCACGACGGCCGCCGAAACCGTGCACCGTACCCCGTCGGCGGTCTCGATGCAGATCAAGAAGCTCGAGGAGATGCTGGGCTGCATGCTGTTTCGGCGCGATGCCCGCTCGGTCGTGCTCACCCATCACGGCGAGGTTCTGCTCTCCTATGCGCGTCGGTTGATTGCGCTCAGCAACGAGGCCGTCGCGCGCTTCATGATGCCCGAAATGAACGGCGTCGTGCGCCTCGGTGCTCCCGATGACGTCGGCGAATTGATCCTGCCGGAAGTTCTTCGCCGTTTTGCCGAGACCTTCCCGTCGATCGCCGTCAACGTCTCGATCGAATCAAGTGGAAACCTGCGCCGCGCGGTGGCGGACCGCCGGTTGGATCTGGCGATCTTCAATTCGAGCGAAAATGCTGCGACGGTTCCCGGCGAGATCCTGTTGAAAGAACAACTGGTCTGGGCCGGCAAGAAATGCGGCACGGCTCACCTCAAGAACCCGCTTCCTGTCTCCGTATGGGAGGAGGGATGCATCTGGCGCGCGCGCGCGCTCGAGGAGCTCAGCAAATCGGGACGGGATTTCCGTGTGGCCTACTTCTGCGCCCATCACATGGGCCAGCGCGCGGCAATCCGGGCCGACCTTGCCGTTGCCCCCCTGGCGCGCTTCCTCGTGCAGGACGACATGGTGGCGCTCGGCGTGAAGGATGGGCTGCCGGAACTTGGGTACTACCACATCGGCATGGTGGTGGGGGACGATGCGGCAGCGCCGGCGCTTGCCGTGGCCGACTATATCCGCGCAGCCTTTGCACGCTTCGAGCGCAGCCCGAAGGAGATCCTGCCGCTGGCGTGCTGAGACGCCCGCACGTCAAGCCTTGGTCCCGCCGCGGCGTACCGGCTGAACGGTCGCGCCGCGCGTCGCTGCACGACCATGCAGACGTCATGCTTGAGCCGGTCTAGTGCTCCCAGCGATCGCAACCCCACTGAAGGCGCGGCTGTCGCGGACAGCCGCGCGGCAACAGTTGCGCCGCTATTCGCGGCTGCGCCGGCGCCGGCGCCCGCCGCCTTCACCGCCTTCGGCGTCCGCCAGGACCTTGCGTTCCGGTAGCGTGACCACGGTGGAGAGGTTGGGGAAGGCATCCACCTTGTTCGGCATCGCCATCGCGTTGACGAAGAGCTGCTGGAAATTGCTCTCGAGCGCCGTCTCGATCTTTTCGATCCGGTTGACCTGCTGTTCGATCTCGCGGCGGTGGTCGCGGTTGAGCAGCGCCATCAGCGCGCCGGTCCCGGCGGCGTTGCCGACCGCCTTCACCTCGGCGAGATCGCAATCGGGAATCAGGCCGAGCACCATCGCGTATTTCGGATCGATGAAGGTGCCGAAGGCGCCGGCGAAGCGGATCATGTCGACATGGTCGATGCCCTGCTTCTCCATCAACAGCTTGATGCCGGCATAGAGCGCGGCCTTGGCGAGCTGGATGGCACGGATGTCGTTCTGGGTGACCGTGATGCGCGGCTCGCCATCGTGCAGGAGATAGGAGAAGGTGCGGCCATTCGGAATGATGCGCGGGCTTCGCGCCGCCATCGAGCCGTCCACGACGCCGTCTTCCGAGATGATGCCGGAAAGGTACATCTCCGCCACCACCTCGATGATGGCCGATCCACAGATGCCGGTGACGCCGACGGAGGCGGCGGCTTCGGCAAAGCCTTCCTCGTCCGACCACTTGTCGACGCCGATGACGCGGAATCGCGGTTCGAGCGAAACGGGGTCGATTCGAACGCGTTCGATCGCGCCGGGTGCGGCGCGCTGACCGGAAGAAATCTCCGCGCCCTCAAAAGCCGGGCCGGTGGGCGAGGAGGCGGCGACGACACGGTCCTTGTTGCCGAGTACGATCTCGGCGTTGGTGCCGACATCGACGAGCAGCATCATCTTGTCCTGCTTGTAGGGGGCTTCGGCGAGCGTGGCGCCGGCCGCATCGGCGCCGACATGGCCTGCGATGCAGGGCAGCATGTAGACGCGTCCGCCGCGGTTGACGTCGATGTCGATGTCATGCGCCCAATATTGCAGCGCGCCTGAGACGGCGAGCGCGAACGGTGCCTGGCCGAGTTCCGTCGGGTCGATGCCGAGGAACAGGTGGTGCATGATCGGGTTGGCGACGAACACAGCATCGAGGATGTCGTGGCGGTCGACCTGCCCTTCGTCGCAGACCTTGCCGATCAGGCTGTTGACGGCCTCGCGGACCGCCTTCGTCATCGCTTCGCGGCCATCCGGGTTCATCATCACGTAGGAGACGCGGCTCATCAGGTCTTCGCCGAAGCGGATCTGCGGGTTCGAGGTGCCGGAGGAGGCGGCGATGCGGCCGGACAGCAGCGAGACGAGATGCATGGCGATCGTCGTCGAGCCGATGTCGCAGGCAATGCCGTAGGCCTCGTTCTTCAGGCCCGGCCAGAGGCCGACGATGAAGGGGCGGGAGGAGTCCATGTCGCGGTGGATCGCGGCGGTGACGCCCCAGTTGCCCTTGCGCAGGATCGCCTGGAGCTCCGGGATGAGATGCGGTGCGATCAGCAGGTCCTTCCAGCCCCAATCCTTTTCCAGCACCAGCTTCAGGCGGTCGAGGTCGCCAAGAGGCTTGTGCATGTCGGGCTCGTCCACCTCGACATAGCACAACTGGACGGCGGCGTTGCGCTCGATGACGCGGTCGGTTGCGGCCTTGCGCACGACCTGCGCATTGATGACGGTATCCTGCGGCACGTCGACGACGAGATCGCCGAGGATCAGGGCCGAGCACGAGAGCCGTCGGCCATCGGGCAGCCCGCGTACCTTCTCGTAGCGCTCCTCCTTCGGTCCCTTCTCCGAGATGTGGTCGAGCGAGGAGACGATCTTATGCTTGGCGAAATTGCCTTCCTGCACCTCGATCTGGCAGCGACCGCAGGTGGCGCGCCCGCCACAGACGCTTTCGACGTAGACGCCGAGCTGGCGTGCGGCGTCGAGGATCGGGGTGCCGACGGGGAAACGGCCGCGCTTGCCGGACGGCATGAACAGAACGAGAGGGTTCTTCTGCGCGGCTTCGCTCATGTTTGTCTCGTTTTCGGATGTGCCATCGATGCGCATGCTGCTTCGTCTTTCGTCAGAGCCGCTTCTGTCGGGGGACCGAAGCATGGGTAAACGCTACCAGACTGCACCGGAACGCTGCCTGATAGTTGTCAAATCCCGACATGCAAAGATCTGCCAGCATCATTTCCGCAGGCGAAGGCGTCTAAAGGCCAAAGGATCTGCAAGGGACGCCGGGCGTTGCAGGCGCAAGACCAGGCGCTTCAAGCCAGGTCAAGCGCTTGGGCAAGATCGGCGATCAGGTCGTCCGGGTGCTCGATGCCGATCGACAGGCGGATCGTTGAATCCAAGACGCCGATGCGCTGGCGCACCTCCACCAGCACGCCGGAATGCGTCATGGTCGCCGGGTGGCTTGCAAGCGATTCCGTCCCACCCAGGCTGACTGCGAGCTTGAAGATCTGCAGGGCGTTCAGGAAGCGGTAGGACGCCGGCTGCCCGCCCCGGATGTCGAAGGAGAAGGTCGAACCCGCTCCGCTGCATTGGCGTTGGAAAAGCCTGCCGGCCGGGCCGTCAGGATCTTGATACGGGAGATAGTGGATCGTTTCGACCTTGGGGTGATCGCGCAGATAGTCTGCGACCACCTGCGCATTGGCGTTCGCCTTCTCCATGCGGATCGACAGGGTTTCGAGCGAACGGCCGAGCATCCAGCAGGAGTGCGGGTCGAGTTGGGTGCCGATCGCGCCGCGCAGCGCCTTCACCGGTTTCATCACCGTTCTCGCGCCGAGTGCCGCGCCGGCGATAAGGTCGGAATGCCCGCCGACATACTTGGTCAGCGAATAGAGGGAGATATCTGCACCATGTTCGATAGGACGCTGAAACACAGGCCCGAGCAGTGTGTTGTCGCAGGCGACGATTGGTCGATGCCCCTGACTCTTGCCGACGGTGTCTGCAAGACGGCTGACCATCGCGATATCGACCAGGCTATTGGTGGGATTGGCGGGCGTCTCGATCAGGATGACGGATATGCGGCCCTTCCGCATCGCCTCATCGGCGGCTGTCCGCAGTGCCGACTCGTTCGTGCCATCGGCGAAACCAACGGCGTCGACGCCGAGGTTGAGCATCGTCCTGGCCAACAGGGTCTCGGTGCCGCCGTAAAGGGGCTGGGAGTGCAGCACGACGTCGCCCGGGCGGACGAAGGCCAGGAGCGTCGTGGCTATGGCCGACATGCCGGAGGAGAAGAGGGCGCAACTTTCCGTCCGCTCGTAGAGGGCAAGACGATCCTCGACGATCTCGCTGTTGGGGTGATTGAAGCGGGAGTACACAAGACCGCTCGCGGTTCCGGCCGGCGGCTCGCGGCGTCCGGCGGTGTAGTCGAAAAAGTCACGCCCCTCTTCGGCAGAACGGAACACGAAGGTTGAGGTCAGAAACACCGGCGGCTTGACCGCGCCCTCCGACAACTCCGGATCGTAGCCGTAGTTGAGCATTTGCGTTTCTGGATGGAGTTCGTGGTTTCCGATTCGGGTCTTGGGCGGGCGAGGAGCAGTCATGCAAGTCTCCCTTCGGCGTCGACGCGGCAGCGCATGGTCTTAGCTTCTCAGGGGACACAGAAAATTGCGAGCGAAATCATGCGCCGCAAACATAGTCCCTGCAACTTTCGGCTGCGCCGCGCGACCGTTACCTTAGGAGGAAGCGGGCTCACGCTGTCACCCTTCCGTGTCGACCAGCAAGACACGCAAACGGCCGCCAATGCCGAGGGCGGCGCGGGCGACCGGATTGGTAGCGGCGCATCAGGCCGGCAAGGGCCGATACCGCCGCTTTCACGCATTATGACCGCAGGATCACGCTGCAAGCGGGACCTGCCAACTGCTTCATCGCGGCGACGGGGTTGGGGCTACTCAGCCCTTACGCCCGCACCGGCGCGGGCAGCGCGGCCACCACGGCGACCTGCCGCGGGGGCAGGTGCGGCAGAGGCTGCTGCGCCACCCTCCGCGGCCGGCTTGTGGTCGCGGTAGGTCATGATCCAGTTGGTGCAGTTCGCATCGGTGCCGTTGAGGACGTTCGCGCCGCGCACGGCTTCCATTTCCTGCGGACGGCAGGGGTTCATGATCGCGGACGTCATGCCGGCGCCGATCACCATGGGGATGAAGGCGGAGTTGATGCCGTGGCGGTGCGGCAGGCCGAAGGAGATGTTGGAGAGGCCGCAGGTGGTGTTGACCTTCAGCTCTTCGCGCAGCCGGCGCAGCAACGCAAAGACCTGGCGACCGGCGTCGCCGAGCGCGCCGATCGGCATCACGAGCGGGTCGACGACGACGTCTTCCGGCTTGATGCCGTGGTCCATGGCACGCTCGACGATCTTCTTGGCGACGGCGAAGCGCACGTCCGGATCCATCGAGATGCCCGTTTCGTCGTTCGAGATCGCAACGACCGGCACGTCATACTTCTTGACGAGCGGCAGGATCGCCTCGAGCTTTTCTTCCTCGCCGGTAACCGAGTTGACCAGCGGCCGCCCCTTGGCGACCTTCAGGCCGGCCTCGATGGCGGCGGTCACCGAACTGTCGATCGCCAGCGGGATGTCGACGAGGCCCTGGACGATCTCGAGCGTCTTAACCAGCAGGCCCGGCTCGGTCTCGTTCGGGTTGACCGAGGTGACGCCGGCGTTGATGTCGAGCATGGTGGCGCCGGCGGCGACCTGTTCGAGCGCGTCCTTGATCACGGTGTCGAAATTGCCTTCGATCATCTCGGCGGCGAGCTTCTTGCGGCCGGTCGGGTTGATGCGCTCGCCGATCACGCAGAAGGGCTGGTCGAAGCCGATGACGATCTCGCGGGTGGCGGAAGCGACGATGGTACGGGTCATGAATTGTCCTCTGCTCGGGTGCGCAGACTCGCGCGGGAATGTGGTTACGGGGCGGCGCGTTTCGATTGCGACCGCGTCAATGGGTGTGCTGGGCGGCGATCTCCGCCATTTCCTGCTGGTTCTGTTCCTTGCCCTCGCGCACCGCCTCGATCCGTTCGGCGACCATCTGGTCGACGGGGTGCGGTTCGCGCTTCCAGGGCTTTCGACCCTTCAGGACGCCGGATTCATGGACGATCTCGGCGACATACTCCTCCTGGCGGTAGGCCATGACGTGGATGCCGGAAACGCCTTCGATCTCTTTCACCTCGTTGATGATGTCGATGCAGAGCTGCTTGCCTTCCTTCTTCTGGTCCTGCGCGCCCTCGAGGCGGGCAATCACGGAATCTGGAATGTGGATACCCGGCACGTTGGAGCGGATCCACCTCGCGGTTTTCGCAGAGGCCATCGGGCCGACGCCGACGAGAATGAAACATTTTTCATGCAGGCCGAGATCGCGCACCTTCTTCATGTATTCCCGGAACATCGGCACGTCGAAGCAGTACTGGCTCTGCACGAATTGCGCCCCCGCCTCGATTTTCTTGGCGAGCCGATAGGGGCGGAAGTCATATGGCGGGGCGAAGGGATTGATCGCCGCGCCGAGAAAGACCTTGGGCGGGGAGGTGAGCTTGCGCCCGGACAGAAACTTCGAATTGTCGCGCATGATGCGCACCGTTTCGAGCAGCGACATGCAGTCGAGGTCGAACACCGGCTTGGCGCCGGGCTGGTCGCCGGCCTGCACACCGTCGCCGGTCAGGCACATGATGTTGGCAACCCCCATGGCGGCGGCCCCGAGCACATCGCCCTGGATGGCGATCCGGTTCTTGTCGCGGCAGGCGATCTGCATGATCGGTGCGTAGCCCATGCGGGTCAGAAGCGCGCAGATGCCGACGGACGACATGTGGCAGTTGGCGCCGGAGGCATCGACCGCATTGATGCCGTCGACCCAGCCGTCGAAGATCGCCGCGCGCTCATAGACGTCTTCCGGATTGGCGCTGTCGGGCGGATTGAGCTCGGCGGTGACGGCGAATTCGCCGCGCCGCAGCACGCGTTCCAGTCGGCCGAGCGAGGAGTGGCCGGGCAGGGGATCGAGCGGCAGGTGCGCGCCGAGCGGGTTCTCGTCTCTCTGGGCCATGGTTCAGGCGTCCTTTCCGGCTGCGGCTTCACCGGCCGCGGCGGCTTCCGCCGTCACGCGCAGCCAGGATGAGGTTTGGCGCAGCGACTGGTTCACCGGCTTCTGCACGTCCATAATGGCATTTCCCTTCGCCATGTTCTGCGAGCCCTTCCACGCCTGCACCCAGACGCAGGGCATGTCCGGCTCGACCTCGCAATTGCCGTTTGCCCGCACACCGCCGCAGGGGCCGTTGCGCAGTTGCTTGGGACAGTTCATCGGGCACGACATGCCCGTGGACGACAGCACGCACTGGCCGCACATGCGACAGTCGAACAGGAAGCCCTTGACGTGCCGTTCGACGAAGGTGATCGGCCGCTCGACGCGCTCATAGCCGAAGAACTTCCACACCGGGTGCAAAAGAAGGAAGGCTGCGGCGAAGCGGTTGTAAAACCACTCGAAGAAGCGCGAATGGCGGACCGACCACAGTCGTACCGTGTATTTGCTCCGCGAGCGCCGGTTCGGCGACACGCCGGCCGGCGTGAAGGCGCCGGTCTTGGCCTTGGTCGCCGCCGCGGCATTTCCCGGCATCTGCCGTTGCTCAGCCATTTTCGCGACCCCCCGCCTTCACGAGAGCGACGAGGCGCTCACGGTCGTAGGCGGCCTCGAGTTCGGCGGCCGCGCTGTCGGCCTCCGCCTCGAGATCGTCGGAAACGGGCACCGGATCGGCCTTGCGCCACTCTGCGAGATAGTCGTCGGTTTCGGCGGCGCCGGTGCGCATGGCGCACATGTCGATCGCCTCGGTGAAGCGCAACGATAGCTCGCGCTTGGCGGTCGTGCGACCCTTCTTGATGATGACCTGGGCGGGGATGTCGCGCCAGTAGACGATGATGCGGTCAGCCATTTGGAATGTTCTCCTCGGCCCCGACAATGCTTCCAGACCGGGCACACGGGCTGCACTCGCCACGACCGGGCCTCGCTCAAAAGCGACGTCGAAATTGACCGGTGGGAAAATCTACCAGATGCCCCGCGTGATCCCGTTCCACACCCATGTCCAAATGGTCGGGTGATACCATTGCCGGGACTTCGTGGTCTTCAGTTCCTGCGGGCGCAGGTTGCCCGACAGGGCCGCGCCGACCGCGCGCACGGCGATGCTGGTTCCGGCCGCCGTCAGCAACAGCGGGTAGGTGTGCATCGTGTCCTTTGTGGAGGGCGTAACCCGTACCTGGAAGAGGACATCGCCGGTGTCGACTCCTGCGTCCACCAGGTGGACGGTGGCACCGAAATTCTCCTCGTCCCGCATCACTCGCGACCAGTAGCCGCCCTGCTGGCCACGATAGGCGGGGTTGATGCCGGCGTGGAAATTCAGCACGGGACACGGGATTGCTTCGAGGGCCGACCGCGTCAGGAGCCGGCAGCTGACGAGAAAGAGGACCGCCGGCTTCAGCTCATCGATAAGCCGCCGGAAATCCGGTCCGTTCGCGCTGTCGATCTGAAAACGCTTGAGCGAGGGATCCGGCTGCGGGTCGACATGAAACTGCTGGATGATCTCCTGTGCCCGCGTGCGCGTGAAGGGCTTGCCGAATTTCGACACCGCCATCGTTGCCATCTGGCCGATGGCTTGCAGCCAACCGAACCGGCGCGCCTTCTGCCGCAACATCCGCTTCTTCGATTCCGGCGCTTCTTCAATCACCACGAGATCGGGAAAGTGACGCTTCAGGGTGTTGATCAGAATTTCCGGATTGGGCCCGCCCTGGGTCAGGACGACCACACGCGCTCCCATGGTGGTCGGGACATCAGGCATCTGCGAGGGGATGCCGAATGAAGGGTTGGTTGTCGCCACAAAGTCTGGCTGCTGCTTGTCGACCGTCATTTCCGTCACGTGCCCCGGCCTTGCGCCTGTTCTTGCGTGAAAGCGCCGCTGGGCGGCTTTCCCATGCGAAGGAAGGCGCAAAAAAGTTAGGATTTCCTGACGATGGCCTAGAGACGGGTCAGGGCGGAAGTAAGGTCGCCATAGCCGGTAAAGCGATACTCGTATTCGAGGCCGAGATAGTCAGCGGCCTCTTTCGCTTTCCGCTTAAGGTTCTCGTCTTCCAGTTGGGAGAGATAGACGAGCTTGCGGTAATTGCCGAAGTACATCGGCTTCAGTTGCGGGTGCCGGTCGAGGCCGAGCGGCTCGATCACGAAGGCCGCGAACTGGCGGGCGAGGAAGTCGGTGAGGAAGAACGACGTCACGTCATCGTCGTTTTCGGCGAAGGCCGCGTTTCCGGCGAAGAACGAGTAGCAGTGCGGTCCTTCGATCCGCTGTACGCCCTCGCGCGCGCAAAGTGCATCCAGCAGGCCGCCGGTGCCGCAATCGGCATAGCCGACGAAGATGCGTTCAATTCCCTCGGCGCGTGCCTCGGCGATCGCGTTCTCGACGCCAGGCGTGATTTTTTCGGGATAGGCGTGCCAGATGGCCGGCAGACACTGGAGGTCGATGTGACCGAGGCGGTTGGCCTTGCAGATGGCGATGATCTCGCGCGCGATGGCGCCACATGCAATCACGCGAACTTTTTCTTCTTTCGCGCATTGATGCATGGAGCTTTCGCTCCATACTTCTGTATCAGCGGCATCCATCAAAAGGGACTCCGACCATGATCATGACTGCGAAATCCATCACCAAGATCAGTTTCATTTTCGCCGTGCTTCTGACGCTGAATGCATGCGGCAACACAATTCGCGGCATGGGTCAGGATACGGCGAACACCATTAACGCCACGGAAGCTGCCGGCAAGAAAGTTGCCAGGGCAGCTCAATAACATGTGATGCGTGGGCGGCGCGCCCGCAAGGGGTGCCGCCCACGGCTCTTCTCATAGGATTCAGGCGCCAGCCAGCATGTTGTGCTTGCGCTTCATGAACTCCTTGGCGGTCTCGACGGCGACCGCCGCGTCGCGGCAGTAGGCGTCGGCTCCGACAGCCTTGCCGAATTCCTCGTTCAGCGGTGCGCCGCCGACGAGAACGACGTAGTCGTCCCGCAGCCCCTTTTCCTTCATCGTGTCGATGACGACCTTCATGTACGGCATCGTCGTGGTCAGCAGCGCCGACATGCCGAGGATGTCGGGCTTTTCGCGCTCGATCGCTTCGAGGTAGTTCTCGACCGGGTTGTTGATGCCGAGGTCGATGACGTCGAAGCCGGCGCCCTCCATCATCATGCCGACAAGGTTCTTGCCGATGTCGTGGATGTCGCCCTTGACGGTGCCGATCACCATTTTGCCCTGCTTCGGCGCGCCGGTGGCGGCGAGCAGCGGCCGCAGGATCGCCATGCCGGCCTTCATGGCGTTGGCCGACAGCAGCACTTCCGGCACGAACAGGATGCCGTCGCGGAAGTCGATGCCGACGATGCGCATGCCCTCGACGAGAGCTTGGGTCAGGACGTCGTAGGGTGCCCAGCCGCGCTCGAGGAGGATGTTGGTCCCTTCCTCGATCTCCTCCTTGAGGCCGTCGTAGAGGTCGTCGTGCATCTGCTGCACGAGTTCTTCGTCGGAGAGTTCCGAGAGAATGATTTCGTCGTCTGCCATGTCGTGTTTCCTCTCCATTCGCGCGGCGGACTTGGGCCGGTCGTCCCCCAGTGTTAACTGCGTTGTCGGCGCGATCCGATTTTGAAAGCGACGTCGCACCGAGCAAAAAGCGACCAAGGCAAATCCTCTTCGCCGAATGCGGCTGATCTGTGGATCGACAGGCGGCGGACGGGCCGCACCGGCGCGTGTCGCGGTGTCTCGCCCGCGCCACTCGTTGGCGCATTGAGACCCGTCCCGAGTCGCTCGGTTGGTAGCATAAAGACTGAATGGCGCGGTCAGCGCGAGATAACTGAGGATGGACGGACATGAGTTTGACGACAGAGCAGCCGGAAGGCGAAGGTGGCGGTCGGCGCGCACGCGGCGAGGGACGGGGAGCGGCCGCTCGCCGTGCTTCGCGTTCCGGCGGCGGTCCCGGCCCGTCCTTGCCCTACATCACGCGCAAGATCCGCGAATACGAGGTGCTGGACGAGGAAGGCCTGCAACTGATCGAGCGCAACGCCGACATCGTCCTCGAAGAGGTCGGCATCGAGTTCCGCGACGACGCAGAGGCGCTGGCGCTGTGGAAGGAGGCCGGCTGCGAGATCAAGGGCGAGCGCGTGCATTTCCCGAAGGGCCTCTGCCGCGAGCTGCTCAAGACCGCGCCGAAAACCTTTACCTGGCACGCCCGCAATCCGGCCCGCAACTGCGAGGTCGGCGGCAAGGCGACGATCTTCGCGCCGGTCTACGGCCCGCCCTTCGTGCGCGACCTCGACGGCAACCGCCGCTACGCCACGATCGAGGATTTTCGCAATTTCGTAAAGCTCGCCTACATGGCGCCGTCGATGCATTCGTCCGGCGGCACGGTCTGCGAGCCGGTCGATATTCCGGTGAACAAGCGTCACCTCGACATGGTCTACAGCCACATCAAGTATTCCGACAAGCCGTTCATGGGCTCCGTCACAGCACCGGAGCGCGCCGAGGACACGATCGCCATGGCGAAGCTGGTGTTCGGCGACGAATTTGTCGAGAACAACTGCGTCACGCTGAACCTGATCAACGCCAACTCGCCGATGGTCTTCGACGAGACCATGGTCGGGGCGCTCAAGGTCTACGCCCGCCACAACCAGGCATCGGTCGTCTCGCCGTTCATCCTGTCCGGCGCGATGAGCCCGGTCACCGTCGCCGGCACGCTGACGCAGATCCTCGCCGAAGTGCTGGCGGGTGCGGCCTTCACGCAGCTGATCCGCGCCGGCTCCCCGGTGCTGTTCGGCACGTTTGCCGCTTCGATCTCGATGCAGTCGGGAGCGCCGACCTTCGGCACGCCGGAGCCGTCGCTGGTCTCCTATGGCGCCGCCCAGCTCGCCCGCCGCCTCGGCCTGCCGTTCCGTACCGGCGGCTCGCTCTGCGGGTCGAAGGTGCCGGACGCCCAGGCTGCGCACGAATCGGCCAACACGCTGAACATGACGCTGCTCGCCGGCACCAATTTCGTGCTGCATGCCGCCGGTTGGCTCGAAGGCGGCTTGGTGTCGTCCTACGAGAAGTTCATGATTGACCAGGACCAGCTCGGCATGATGCAGAAGATGGCCGAGGGCGTCGATCTGTCCGAGAACGCCCAGGCGCTCGATGCGATCCGCGAAGTTGGTCCGGGCAACCACTTCCTCGGCTGCGCGCATACGCAGGCGAACTTCCAGACCGCCTTCTACCGCTCGCCGCTGGCCGACAACAATTCGTTCGAGCAGTGGGAGATCGAGGGCAAGAAGCGGATCGAGGATCGTGCCAACGCGCTTTGCCGCTCCTGGCTGGAGCACTACGAGGCGCCCTATCTCGATCCGGCGATCGACGAGGCGCTGCTCGAATACATCGCCAAGCGCAAGGATTCGATGCCCGACGCCTTCACTTGAAAGGCTCCCGAACGCGCCAGGGAGCAAGGCGGAGCAGCAAGCGTGGCTGACATGATCCAGAAGGAAGTCTGGCGGCCGCACTACGAACTGCAGGGGCCGAAGCCGAAATGACGGCTTTGGTTCCCACGAGCGAAATGATCCGTGCGGCGTTCGCGCCGCACGGTCTTTTTTTGCGCGGAACCGTGAACTTTGCCGGCAACGAGCCCGCACCTGTGCTTTCGAGCGGCGAAAGGGCGGCAAGCATTGCCCTCATCGGCAATGTCGGCAGCTCGATCTGGCCGGCCTTCCGCGCCTGGCAGGAGGGCCGCAGCGACCGCGGCGGCATCGATCCGCTCGACGCCTGGTCGAAGGCGATCATAGGCCCGGTGGCCGTCGAGCTTGGCGCCACCGCCTGGTTTCCCTCCGATCCGCCGTGGCAGCCGTTTCAGCAATGGGCGATGCGGGCCGAGGGGCTGCGCGCCTCGCCGCTCGGCATCCTGATCCATCCGCAATACGGGCTCTGGCACGGCTATCGCGGTGCCCTCGGCTTCGCGCACCCGCTGGACGGCGTGGAACCGCCGGCGCCAGATCATCCCTGTGACCGTTGCCCCGACACGCCCTGCCTGACGCATTGCCCCGTCGCGGCCGTGGCGCCATATGGTTTCGACGTGGCCGCCTGCCGCAGCCATCTGCGCACAGAGGCGGGGCAGGCCTCCTGCATGGTGTTTGGCTGCCTCGCCCGGAATGCCTGCCCGGTCGGGGCGGAGCATCGCTATGTCGCGGACCAACTGCGGTTCCACATGGCGGCACTGGGTCTTTGATTGTACCTGGCAATGCTGCATGCTAGCTTACATGTAACCAGGGAGGCGCTTCCATGTCTGACAGGGCATCGGACAATCGCAACAAGGTGAACGCTCATCGCGAGCGGCTTCGCGAGAGAGGAATGCGACCAGTTCAGTTCTGGGTGCCGGATGTTCGCGCAACGCAATTTTGCGAAGAGGCGCGGCGACAGTCTATGGCCGCCCGCGACAGTGCTTGGGCCGCCGGCGACCAGGCCTTCGTGGAGGCCATTTCCGATTTTGCTCCCGAATGAGAAGGGGCGAGATTTGGACCGCTGCCGGTGGCGGCGACTACACTGGCAAACTGCGGCCTGTGGTCATCATCCAGGACGACGCGTTTGCCGAACTGTAATCCGTCACAGTCTGTCCATTTACAAGCGATCCGCTCGACGTTCCCTTGTTTCGCGTTCCCGTCGATCCCACCGATGAAAATGGACTTCTCGGGCCGAGCCGGGTCATGGCCGACAAGGTGACCACTGTGGCCAAGTCAAGGCTCCGCCAGCGGGTGGGAATATTGTCTGATCAGGAAATGAGGCGAATCAACCAAGCCTTGATCGTTTTCATCGGGCTGGCCCGGTGAATATGCACCACGCTCAACGGACCGGCCCTCGGAACCTGACATGACGTTACGCCATCGTTTATCCGCCTTGGCGCTCGCCTTGTCCGCCTTCGCCCCCGCGGCAGCCGGCGCCGGCCATCACTGCCGCGACGTCGACCATCTTTCCGGGACCTACACCGTCTGCACCTTCGACCCGGCACTGGAGGCGATGCGGATCTATGGAGTGCCCGACGGGTCTAGGGAACCTGCGACCTACGGAGCGCTCCGCGACCGGCTCCGCGACGACCGGGAAGCTCTGCTCTTCGGCATGAACGCCGGGATGTACCATCCCGACTACTCCCCGGTCGGGCTGCTGGTCGAGAACGGCAAGGAACGCAGCCCGCTCAACCGGGCAGACGGTCGGGGCAACTTCTTCCTGAAGCCTAACGGCGTGTTCTTCGTCGGCCGTGGCGCCGCCGGTGTGATGGAGACCGGCGCCTTTGCCGCGGCACGGCCGGAGGCGACCTACGCCACCCAGTCCGGGCCGATGCTCGTCATCGACGGCGCGATTCATCCCCGCTTCCTGCCGCAGGGCGACAGCCTGAACATCCGCAACGGCGTCGGCATACTGCCGGACGGCCGCGTCGCGTTCGCGATCTCCCGCCGGCCGGTGCGCTTCCACGATTTCGCGACGCTGTTCCGCGATCACCTGGGCTGCCGGAACGCGCTCTATCTTGATGGCAGCATTTCCAGCCTCTATGCGCCGGAGGTGCGCCGCAACGACCGGTTGGCGCAGATGGGAACCGTGGTCGCGGTCGTCGGTACCTTGCCCTATTGAGGGCGCGCACGACCTCTCGCTAACCGGGCCGTCAGGCCTCCGGATAGGCGCGGGCGAGGCCGCCGGAGCGGGTCAGCCCGGCGCGAAACGCCTGGTGGGCGGCGTGCTGGCTCGAGCGCGCGGCCTCCATGAGGCGCATCTGCAGGCGCGCCGGCGCGGCGTTGCCGAGCCACTCGCCGAGCTTCTCCAGCTTCAGCGAATTGAGGAAACGGGCCTCTGCGGCCCGGTGCAGGTGGAGTTCGAGCCCGGCCACGAGATTCTCGTCCTGCAGGGGATTTTCCATCAGCATGGCCAGAAACGAACGATCGTCCTCGCTCAGCGTCGAAAGCCTTTCTGTGATCGTCTCCCGGCCTTGCGGCACAGCGGCATGCCCTGCGTTCATCGTCCCGATCTCCCCTGCGAATCTCCTGTGACATGGGGATAGGACGGGGCAGGCGAGCGTGCAAGCGATTGGACGGCGTGGAAGAGGATCGGGTTCGGGTGTGCCGGGCCCGGTTCCTGGAAGCGGCGGTACGGGAGTACGACCAGTCCGGATCGCGCCTCATCCGCCTGCCGGCACCTTGTCCCTGCAAGCAGGGAGAAGGAAGGAAGTCGCGGCGTTCCAGTTTGTCTCCCTGCCCGTTGGGAGAGGGTCAGGGTGAGGGGCAATCTTCCGCCGCCCCGCAAGCAGAGGCCACGATCAGCCCCGGGCGCGCCGGCCGCGTTCGCGGGTCGGCGCGGATGCGCCCTCGTTTGCCGACTTGTTCCGCAGCGGGCCGATCGCCTCGACGATCGTCTCGAGTGTCGGGCGTTCGCGCGGCTCGTGGGCGTCGAGCGCCCGGCGCATTGCCGCGAGATGGTCGCACGAGGTGCCGCAGCAGCCGCCGATGATACGGGCGCCGGCGTCGCGGGCGAGGCGTGCGTATTCGGCCATCAGCGGCGGGGTGCCGGAATAGTGGATCTCGGCGCCGCGGTATTCGGGGATGCCACAGTTGCCCTTGACGACGATCGTCGCCGACGGGTCGGCGCTGGTCATATCCAGCAGCGACGACAGGATGTCGGAGGCGCCGACGCCGCAATTGGCGCCGACGGCGAGCGGACCCGGGCCGATGTCGGCGGCGACGCCATGGATGTCCTTCGGGTGCAGGCCCATCATCGTCTTGCCGGCGGTGTCGAACGACCCGGTATAAACGAAAGGCAGGCCGATCGTCACGGCAGCCTCGGCAGCGGCGCGGATCTCGTCCGGCGAGGACATGGTCTCGATCCAGGCAACGTCGGCGCCGCCGGCCTTGAGGCCCTCGATCTGCTCGGCGAAGGCGGCGACCGCATCCTCGTAGGTCATCGCCCCGAGCGGCACGAGCAGCTCGCCGGTCGGACCGACGGAGCCGGCGACGATGACCGTGCGCGGCGCCGCATCCGCAACCGCGCGGGCGATCTCCGCGGCGCGCCGGTTCAGGTCGAAGACGCGATCCTGCGCCTTGTGCAGCTTCAGCCGGTGGCGGGTGCCGCCGAAGGTGTTGGTCAGGATGATGTCGGCGCCGGCATCGACGAAGTCCTGGTGCAGCTTGGTGATGTTTTCCGGCCTCGTCTCGTTCCAGAGTTCCGGAGCCTCGCCGGCCTCGAGACCCATGGCGAAAAGGGACGTCCCGGTCGCGCCATCGGCCAGCAGGAACGGCTTTTCGGCAAGCAGGGCCGCAAGGGCATTGGTCTCGGTCGTCATGGAAAGGTCCTTTGTTTCAGGCCGGCCCTGACGTGCGGCGTTCCTGGTACCGGGGCGGCGGAAAAATGATTTAACGATATAAAGATTTCTTTATGTCAGCGCAAGCGCTACGGGCAGATGTGCCCCCGAAATACAAAAGGGGCGCCCTCCGGACGCCCCCGTTGTCTCTGCTGTTGCGCGTCAGGCTGCGGCGGCGTGCTGATCGTGCTCGGCCGGGGTGACCATGGAGGCGATGATCACCGCGAGCGGGAGCGCACCGATCGGCCGGTTGGATGCGTCAACGACATGGGCCGTCGCCTGGTTGGCTGCCGTCATGGCGCGGGCGGCGGTCTCGAGCACCGTGCCTGCGGCGATCGGCATGCCTTCCGGATTGCCGGACAACGGCGTCATGATGGTTTCGACGTTGATGACGCGGCCGCGGTTGACCTCCTTGACGAAGGCGGTGATGTAGTCGTCGGCGGGGTGCAGCACGATCTCCTGGCCGGTGCCCTGCTGGACGACCTTGCCATCGCGCAGGATGGCGATCTTGTCGCCGAGGCGAAGCGCCTCGTCGAGGTCGTGGGTGATGAAGACGACGGTCTTCTTCAGTTCCTTCTGCAGGTCGAGCAGCACCGTCTGCATGTCGACGCGGATCAGCGGGTCGAGCGCGGAATAGGCCTCGTCCATCAGCAGGATGTCGGCGTCGTTGGTCAGTGCCCGCGCCAGCCCGACGCGCTGCTGCATGCCGCCGGAGAGCTGGTTGGGATAGTGGTTCTCGAAGCCCGAAAGCCCGACGCGTTCGATCCAGTGGCGAGCCCGCTTCTGGCGCTCGGCGGCCGGCACGCCCTGGATCTCCAACCCGTAGACGGTGTTCTCCATGACGGTCCGGTGTGGCAGCAGTGCGAATTTCTGGAACACCATCGCCGTCTTGTGGCGGCGGAAGTCGCGCAGATCGGCCTCGTTCATCCGACAAACGTCGACGCCATCATAAAGCACCTCGCCGGCGGTCGGCTCGATCAGGCGGTTGATGTGGCGGATGAGGGTGGATTTGCCGGAACCGGACAGGCCCATCACCACCATGACGCCGCCGGCCGGCATGGTGATGTTGATGTCCTGCAGGCCGAGAACATGGCCGTATTTCTCGTTCAGTTCGGCCTTGCCGAGGCCGTTCTTCACCATGTCGATATAGTCCGCCCCCCGAGGGCCGAAGATCTTGTAAAGGTTTCTGATTTCGATTGCATGACTAGCCATGGACGACCTCCGAATGCTTTTGCAGCCGTTTGCCGTAGGCCTGGCTGGTTCGATCGAAAATGATGGCGATCGCGACGAGCGCGAAGCCGTTGAGAAAACCGACGGTAAAAAACTGATTGTTGATGGCGCCCAAAACGTTCTTGCCCAGACCGCCGACCCCGACCATTGAAGCAACGACGACCATGGCCAGCGACATCATGATCGTCTGGTTGATGCCCGCCATGATGGTCGGAAGTGCAAGCGGAAACTGCACGTTCTTCAGCTTCTGCCAGCTGGATGAGCCGAAAGCGTCTGCTGCCTCCAGCACCTCCTTGTCGACAAGCCGGATGCCGAGATTGGTCAGCCGGATCATCGGCGGGATCGCATAGATGACGACGGCGATCATGCCGGGCACCTTGCCGATCCCGAAAATCATCACGACGGGGATAAGGTAGACGAAACTCGGCATCGTCTGCATGACGTCGAGGATCGGATTGACCCAGGACTGGACCCGGTCGAAACGCGCCGCGAGGATGCCGATCGGAATGCCGAGCAGAACGGCGAAGATCGTGCATACGGTTGTCATCGCAAGCGTGACCATCGCATCGTTCCACAGGCCGAACAGGCCGATGAGGAGCATGGCGACCGCGGCGCCGAGCATGACCTTCAGGTCGCGGCTGCCGACGTAGACGATCGTCAGCATCAGCACCAGGATGAGAGGCCACGGAGAGGTCACGAACAGGCGTTCGAGGAAATTCAGAAACACCTGCAGCGGCTGGACGGCGGAATCGATCACCGACGCATAGGAGCGCACGAGCCCCTTGAAGCCGTCGTCAATGGCCTTGCGTCCCTCGCGAATCGTCGAATCGCTGAGGGCGGGAAACTTGCAAAGCAATGCTGGCATGTCGTCGCACAATGCCATCTCGATCCCCTTGTCCTGCCGGGCAACGCCGTCGCGTCTGCCCCGTCGCAGTGCCGGATGCGTCAGTGGACGCTTGCGTTTGTTGTCGTTCGTTCCGGCCCGGCCGCAAGCTTGTCACATGAAGCCGATTCCTTTCATGTGCTGTTTGCGACCTAGATTTTTCTCTCCCCGTTTTCGCCCTTGCGCAACCGGCTCAGAGGGCGGATTTGACCTTTTCTGCGACCTCGGGGATAACCCAGGTCGTCCAGAGTTGCGGATAGGTCTTCAGGAAATACTTCGCGGCGTCCTCGTTCGTGCCCTGGTTGTCGCCCATCCAGGCGAGCACCTTGCTGACCGTCTGGTTGTCCCATTTGCGCGTCTTGACGTAGTCCATGGCGACGCTCGCCTTTTCGGCAAACTGCTTGGTGACGATCGTGTAGACGCTGGCGACAGGATAGCCATTCAACTTGGGATTCGGGCAATCCGGAATGGCAGTGCACGAATCCCATTCCTTCTTGTCATGCTCAACGCCAAAGGGCAGCTTGATCATCTCGTACTTGCCCAGGATTGCCGTCGGCGCCCAGTAGTAGCCGAGCCAGCCGATCTTCTTTTCGAAGGCATTGGCGATCGATCCGTCCAGCCCGGCGGCCGAGCCGGTGTCAATCAGGTCGAAGCCCTTCTGTTCGGCTCCAATCGCCCTGTAGAGATTGGCGGTGGAAACCTGGCAGTTCCAGCCCGCGGGACAGTTGTAGACGGCCGCGCGTGCCGGGTCCTCCGGTGCGGGGAAGAGTTCGGGATGCTGCAGGGCGTCCTGCACCGTCTTGATGTCCGGGTGGGCGTCGGCGAGGAACTTGGGAATCCACCAGCCCTGCACGCCGCCTTCGGACAGCAGCGGCGCAGCCTGGATCAGGCGGCCCTCGGCGAGCGCGGCGTCGAGCGCGGTTCGCACCGAATCCACCCAGAATTCCGGCGCCATGTCCGGCTCGGACTTCTCGTTCATCGAGGCAAACGTCGGCATCGTGTCGCCGGTCACCAGGGTGACCGTGCAGCCGTAGCCGTTTTCGAGGATGAACTTGTCGACCTGGGCGGCGACGCCCGCCGATGCCCAGTTCATTTCTGCAATAGAAACGCTGCCGCAATCGGCAGCCTGTGCGGAGCCGGCGCTCGCATAGAGGCCGGCGGCTAGGATGGTTGAAGCGAGCAGCTTCTTCATGGTCTCAAGACCTCCCAGTTTCGATGCAGCAAACCATCTGGAGCAGCGGCAGGGCTCTGCATTTCCTGCACTGCCCGGTCGCACAAGCGCCAGGCCGGGGGCGATAAGCGCGTCAAGCCAAGTCGTTACGCTGCTTGCGGCGGCATCCATTTTTGCTGTTCGGCGATATCGAACCCTGTCATTGGCCGAACACTTTGGTCGCCTTTGCCAGCGTAAGGATTTCGGCAAGGAAATCAACCTTGCGGCGGTGGGGATTTCTTTCCGTCGCCGTCTCCTGCGCGGTGTCGCGTCGGCGGCGGACGAAAATGAACTTCGCGAGCAAACAAAAGTGGGCAATTCACCTTTGGTTAAGCTCTCAATAACGTTCCGGTAACGATGTGCGGCTAATTGTGTCGTCACGGCAGCCAAGTTACTGCCTGTCCCCGGATCAGGTAGTGCGTACCGGGGGCGAGTATCGCCGGTGCGTATCCGGCCTTGTCCGTATCTCGGACCAGCCGCAGGCAACTGCACTGCGGCTTTTTCTTTCAGTTCTTGCGCGAGAAGGCCCCTCGGAGCAATCGCGTCCGCGTTAGCCGACATTCCCAGTGCGGATGACGCGCAGGGGGCCAAACGGTGCGTCGGCGACGACATTGCGAACGCGCGACTGGTTTTGCGGCATGCGGCCGTTCCAGGCGATCTGAACGAAATTCGGTTTGCTGAAGATATACAGCATGGGCTTGGTCCTTCTGCCGCCGGCGCGCTTACACGTCGCATTCTGGCTGTGATATACGCTCGCGATTTGCTGAAATAGCAACTGTTTCCGGCGTGGTATGTCGCAGATGAGCTATCGCGTCGCGGCTGTGCCGGTGCGCCGCGGCGAGAGTGGCCCGCGGTGGCGGATAGCGGTGGCGAGGCGCCGTTTTCAGGACTTTGCGCCGAACGGACAAATTGCTACTGAAGGCGCATGACACGCAAGATCATGTTGCAGGGAACCGGCTCCGACGTCGGCAAGACGGTACTGGTCGCGGGCCTGTGCCGGATCGCCTCGAACCGGGGGCTCAAGGTCAGGCCGTTCAAGCCGCAAAACATGTCGAACAACGCCGCGGTCTCGGACGACGGTGGCGAGATCGGCCGGGCGCAGTGGCTGCAGGCGATGGCCGCGCGCGTGCCGTCGTCGGTGCACATGAACCCGGTTCTGCTCAAGCCGCAGTCCGACATCGGCAGTCAGATCGTCGTTCAGGGCAAGGTGTTCGGGCAGGCGAAGGGCCGGGATTACCAGGCCCTGAAGCCGAAGCTGCTCGGCGCGGTGATGGAGAGTTTTGAAGCGATCAGCGAGGGCGCCGATCTCGTCGTGGTTGAAGGGGCCGGCTCGCCAGCAGAGATCAACCTCAGGGCGGGGGACATCGCCAACATGGGGTTTGCGACCCAGGCCGGCGTGCCGGTCGTGCTGGTCGGCGACATCGACCGTGGTGGCGTGATCGCCTCGCTGGTCGGGACGCATGCGATCCTGCCTGCCGAGGACCGCGCGATGGTGACCGGCTACCTGATCAACAAGTTTCGCGGCGACGTGTCGCTGTTCGATGACGGCATCCGGGCGGTCGAGGCGCATACCGGCTGGCCCTGCTTCGGGGTCGTGCCATGGCTGAAACATGCCCGGCAACTGCCGGCGGAGGATTCCGTTGTGCTGGAACGGCTGGCGGCGGGCCGCGCGCGGCCGCTACGGGTGGCCGTGCCGGTGTTGTCGCGCATCGCCAATTTCGATGATCTGGATCCGCTGCGCCTGGAGCCCGACGTCGGTCTCGTCTTCGTCCGGCCAGGCGAACGCATCCCGTCCGATGCCGGTCTCGTCGTGCTTCCGGGTTCGAAGTCCACCATCGCCGACCTCCACGACCTGCGGGCGCAGGGCTGGGATCGTGATCTGGCGCACCACCACCGCCGCGGCGGCCGCATCATCGGGATCTGCGGCGGCTACCAGATGCTGGGCCGGCGCGTGACCGATCCGCTCGGCATCGAGGGCAGCGAGCGAGAGATCGAAGGTCTTGGCCTGCTTGAGGTGGAAACCGAGATGGCGCCGGAAAAGACGGTGCGCAACAGTTCGGCGCATTCGCTTCGCTACGGCGTGCCACTTGAGGGCTACGAAATCCACCTCGGCCGAACCACCGGCCCGGACTGTGCGCGGCCCGCCGTGGAGATCGACGGCCGGCCGGACGGAGCGACATCGCCGGACGGGCGCGTTTTCGGCACCTACCTGCACGGGCTCCTGTCGAGCGATTCCTTCCGGGCCCGCCTTCTGGCGGAATTCGGGATTGCCGGCGGCGGCTTTGACTATCGCAAAGCGGTCGACGAGGCGCTGGATGGGGTGGCGGCGGAACTCGAGGCCGCACTGGACCCGCGATGGCTGGCTCAGTTTTTACGATGTGATTGAGTCCTCCCGATTATTCGACTTTCGCCAAACGTCAGTAAGTATGTGCAATGCCGGTTCTTCGAAGGTCGGAAGGCAGCCATCAAAGTTGTGCCGGAATCCGATGCCAAGGCGTTGAACGGCGTCCAGTTGCGACTAGCCTGCGGTGCTTCCGCAGCGATCGAAAGGGAATTTGATGACCAGTGCGCGTTTTGCGAAACTCGGATTGGCCAGCCTGCTGGGGCTCGCCGTCGCCGGTGGAGCGGCGGTGCAGGCGGCGGAAACGCAACCGCCCGTCAGCGCGACAAAAAAGTGGGAATCCGAGTTTTCATTGTGGCAGAAGATTTCCGCCAGCAGCGATCCGGCCGGGTATGAAAGCTACCTGAAGCAGTATCCGAACGGCACGTTCGCTTCGATGGCACGGATCCGCCTCGCCGAATTGAACGCCGCCGGCGTCGCCAAGCCTGCCAAGGAGGCAGACGGATCCGCGCAGGGGACGGAGGGTGCCGTTCCTTCGGCGAAGGAAAAGGCGCAAGCGGAGCAGAAGGCCGCCGAAGCGGCGCGGCTGAAAGCCGAGGAACAGGCGAAGGTTGCCGCCGAGAAGGCGAAGGCCGAGGAGGAAAGGCTCGCCGCCGAAGCCGAGCAGAAGCGGCTGCAGGCCGAGGAAGAGGCGAGGATCGCCGCCGAGAAGGCGAAGGTCGAGAAAGAAAGGCTTGCCGTCGAGGCAGAACGCAAGCGGCTGGAGGAAGCCGAGCGACTGCGCAAGGAACAGCAGGCGCGCGCGGAAAAGGAAGCCAAGCGCGCCGCCGAGGTGAAGGCCGAGGCTGAGCGCAAGGCGGCCGTGGAGGCTGCCGAGGCCGAGCGGTTGAAGGCGGAGCAGCAGGCGCGGGCCGAGGCCGCACGCTTGAAGGCCGAGCAGGACGCAAGGGTGGCTGAGGAAGCAAAGGCCAAGGCAGAGGCGGAGCGGGCGGCCGCGGAAGCTGAGCGCAAACGCCTCGAGGCGGCGGCGGAAGCCGCGCGGATCAAGGCCGAGCAAGCCGCGCAGGCAGAAGCGGAGGCCCGGGCCAAGGCGGACGCGGCAGAGGCGGAACGGGTGAAGGCGGAAACTGCGCGAGCCGAAGCGGAGGCTGCGCGGGCCAAGGCCGAGGAGGCCGCGGCGGCGGAGCGGCAGAAGGCCGGGCAGGCTGCGGACGACAATGCCGGATCTGTCGCGCCCGACGGTTCTCACAGCGCTGCCGGTGCCACGGATACCGAGGCACTTCCCGCCGCGCCGGACAGTTCGACGGCCACGACCACGGCGACCGGGGCAGACGGCGATGAGGCCGAGCGCCTTGCCCGTCGTGAGGACAACAGCTGGAGCCGGGCCGTTCTCAGTGGCCGGCCGGCCGCATTCCTGAAGTATCTCGACGAATATCCGAATGGCCGGTTTGCCGACCAGGCGCGGCAGCGCTTGGCCGCCGGCGGCACCCAGAGCAATGACGGCGCGACGGCGGAAGGCGAGGCCAGCAGCAGCGACGTCACCACCCGGAAGCCTGTGGCCAAGCCGCAGTTGCAGTCGCAACCGACGGTTTTCCAGACATCGCCTGACGTCCGCGAGGCTTATCTGGAGGCGGGAACCCGCGCTCAATCGCAGCGATGGCTGAACGCGCTCGGCTACGACACGGGCGGTGCGGACGGCGTGTTCGGGCCGAGAACCCGTGCGGCGATTGCGGCATGGCAGCGCTCGCTCGGCTATCGCGCAGACGGCTACCTGACCCGCAAGCAGTTTCGTCAGTTGCGCGAGTCGGGCCAGTTCGCCGAGCAACGCAATCGCCAGCGTGTCGCGCGGGAGCGCTACCAGGCGGGAGGCTATTCCGGTGACGGCTATGGCGTGTACGACGGGCCGGTTGACGGCTACCTTGAGGGGCCAGTGGGCGGCTATCTGGAAGGGCCTGTCGGCGGCTACTACGAGGGGCCAGTTGACGGCTATTACGGCCGCCCGCGCCGGGGCGGGTGGAGTGGTCCCGGCTACTGACCCCCTGGTTCGGAGATCCGTCCTGACGCCGGTATTCGGCAGATGGATGGCGCGGACGGTCGATTGACTTCGGCCACCGTCGCGCATATTCATCGCAGCATTGGATGGTGCGCCGGTCCGGGAACGGATTGGCGCGTAAATGGGAACGTGACGGGTGGACCCAAGCAGGGCGCCCCAATCACGGCCGACCCCGCGACTGTAGAGTGGCGAGGCCTGTCCGACCGGATCGAACGATCCGGCAAAGCCACTGGGTGGCGGCATGATGAACCGGGGCTGGACGCCTCTATGTCTACGAATCGTCCGCCTTTCATGCCGCTTTCACCCGGGAAGGCGAGGACATGCCGCCGGCGCGCACGCGCCTGACGCCGCGAGCCAGGAGACCTGCCGGCCAATGATGGGCATCGTGCCCGACCCTGGGGGTGTTCCCCGTTGCCAGCACGGAGGTTGTCATGGCTGTTTCTCACGTTTCCTCGAATTCCCTTTCCCTCAACGATCGTCTCTACGCGGGAATTACCGCGTTGCTGCTCGGCGCCTTCCTGGTGTTCGGCGCTGGCCTCGCCAATTCCTCCGTTCTGCACGACACCGCGCACGACACCCGCCATTCCTACGGCTTCCCCTGCCACTAAGGGGGGTGACATGATCGTCAAATATCTCCTGGCCGCCCTGGTGGCCGGGCTGTTCTCCGGCGCGCTCATGACGGCCGCCCAGGAGGCGCGGGTGATTCCGCTCATTCTCCACGCCGAGGAGTATGAGGGCGGGGAGGCCGCGCCCGCTCCGGCCGGCACCGAAGCCCAGCCCGAGGCGACGCACGAGCATTCGGCGCTCGGTATCGGTGCGGGCCTGTCCGAAATTGCCGGCTATCTGTCGCCGGTTTCGGTCGCCTACGCCCATGGCGGCGAGGCACACGACGACGAGGGCGGCATCATGTTCGGCATGAGCCGGTTCTCCGGCACGCTGCTTGCCAATCTGGTGGCCGGCGCCGGCTTCGCCCTGCTTCTTGCAGGCGCCAGCCTCGTCACCGGCAACCCGATCACGGTCGCGAACGGAGCGCTGTGGGGAGCTGCGGGCTGGCTTGCCGTGCATCTGCTGCCGGCCATCGGCCTGCCGCCGGAGCTGCCGGGCTTTCCAGCTGCCGAGCTGGCCGACCGCCAGCTCTGGTGGATGGCGACCGTCGCGCTTTCAGCCGGCGGGCTCTACCTGCTGATCCTGAAGGACGGACTGGCCGCCAAGGTCGCCGGCATCGCCCTGATCGCGGCGCCGCACGTCTATGGCGCGCCGCAGCCGGTGGATCTGACCAGCAACGTGCCGGCCGTGCTCGGCGCCGAGTTCGCCGTCGCCGCGCTCGCCACGACGCTGTTCTTCTGGATCGTGCTCGGCCTGTCGCTCGGCTTTGCCAACGAGAAGATCGCAAAGGCCGATCGATGAATACGACATCGCCCGGAGCTGTCCTGGTTCTGGGCGGTGCCCGTTCCGGAAAATCCGCATTTGCCGAGCGGCTGGTGCGCGAGACCGGCCTTGGGAAGCACTACATCGCGACCGGGCGCGCCTGGGACGAGGAGATGCGTGAGCGTATCGAGCAGCACAAGGTTCAACGGGGCAGCCACGGCTGGACCACCCATGAGGAACCGCTGGCGCTGCCGGAGCGCATCAACGATACCGCCCGCGACGATCGCGTCCTCCTCGTCGACTGCCTGACCCTCTGGGTCACCAACCTGATGCTCGAAGGCCACGATATTCCTGCGGCCTTCGACGATCTCTCCGCAGCCGTCGTGACGGCGCCCGGGCGGCTGGTCTTCGTCTCCAACGAGGTCGGCCTCGGCATCGTCCCGGAGAACAAAATGGCGCGCGAGTTTCGCGACCACGCCGGCCGGTTGCACCAGCAGGTGGCGTCTCTCGCCGCCGAAGTCTATCTTGTCGCGGCAGGCCTGCCGCTGAAAATGAAGGGTTGAGCCCATGCTCCAGCAGAAGATTCCCGCCACCGTCATCACCGGCTTCCTCGGCGCCGGCAAGACGACGATGATCCGCAACCTGCTGCAGAATGCCAACGGCAAGCGCATCGCGCTGATCATCAACGAATTCGGCGACCTCGGCGTCGACGGCGATGTGCTGAAGGGCTGCGGTGCCGAGGCCTGCAGCGAGGACGACATCATCGAGCTGACCAACGGCTGCATCTGCTGCACCGTCGCCGACGATTTCATCCCGACCATGTCGAAGCTGCTCGAGCGCGAGAACCGCCCCGACCACATCGTCATCGAGACCTCCGGCCTGGCGCTGCCGCAGCCGCTGGTCGCCGCCTTCAACTGGCCGGAGATCAAGACCCAGGTGACGGTCGACGGCGTCATCACCGTTGTCGACAGCGCCGCCGTCGCCGCTGGCCGCTTCGCCGACGACCACGACCGGGTCGATGCGCTGCGGGTCGAGGACGACAACCTCGATCACGAGAGCCCGCTGGAGGAACTGTTCGAGGACCAGCTGACTGCCGCCGACCTGATCGTGCTCAACAAGACCGACCTGATCGACGCCGCCGGCCTCAAGGCCGTGCGCGAGGAGGTCGCTTCCCGCATCACCCGCAAGCCGGCGATGATCGAGGCGAGGAACGGCGAGGTCGCCGCCGCCGTCCTGCTCGGGCTCGGCATCGGCTCCGAGGACGACATCGCCAACCGCAAGTCGCACCACGATCTCGAGCATGAGAACGGCGAGGAGCACGACCACGACCATGATGAGTTCGAAAGCTTCGTCGTCGAAGTCGGCGCCGTGGCCGATCCGGCCGGCTTCGTGGAGCGGCTGAAGGGCGTCATCGCTGCGCATGACATCCTGCGCCTCAAGGGCTTCGCCGACGTGCCCGGCAAGTCGATGCGCCTCCTGATCCAGGCCGTAGGCAGCCGCATCGACCAGTATTTTGAGCGCGCCTGGAAGCCCGGCGAGGCCCGCGGCACCCGCCTCGTCGTCATCGGCCTGCACGACATCGACGAGCCCGCCATCCGCGCCGCCATCGCCGCTGCCGCGAACTGAGGTCGCAGCCGTGTTTCCGGGGCAGGGCCATCGCATGCTGGCTCCCGCTTCTCCCCGGCAGGGAGAAGGCGGCCCGCAGGGCCGGGTGAGGGGACGTCAATTCCGTGGAGGGCGCGCATGCACCTTCTCCTAGCCCAGAAAGGCACGATCGCCGACGGCAAGGAGGCTATCGACCTTGGCCAGTCGCCGGGCGAGGTGCTGTTCCTGTCCGCCGCCGATACCGAGCTCGCCGCGATCGCCGCCGCCAATCGCGGACGACAAGCAGGAACGCGGCTGCGGCTTGCCAGCCTCGCCTCGCTGTCCCACCCGATGTCGGTCGACACCTATGTCGAGCGCACGGCGCGACACGCGAAGCTGATCGTCATTCGCGCGCTCGGCGGCGCCAGCTATTTCCGTTACGTGCTCGAGGCACTGCACGCCACCGCCGTCGCCAACGATATCGCCCTGGTGGCGCTGCCGGGCGACGACCGGCCGGACGCGGGACTGGCGCCGTTCAACCGCATTGCCGAGGACGACCGGCTCGCCCTGTGGGCCTATCTGACCGAGGGCGGGGCGGACAACGCCTCCCGCTTCCTCGCCTATGCCGACGCGCTCGTCACCGGCGGCGAAAAGCCGGCGCCAGCGACGCCGCTGGAAAAGGCCGGCATCTGGTGGCCGGGCAGGGGCGTCGTCGACGTCGGGACATGGGCCGGGCTTTGCGACGAGGCCGCGTGTTCTTCGCGGGGACTTTATCCCTCGCCGCAAGCCTCTCCCGGTGGCCCCTCACGCGTAGCCTCTGCCGATGAGCTTTGCCCCCCACCCCAGCCCTCTCCCCGTGAACGGGGAGAGGGGGCGGGATCGCCCGCAGCGGGCGCCATCCTTCCTTCTCCCCGCCTGCGGGGAGAAGGTGCCCAAAGGGCGGATGAGGGGCAGTTCGCGACGGACACAAGTATCCCCCCGACCGTCGCCATCTGCTTTTACCGCGCCTACGTGCAGAGCGGCGAGACCGCCCCGGTCGAGCTTCTGATCGAGGCGCTGGCGGCGGAGGGCGTGCGGCCGCTGCCGGTCTTCGTCTCCAGCCTGAAGGATCCCGCCTCGGTCAAAACGCTGCGGGCGGCCTTCGCCGCTGTCTCGCCTGACGTGGTGCTGAACGCCACCAGCTTCGCCGTCTCGGCGCCCGGCGCGAACCGCAAGCCCACCGTGCTCGACGAGGGCGGCGCGCAGGTGCTGCAGGTGATCTTTTCCGGCTCCTCGCGCGCGGCCTGGGAAGGCTCGGGGCAGGGGCTTACGGCGCGCGACCTCGGCATGAACGTCTCGCTGCCGGAGGTGGACGGGCGGGTGCTCGCCCGCGCAGTCTCCTTCAAGTCGGCGGCGCGCTGGGACGCCGAGGTCGAGACCAACATCCTCGGCCTCGAGCCGGTCGAGGACCGCATCCGCTTCTCCGCCCGCCTTGCCGCCAACTGGGCCCGGCTACGCCGCACGGCGGCCCAAGAACGGCGCGTCGCGCTGGTCATGGCCAACTATCCGAATCGCGACGGCCGGCTCGGCAACGGCGTCGGCCTCGACACGCCGGCCGGCACGCTGGAAATCCTCCGGTCGATGCGCTCTGGCGGCTATGTCACCGGCGATCTGCCCGCCGATGGCGATGCCATGATGGCGCACCTCATGGCCGGGCCGACCAATGCAGCGAGCGACGGCCGGGAAATCCGCGAAACCATTTCCCTGAAACGCTACAAGGCGTTCTTCGCCTCTCTTCCCAAACCAGTTCAGGAAGGCGTCACGGCGCGCTGGGGCGCCCCGGAGAGCGATCCGTTCTTTATGGGCGACGTTTTCGCCCTGCCGCTTGCCCGCTTCGGTGAGACGCTGGTCGGCATCCAGCCGGCGCGCGGCTACAACATCGATCCGAAGGACACCTACCACTCGCCCGACCTCGTGCCGCCGCACGGCTACTTCGCCTTCTACGCCCATCTTCGCGAGGTTTTTGGCGCGCATGCCATCGTGCATGTCGGCAAGCACGGGAACCTCGAATGGCTGCCGGGCAAGGCACTGGCGCTGTCGGAGGTCTGCTATCCGGAAGCCGTGCTCGGGCCGATACCGCATCTATACCCCTTCATCGTGAACGACCCGGGCGAGGGCACCCAGGCCAAGCGCCGCTCCGCGGCCGTCATCATCGACCACCTGACGCCCCCTTTGACGCGCGCCGAGACCTACGGGCCGCTGAAGGATCTCGAGGCGCTCGTCGACGAGTATTACGACGCCTCCGGCGGCGATCCCCGCCGCATCAAGCTTCTCAGCAAGCAGATCCTTGACCTGGTCCGCGACATCGGCCTCGACCAGGACGCCGGCATCGCGAAATCGGACGGCGAGGAGGCGGCGCTGCAAAAACTCGACGCCTATCTCTGCGACCTGAAGGAGATGCAGATCCGCGACGGGCTGCACGTCTTCGGCGTCTCGCCCTCGGGGCGGCTGCTCACCGACCTGACCCTTTCACTGGCCCGGGTGCCGCGCGGCCTCGACGAAGGCGGCGACGCCAGCCTGCAGCGGGCGATCGCGGCGGACGCTTTGGACGCTTGCTTCGACCCGCTCGACTGCGTCCCCTCCGACCCGTGGACCGGTCCCAAACCCGAAATTCTCGCGCAGCAAACCGAAGCCCCCTGGCGCACGGCCGGCGATACGGTCGAGCGCATCGAACTCCTGGCGGCAAAGCTGGTGGGTCACGAACTGCCGTGCCCGGCGGGCTGGACCGCCACCCGCGCCGTCCTTGACCAGGTGGACGCTGCGATCCGGCCGTCGATCGAGGCCTGCGGCGAAGCCGAAATGGCGGCGCTGATGCGCGGCCTCGATGGCCGCTTCGTCGAGCCGGGCCCCTCCGGCGCGCCAACGCGCGGGCGGCCGGACGTGCTGCCGACCGGGCGCAACTTCTATTCCGTCGACAGCCGCGCCGTGCCGACGCCGGCCGCCTGGGAGCTCGGCAAGAAATCGGCGGAACTGCTGGTGACACGCTACGCTCAGGACCACGGGGAATGGCCGACCTCCTTCGGCATCACCGCCTGGGGCACCTCGAACATGCGCACCGGCGGCGACGACATCGCCCAGGCGCTGGCGCTGATCGGCGCGAAGCCCGTCTGGGATGCCGTGTCCCGCCGCGTCACCGGCTACGAGATCATCCCGCCGGCGATGCTGCGCCGGCCGCGCGTCGACGTGACGCTGCGGATTTCCGGCTTCTTCCGCGACGCCTTCCCCGAGCAGATCGCGCTGTTCGACCGGGCGGTGCGCGCCATCGGCGCGCTCGACGAGGACGACGAGGACAACCCGATCGCCGCCCGCATGCGCGCCGAGGCGGCAAGTCTCGCCGCGAGCGGTGCCAGCGAGGGCGAGGCGCGGGCGCAGGCTGGCTATCGCGTGTTCGGGGCAAAACCCGGCAGCTACGGCGCCGGCCTGCAGACGATGATGGACGAGGGCCTCTGGAAGGACCGCGGCGACCTGGCCGAAGCCTGGCTCGCCTGGGGCGCGCATGCCTATGCCGGGGAGGGCGAGGATGCTTTTAGCCGCGACCGGCTGGAGGCGCGGATGAAGAGCCTGCAGGCGATCGTCCAGAACCAGGACAACCGCGAGCACGACCTGCTCGACAGCGACGAGTACTACCAGTTCGAGGGCGGCATGGCGGCGGCGGTCGCCCACCTGACCGGCACGCAGCCGACCGTCTACCACAACGACCATTCACGCCCGGAAAAGCCGGTTGTGCGAACGCTGGAGGATGAAATCGGCCGGGTGGTGCGCGCCCGCGTCGTCAATCCGAAGTGGATCGATGGCGTCATGCGCCACGGCTACAAGGGCGCCTTCGAACTCGCCGCCACCGTCGATTTCATGTTCGCCTTCGCCGCGACGACCGGTGCCGTCAAGGATCACCATTTCGAAGAGGTCTATCGGGCGTATATTCTCGACGAGCGGGTGCGGGATTTCATGCTCGAGAAGAACCCCGCGGCCCTGAAGGAGATGGCCGATCGGCTGGTCGAGGCAATCGATCGGCGGCTGTGGTCGCCGCGCTCGAACTCGGCACGCTTCGAGCTGGAGACGATTGCGGAAAGGAGGAGGGCGTCATGACCGAGCTTTCCGGACATTGCCTGTGCCGGTCAGTACGCTTTCGCGTGTCCGGTCCGGTGATCCGCGCCGGCCATTGCCATTGCGAGAGTTGCCGGCGGGCGACCTCGTCGCCGGTGACGACTTTTTTCAGCGTCGCGAGGAAGGATGTGGTGTTCGACGGCGACACGCTGCGCCACTACGCCTCTTCGCCCGGCGTGTCGCGCGGCTTCTGCATCGCCTGCGGCTCGCCGATGAGCTACGAGACGGCGGAGCGGCCGCAGGAGATCGACCTCTATGTCGGCGCCCTCGAGGACGCCTCCGGCGTGGAGATCACCAGGCACTGGTTTTGGAGCGAACGGGTCGCGTGGCTTGCCTGCGACGACGACCTGCCCAAGCACGATTGAGGAGCATGCGATGAGCGACACCGAGAACGAAACCGTCACCGACACCGGCCCCGAAATCGGCATGACCGAAGCCGAGCTTGCCCGCCACTCGGAGAAGATGGCGAAGAAGAAGCAGGCGCGCGAAAAGATCATGGCGACGAAGACCGACGAGAAGGGTCTGGTCATCGTTCACACCGGCAAGGGCAAGGGCAAGTCGACGGCCGGCTTCGGCATGATCTTCCGCCACATCGCCCACGCCAAGCCCTGCGCGGTCGTGCAGTTCATCAAGGGCGCGATGCTCACGGGCGAGCGCGAGTTGATCGAGAGGCATTTCTCCGATCTCTGCCAGTTCCACACGCTCGGAGAAGGGTTCACCTGGGAAACCCAGGACCGGGCCCGCGACATCGCGATGGCCCAGAAGGCCTGGGAGAAGGCCAAGGAGCTGATCCGCGACGAACGCAACTCGATGGTGCTGCTCGACGAGATCAACATCGCGCTGCGCTACGATTACATCGACGTCGCCGAGGTCGTCGAGTTCCTGTCGACGGAGAAGCCCTATATGACCCATGTCGTGCTGACGGGCCGCAACGCCAAGGAGGAACTGATCGAGATCGCCGACCTCGTCACCGAGATGGAGCTGGTGAAGCACCCGTTCCGCTCCGGCATTAAGGCGCAGATCGGCGTCGAGTTCTAAGGGCGAAGCGGGCGGCTGCATGAATTTCAGTACTCGCCCGACGCCTGTCACGCTGCCTTCAAGATGAGCTTGGCCAATACTCGGAGCCAGAGCACCGAGCTGGCGACCGAGGCGCAGAACAGCCAGTCGGAAAAGTCCAAAGGAACGGTGGAGAATGCCTCCTGCAGGAACGGCGTGTAGACGACGGCGGCCTGCAGGAACAGGGATAGGCTGATCGCGAGCCAGAGCCACCGGTTGGCGAACAATCCGACAAATGCGCTGAGTTCGTCCGAACGCGCGTTGAGGATGTTGAAGAGTTGGAAGATGGTCAGCGTGGTGAAGGCCACTGTCTGTGCGTACTGCAGCGTACCGTGGCCTTCGATCAGCCCACCGGGGAGGCTGGCATCGAGGACGAGCAGCGTGCCCACTGCCATGATCGTTCCGACATAGAAGATCCCGATCCACATCCGCCGGGTGATGACCCCCTCGCCGCGCGGGCGCGGCGGGTGCCGCATGATATCCGTGTCGGCAGGATCCAGCCCGAGCGCAAGCGCCGGGGCCCCATCCGTGACCAGGTTGATCCAGAGGATCTGCGTCGCCAGAAGCGGCAGCACGACCTCTCCGGAACCTGCGACAAGCCCGATCAGGTCCGCCAAGAGGACGCCGAAGAACATGGTCATCACCTCGCCGATGTTCGATGAGAGCAGGTAGCGCAGAAACTTGCGGATGTTCGAGAAGATGACGCGACCTTCCTCCACCGCTGCGACGATGGACGCGAAGTTGTCGTCCGCAAGCACGATGTCGGCGGCTTCCTTGGAAACGTCGGTTCCGGTGATCCCCATCGCCACCCCGATGTCGGCGGTCTTGAGGGCAGGCGCGTCGTTCACCCCGTCCCCTGTCATCGCAACCGTCATCCCGCCGCGTTGGAGGGCGTTGACGATACGGAGCTTGTGGTCCGGATTGACCCGGGCGTAGACCGAGACCTGCCGCACGGTCTCTTCGAGTTCCTCGGGCGACATCTTCTCCAGTTCCGCACCGGTTACGGCGCGCCCATCCTCGCTGATGCCGAGTTCCAAGGCTATTGCCGCAGCCGTGCGTGGATGGTCGCCTGTTATCATGATGCAGCGAATGCCTGCCGACCTTGCCGTCGCGACCGCCTCCTTTGCCTCCTGTCGCGGCGGATCGATCATTCCGATGAGGCCGAGGAAGACGAGATCGCGCTCGAGGTCGCCAGGAGGCGGCTGCGCCGGTAGGCGTCGCGGGGAATGGATCGGAACGCGATTGCCAGCGTGCGCAACGCCTCGTTGGCCAACGCGTCATTTGCCGCACGAATGGCGGCGCGGCGTTCCGCTGTCAGGGGCCGCGCTTCGCTTCCGACGAGTTCGTGCGAACATCTGGCCAGGAGCACATCGGCCGCGCCCTTGGTGAACGCACGCAGATGCTCCCGCTCGGCATCCGCGTGGATCGTGCTCATCAGCTTGCGTTCCGATGAGAACGGGACCTCGCCGATCCGGTCGAAGCGGGCGTCCAGTTCGTCAGGCTCAAGGCCGGCCTTTCGGGCCGCGACGATCAATGCTCCCTCCGTGGGGTCTCCCTGGACGATCCATCGACCTTGCCGCTCCTGCAGGACGGCGTTGTTCGCGCGGTCGGCTGCCGCCAGGGTGCGGACCAGTTCGGTCCTGAGAGCCCCGTCGACCGGGCCGCCGTCGCCAGACCGCACGTCGCCATGCGGAGAGTAGCCGATGCCTCCCAGCTCGATGCTGCCGCTCGCCGTGACCACCCGCTTCACGGTCATTTCGTTGCGGGTCAGCGTTCCGGTCTTGTCCGAGGCAATGACATTGGCGGACCCGAGGGTCTCCACAGCCGCGAGATGCCGGACTATCGCATTCCGACGCGCCATCCGCTGGACGCCCAAGGACAGGACTGCCGTCACGACGGTCGGCAACCCCTCGGGTACGGCTGCAACCGCCAAGGCGACCCCGAGAATCAGCACATCGAGAAGGGCGGAGAAGTCGGCAATCTCCTCGAAGACGAGTATGGTGGCGATCATCACCACCGCGATGGCGATGACGATCAGGCCCAGTACCCGCCCCACGCGATCGAGCTCACTCTGAAGCGGGGTTTTCTCGTCTGGGGTCGTCTCCAGCAAACCGGCAATCTTGCCCATCTGGGTCGCCATGCCGGTCGAAGTCATCACGGCACGACCATGGCCGTAGGTAGCCGAGGTGCCACTGAACACCATGTTGTGGCGGTCCCCGACGGCCGCTTCGTGCTCGATCGGGGCGATGTCCTTGGAGACCGGAAGGCTCTCGCCGGTCAACGCGGCTTCCGCCGTTTGCAGCGCCGTCGACTGGATCAGTCTCGCGTCGGCGGGAATGGTATCGCCTTCCTCTATAAGGAGAATGTCGCCGGGAACCAGCTCGGCGGATGGGATCTGCTGTACCACGCCGTCGCGGATTACCTTTGCCCGTGCGGCAGCCATCTGCTTCAGCGCTGCGATCGCCTGCTCCGCGCGCGACTGCTGAAGATAGCTCATCACCGCGTTCAGGAAGACAATGGCGAGGATGGCAATCGCCTCATAGGGCAGAGCGGTGTCGCGTTCGATCAACCACAGGGCGCCGGAAATCAACGCCGCGATGATGAGCAGGACGACGAGGACGTCGGTGAACTGAGCCAGGAACTTGCGCCAGGCGGGTACCGGCTCTTCGGCATTCAGCACGTTTGGACCATAGTTTCGGAGACGACCCTCCGCCTCGGTTGAGGACAGACCGGTCTGCGGGTTGGTCCCTAGCCGCGCAAGCAGACCGGCCGCGGTTTCGAGATGTGCATTGGACGCGTCAATCGTGACCATGCTGCCTCTGGCGCTCGGATCGAGCGATGATATTACGACGATCGCCGCGTTAGGCCACCTCCGAATAAAAGAACGAGTCCGGGGCAAGGCGCGCCGCCCCGCGGCATCACGCGAACGGGAATGATGGTGGTCGTTAACCACCACCGCGCCTTTGCCGATGAACTCACAGGACGTCAGGCGATCTTTGCTCGACGGTCGGAATTGTAGGCGGCGATGAGACGTCGTTAGACGCCGAGCCAGAGCCGCAGCGGATTCGCGGGATCCGCCATCAGCCTTATCGCCAGCGCCATGCTGGTGACGACCAGGAGCGGCTTGATGATCTTGGCGCCCCGCTTCATCGCGAAGTGGGAGCCTGCCTGCGCGCCGAGGAACTGGCCGACGCCCATGAGCAGTCCGACCTTCCACAACATCGCCCCGTAGGCGAGGAAGACGGCGAAGGCGCCGATGTTGGAGCCGAAGTTCAAGAGTTTCGTATGCGCGGTCGCTTTCAGTACGCCGAAGCCGGCAAGTGTCACGAAGGCGAGCATGAAGAACGATCCGGTGCCCGGTCCGAACACGCCGTCGTAGAAGCCGATCAGCGGCACGACGGTCAGGGCGAAGGCCGCTTCCGCCAGCCGCCGATGCTTGTCGACGTCTCCGATGTTCGGCTTGAGGGCAAAGTAGAGAGCGATGCCGAGCAGCAGGAAGGGCAGCACCGCCTTCAGCACGTCGCCCGGCAGCACCGTCGCAACAGCGGCACCGAGGGCCGCGCCGATGGCCGACAAGGCCGCCATCGGCAATTGCTTGCGCAGATTCACCTGTCCCGCCCGCGCATAGGCGAGAGTCGCCGAGCCTGAACCGAACAGGGCCTGCAGCTTGTTGGTCCCGAGCGTTTGCAGCGGGGGTATGCCGGCGAGCAGCATGGCCGGAATGGTGATCATGCCGCCGCCGCCGGCGATCGAATCGATGAAGCCTGCGAGGAAGGCGGCAAGAAACAGAAAAAACAGGACGTGGAGAGCGAGGTCGATCACGGGCTGGTCCGGCAGGCGAGAAAAATGCTGTTGTCTCTTTGTCAGAAGCCGGCTGCATTTGCAAAGTGCCGCGAGTTTGTTGCCGCAGCAGGCGGGGGGGCCGACGGGATGGCGCTCACGCTTCATTCGACGCCGCAATCCGGTTTGACCGGGAAAATGCGCTCCGGTAAACAGACCGACATGCGACGGTGCCCTTGGCGGGGCCGGAGAGGTGCTCGATGTGATCGACCCGGGAAGGGGATCAAGGTCGGGGCTGTCGAGACGGGAATGCCCGAACTCTCGCATGACCCGGAGGCGAGGAGAGGGCAGATGAAGCAATCGGCGCAAGCCACCAAGGGCGGGGGACCGGTCCTCGTGCTCGGCTTGGGTTGCGAGCGGGGCGCCGGCGCGAGCGAGGTCATTGCGCTTGCCGAGCAGGCGCTGCGTTCGGCCAGCCTTGATCCCGCCGCCCTGGTCACGGTCGCCTCCCTCGATACACGCGCCGACGAGCCGGCGATCCAGGCGGTTGCCCGCCACTTCCGCGTGCCGTTCCGCACCTTCGATCCGACAACGCTGGAAGCGGAGACATGGCGGCTGGCCAATCCGTCCGAGATCGTTTTTCGCCACACCGGCTGCCACGGGGTCGCGGAGGCGTCGGCACTCGCGGCAGCCGGACGCGACGGTCGGCTTGTGGTTCCGAAGGTCAAGTCGGCGCGCGCGACCGCCGCGATCGCGGAGTCCTTTCAACCTGTTGGGGTTGCTTCTTTGCAAGGTGAATCGGTTGCTTCAAGTGTCGCGTCATCTATGGGGAGGGCCGTCTGATGGACGCACTGTTCTCGTCCCTCCCGGTTATGGAGCCGGGAAGCGTTTGGCTTGTGGGTGCGGGACCCGGAGACCCGGGCCTGATGACGCTGCTTGCCGTGCAGGCGCTGCGACAGGCCGACGTCATCGTTCACGACGCGCTCGTCAATGCCGAATGTCTGAAGATGGCAAAGGTGGGTGCCGCGCTGGAGTTCGCCGGAAAGCGCGGCGGCAAACCGTCGCCGCAACAGCGCGACATTTCGCTTCGGCTCGTGGAGCTTGCCCGCGCCGGCAAGCGCGTCCTGCGGTTGAAGGGCGGCGATCCGTTTGTCTTTGGCCGTGGCGGTGAAGAGGCGCTCACGCTGATCGAGCACAATATCCCCTTTCGCGTGGTTCCGGGCATCACCGCCGGGATCGGCGGGCTCGCCTATGCCGGCATTCCCGTCACCCATCGCGAGGTTAATCACGCCGTCACCTTCCTGACCGGCCATGATTCGTCCGGCGTTGTCCCCGACCGCATCAACTGGAGCGGCATTGCCGCCGGGTCCCCAGTCATCGTCATGTACATGGCGATGAAGCATATTGGGCAGATTGCCGAAAACCTGATCGGCGCCGGCCGGTCGCCGGACGAGCCGGTTGCCTTCGTCTGCAATGCCGCGACGGCGGAACAGACGGTGTTGGAAACCACCCTGTCGCGTGCTGCGGAAGATGCGGCCGAAGCGGGTCTCGAGCCGCCCGCGATCGTTGTCGTCGGTGATGTGGTGAGGCTTCGCGGATCGCTTGACTGGCTCGGGGCCTTGCGGGACGGCAGGACGCTGGCGCCCGACCCGTTCGGCTCCCGCACCTTGAAAGATCCCGCATGAGAGGGCTGATGATCGCGGCTCCGGCCTCCGGGTCGGGCAAGACGACCGTGACCCTCGGCCTGCTGCGGGCTTTTGCGGATCATGGAATGGCACTGGCGCCGGGGAAGGCCGGCCCCGACTTTATCGACCCCGCTTTTCATGCCGCCGCCGCCCGCGCCGACTGCTTGAACTATGATCCCTGGGCGATGCGCCCGGAACTGCTGGCAGACCTCTCAGCCAGGCAGCGGGACGGCGACCGGTTGCTTCTGGTCGAGGCGATGATGGGGCTTTTCGATGGGGCGGCGGACGGCACCGGCACGCCGGCGGATCTCGCCGCGATGCTCGGGCTTCCGATCGTCCTTGTGGTCGATTGCAGCAGGCTGTCACATTCGGTTGCAGCGCTCGTGCGCGGCTATATCGATTTCCGTGCCGATGTCCGTGTCTGCGGCGTCATCCTCAACAAGGTCGGCAGCGCCCGCCACGAGGCAATGCTGCGCGATGCGCTGAAAAGGGCCGGCGTCACGGTGTTTGGCGCGATTGCCAGGGATCCCGGGCTCGTCTTGCCGGAGCGGCACCTGGGGCTTGTCCAGGCGGGCGAGCACGCCGCCCTGGAAGACTTCGTCGACCGGGCTGCGGAGGTGATGCGCCGGAGCATCGCGCTGGATCGGCTTGCGGATGCCGGCGCTTGCCAGTCAGGGCCGGTACCGGCGGATGCTCCCCGCCTTGAGCCACTCGGACAGCGGATTGCGATCGCGCGCGATCGGGCCTTTGCCTTCATCTATGCGCACATTCTCCAGGGCTGGAGGGACAACGGCGCCGAGATTTCCTTCTTCTCCCCGCTTGCCGATGAGACGCCGGCTGCGGATTGCGACGCGGTGTACCTGCCCGGCGGGTATCCGGAGCTTCATGCCGAAACCCTTGCCAATGCGACGAATTTCAAGGAAGGCATGGTCGCCGCTGCTCGTCGCGGCGCGCGCGTCTATGGCGAGTGCGGAGGTTACATGACCCTGGGGGAGGGCCTGGTTTCGGCGGATGGCGCCCGGCACGCGATGCTTGGCCTGCTCCCGCTTGTGACCAGCTTTGCCGAGCGCCGCCGCCAGCTCGGATACCGGCGTCTGACGCCACTCGACGCCTCTGGATTTTCGCGGCCGATGACGGCGCACGAGTTTCACTATTCGACCGTTGTCGATGAGGGCGACGCGGACAGGCTCTTTGCCGTGGCCGACGCAACGGGCGCGGACCTCGGCAAGGCCGGACTGCGGCGGGGCAACGTGTCGGGATCTTACATGCATCTGATCGACATCGCGGTGCAGCCATGAGCGAGGCGCCGATCCAGCACGGCGGCGGCCTCTCGGCTGCGGCGGCGCGCTATGGCGGCCGCCCGGAAGACTGGCTCGACCTCTCCACCGGCATCAACCCGTGCCCGGTGCAACTGCCGCCGATCGATGCGGCCGCATGGCACCGGCTCCCGGATCAGAGCCGGCTCGGCGAGGCGCGTCTGGCCGCCGCGGCCTACTATCGAAGCGGAAACTGCCTGCCGCTGCCGGTGCCGGGAACGCAGGCGGTAATCCAGCTTCTGCCAAGGATCGTGCCGCCGGGCCGCCGCGCTGCGGTCGTTTCTCCGACCTATGGCGAGTATGGTCGCGTGCTGCGAAATGCCGGAGTGGCGGTTGATGCGATCGACAGTCTGGAGGGAGTGCGTGAGGATCACGGGCTGGTCGTCGTCGTCAATCCCAACAATCCCGACGGGCGGCTCTATCGCTCCGAAGAGCTCCTGCGGCTGTGGCGAAGCCTTTCCGAGGCCGGGGGAACGCTGGTTGTCGATGAAGCCTTCGCCGATATCGAGCCGTCGGCCGCGCTCGCGCCCCATGCCGGCACCGGCAGGGGGCTTGTCGTCTTCCGCTCCTTCGGCAAGTTCTTCGGCCTTGCCGGTCTGAGGCTGGGATACGTCCTCGGCGAAAAGGCGCTGCTTGCGGATCTTGCGGAGTGGCTTGGACCCTGGGCGGTGTCCGGCCCGGCACTGACGATTTCCACCGGTCTGATGACCGGCGATTGCGAGCCGATCCGCAAGGCGATTCGGGAGCGCAAGGCCGCCCTCGACGCCGTCCTGCAAGCTGCGGGTCTACCGATTGTCGGCGGAACACCGCTGTTTTCGCTCGTTGAGCATGCACAAGCGCAAAAATTGCAGGAATGGCTCTGCAGTCGCCATGTTCTCGTGCGCGCATTCGATTATGATCGGCGCTGGCTACGCTTCGGTCTTGCGCCGGACGCGGCCGCCGACATGCGCCTTGCAGAAGCACTTGCCAGTTTTCGCTCTGATCCATGACCGCCACGCTCATCGTCCTTGCCGTTGCCCTCGTTCTGGACCGCATCGTCGGCGATCCGCCGAAGCTGTGGAACCGCGTGCCCCATCCGGTGGTCGTGTTCGGCTGGGCAATTTCGGCATTCGATCATTTTTTCAACGGCAAGCGCATGCATGCCGAGACCCGCAGGTTCAACGGAGCGGTCGCGATCGGCGCGCTGCTTGCGGCCAGCCTCCTTGCCGGCTACCTCATCCACAGCCTGCTGATGGGGCTCGGCTGGCTCGGTTGGGCGGTCGAGGCGATGATCGTTGCACTTTTCCTTGCCCAGAAGTCTCTGGCCGATCATGTGGGCGCGGTTGCGACCGGCCTGAAGCGCGGCGGCCTGGAGAGCGGGCGACAGGCGGTCTCGATGATTGTCGGCCGCGATCCGGCGACGCTTGACGAACCCGCCGTGTGCCGCGCCGCGGTCGAGAGTCTTGCGGAGAACTTTTCCGATGGGGTGGTCGCACCGGCTCTCTGGTATGCCCTGCTTGGGCTGCCCGGGTTGCTTGCCTACAAGATGCTCAACACGGCGGATTCGATGATCGGCCACAAGAACGCGAAGTATCTCGAGTTCGGCTGGGCATCCGCGCGGCTGGACGATCTGGCCAACTGGCCGGCGGCGCGTCTTTCGATCCTGCTGATTGCAGCCGGCGCTTGGATCGACAAGGGCGGCCGCACCGCGCGCGCTGCGCTCGACCTCGGACTTCGCGACAACGGCCTGCACCGGTCGCCCAATGCCGGCTGGCCGGAAGCGGCCATGGCCGGCGCGCTCGGCATCAGCCTTGCGGGGCCGCGGATCTATGGCGGGGTGCGCGTCGAGGAGCCTATGATCAACGCCGCCGGCCGCGCAATGGCGACGGCGGGCGACATTGGCGCGGCCCTGTCGATCTTCGATCGTGCCTGCGATGTGCTGGTATTGGCGGCTATTGCCGGCGCCGTCATTGCGGCATGAACGACAGCGCGACCGTCAGATTTGCTTGCTGCGCGTCCCGACACCGGGGTCTGCTGGAGTGCGTGTGCTTCAGTCGATGCCGGCAAACTGCTGCAGCCGTTCGAGGTCGGGCACGGTGACATGGCGATTGTTCTCGATGTGGATGACGCCATCCTTGCGCAGCTTGGTGAACTGGCGGCTGACGGTTTCGATCGTCAGGCCAAGGAAGTCTGCAACGTCGGCGCGCGAGAGCGGCAGTTCGAAGGCCGTGCCTTCCACCGTTTCCGGATCGTAATGCGTCGCGATCAGGTGCAGGAAGCTCGCGACCTTTTCCTGAGCGTTCTTCCGTCCAAGCGTCAGCATCCAGTCGCGTGCTTCATCAAGTTCCTTGAGTGTCTGCTGATGAAGCCGATGCTCCAGATCCGGCGAACGGCTGACGAGGCGTTCAAGCATTTGCCTCGGGAAGGTGCAGATTTCGGTCTCCGTCGCCGTTTCGGCGCTATGCGGGCTTTCGGTGGCATGGGGGCGGCCCAGGAAATCCGGCGCAAACTGCAGGCCGACGATCTGCTGGCGGCCGTCCGGCATCATCCGGGTCAGTTTGACAACGCCGCGCATGATGTTGGCGCAAGTGCAGGTTTCCTCGCCTTGGCCGACCAGTTCGGTGCCGGCCTCAAGACGCTTGCGTGTGGAGTGTTTGCTGAGCTCCAGGAGCTGCTCGGCGGACAGCGCTCCGCAGACGCCACCATGACGTGCTTCGCAGGAGCGGCACGCGACCGGGGTATCTGAATTGTGAATATCGCTGCGCTGCATGTCCATTGGTGCCGCCTCTCTTCGATTTGACGCCCGTCACCCTTGAAGGAGATCGCTGGCGCTTACAATGCGACATGGTTGCCGCAGTCTCCGATCGCGGCAATTTATCGCGATCGTCAGTTGAAGCCAGCTGATCCGAACTCAGCGCGGCCGGCTTGACCAGAATCAGATGCACGGCTTTAGTTGATCAGCATTTTTGCAACGTGGCCATGGCCGCCCCGCTCCGGAGCAATGTGGGTGAGACCGTGGCCGGCTTCAACTGGTGTTAGAGCAACAAGCTGTTGCCAAAATGCTGCAGTCGGGGATCTGCCCATTGGCATTTCCGCCGCATTTACTTATAGGATCGCCAAACCATAGAAATCATGAGGTACTGGCGTGACAGCTACATTTAACAAGGTTGCCGACATCATCGCGGAAACCAGCGAGATCGATCGTGAAACGATCAAGCCGGAGAGCCACACGATCGACGATCTCGGCATAGACAGCCTTGATTTCCTCGACATCGTGTTTGCGATCGACAAGGAGTTCGGCATCAAGATTCCGCTCGAGCAATGGACGCAGGATGTCAATGAAGGCAAGGTGGCGACCGAAGAATACTTCGTTCTGCGCAACCTTTGCGCCAAGATCGACGAACTGCGGGCCGCCAAAGCCTGATTCGCCATCGAATTGACGGCGGCGCTCCAGGTGCCGCTTCTGACCGATATCAGGCTGCTCCGGCCTGCTATATCCGATAGACCATTCGATTTCCGGTTTTGCCGGAGGCATGGGTTCTCGATGCTGCTTGAATATTTCCAGATGATCGATCGCGTGGTGTCTGTGGACGCCGAGCGCGCGACACTCAAGGCGCGTTCCGTGGTGCCTGCGAGGAGCCCGGTCTTTGAGGGCCATTTTCCCGGCATGCCGCTCGTTCCGGGCGTGCTTTTGATCGAGACGATGGCGCAGGCGTCGGGCTTTCTCGTGCTCGCCGCGACCAACTTCGCCGCCATGCCCTTTCTGATGTCGGTCGACGGCGCAAAGATGCGGACGTTTGTCGAACCCGAAGCCGTTCTGGATATTGAGGCCGTTCTCGAGCACGACGGATCCGGGTTTGCCGTCACTAAGGCCAGGATTACATCCGATGGCAAGAAGATCTGTGACGCGCAGCTGAAGCTGCGGACCATGCCGTTCAACGAAGTGCCGCTGGGCGATATAGTGCGCAAGCGGGCCGAGGAACTCGGGCTGTTCGAAGCCCTTGCCGCCAGCGGCGGCGAAAGGACCTGACGCATGACGAAGGCTGCAAACGACGTCGTCATCACCGGAATCGGCATCGTCACCTGTCAGGGTGTCGGCGTCGAGCCGCACATCGCCCATCTGAAATCCGAGCGAGCGCCGGAACTGAAGATCGATGTGGACCGCTTTGCCCCCTATCCGGTGCACCCCCTCCCGGAGATCGACTGGTCGCAACAGATCGCCAAGCGCGGCGACCAGCGGCAGATGGAGAACTGGCAGCGCCTTGGCGTGTTTGCCGCCGGTCTCGCACTCGACGATGCCGGCCTGAAGGAAGATGTCGAAGCCTGCGGTACGATGGACATGATCGTGTCTTGCGGGGGCGGCGAGCGCGACATCAATGTCGATTCGCTGATTGTCGACGAGGGACTGAAGCGCAACGACCGCGAGCGGCTGCTGAACGAGAAGCTGACCACCGAACTGCGCCCGACGCTGTTCCTCGCCCAACTGTCCAACCTGATGGCGGGCAACATCTCGATCGTTCACAAGGTCACGGGATCGTCGCGAACCTTCATGGGCGAGGAGGCGGCCGGCATCAGCGCGATCGAGACTGCATTTGCCCGGATCCAGGCGGGACAATCGACACATACGCTAGTCGGCGGTGCATTTGTCGCAGAGCGGGCGGATGTCATTTTGCTCTACGAGGCGATGGGTGCACATGCCACGGGTTCCTGGACGCCGCTGTGGTCGCGCGACCCGAATGCGGGTGGCGGCGTCGTGACCGGGTCGGTCGGCGCGTTCCTGGTGCTGGAATCACGTGCGCACGCCGAGGCGCGCGGCGCACGCATCTATGCGACGATCACCACGATCGGCGGCGATCGCGGCCGGCGCGAAGACGGACGGCTGGAGCGCCGGCTGGAAGCGCTGGCGGACGCCGTCGAGGCGAATGCCGATTCCACAGTCATTTTTACCGGCGCCTCGGGTCTGCACGGAGTGACCGGCCGCGAGAAGGCATGGCTGGAGCACCGCTTCGCCGGCGTGCCGGTGCGGGGCTACAGCGGACTGGTTGGCCACGCGCTGGAAACGCAATTCCCGCTGGGGCTCGCGCTTGCGGCGCTGGCAATTTCGAGCCAGGCGAAGGTTCCGCCCTTTGATGCTTCGGCGGAGCGGGCGATGAGCGGACCGGCCTCGACGGCGATCGTCACGACCGTCGGCCACACGCGCGGCGAGGGCCTCGCCATGCTGAACGCAGAGAAGTGAGGACGGGGGCATGAGCAAGGCAGCCTACAGGGACCATCTTGGACGCCCGATCGTCGCCGTCACCGGCATGGGCGTGATCACGTCGCTCGGCCAGGGGCTCGAGGACAATTGGGCCGCGCTGTCCGGCGGCGTATCCGGGATCCACGGCATCACCCGCTTCCCGGTGGATGGCCTCAATACCCGCATCGCCGGTACTGTCGATTTCGTCAAACTGCCTGCCGAAAATCCGGTGGAGCGGTCCTATTTCTATGCGCGCGAGACGACCGAGGAAGCGCTGGCCCAGGCCGGGCTCTCGGGTGATTTCGGCGGGCCGCTGTTTCTGGCTGCCCCGCCGATCGAGCCGGAATGGAGCCAGCGGTTTGCGCTGGCCGAACGCGCCCCGCCGATGCAACGGCCGGGCGATGCCTATGACCGCTTCATGGCTGTTCTGCGTGAGAAGCCCGATCCGGCGCTGTACGAGACCTGGCTCTTCGGGGCGATCTCCGAGCGGCTCGCCGATCGTTTCGGCACGCGCGGCTTGCCGGTGACGCTTTCGACGGCCTGCGCCTCCGGCGCCACCGCGATCCAGCTCGGCGTCGAGGCGATTCGGCAGGGACGCACCGAACGCGCCTTGACTGTCGGTACCGATGGATCGGTGACCGCGGAGGCACTGATCCGCTTTGCCCTCCTTTCGGCTCTATCGACCCAGAACGATCCGCCGGAGAGGGCATCTAAACCCTTCACCAAGGATCGCGACGGTTTCGTGATCGCCGAGGGCGCGGCAACGCTGGTGCTGGAATCGCTGGAATCGGCCGTCGCGCGCGGCGCCCGCGTGCTCGGCATCCTGAAGGGCTGCGGCGAGAAGGCCGACCACTTCCACCGCACCCGTTCCTCTCCGGACGGCGGGCCGGCGATTGCCACGATCCGCGCAGCGCTGGAAGACGCAGGGATCGCCGAGGACGGGATCGGCTACATCAACGCGCACGGCACCTCGACGCCGGAGAACGACAAGATGGAGTATCTATCCATGTCGACGGTGTTCGGGGAGGGGCTGTCGAAGATCCCGGTTTCGTCGAACAAGTCGATGATCGGTCACACGCTGACGGCGGCGGGCGCGATCGAGGCGGTGTTCTCGATCCAGACCATGCTCACCGGCACGCTGCCGCCGACGATCAACTACCAGAACCCCGATCCGGGCATCGTGCTCGACGTCGTGCCGAACGTGAAGCGTGACAAGCAGGTTTCGGCCGTGCTTTCAAACTCCTTCGGCTTCGGGGGGCAGAATGCCAGCCTGGTCATGACGGCCGAACCGGGCTGAGCGGTGGGCGGAACCGGACGGGCAAGGGCCTCCGTCCGGTACCGCATGCTCCGGCGCAGGGCGCAATCCGCGTCGAAAAGACACCAGTCCTCGCGTCCCCCCAGATGCGAAAAGATGTTCCGGTTTTTCGGCCCATGCGCTAGAGCATCGGTCGAAAAGCGGCGCATCGACACCCCGATGGGGCGGTGCGAAGCTTCTGCTTCAGGGTGCCCGTACGCGGACCGCACTCTGCCTTCCAAGAATATTCGTCGCCGCCGCGGCAAAGGAAAAAGAACATGCGTGCACTCCAGCTCCTCGACGACCGCAAGCTCGAACTGACCGACCTTCCCGAGCCACCCGCGCCGGGACCGGGGGAGGTGACGCTGCGCGTCAAGGCGGTTGCCCTCAACCACATCGACGTCTGGGGCTGGCGCGGCATGGCGTTCGCCAAGCGCAAGATGCCGCTCGTGATCGGGGCCGAGGCCTCTGGCGTCGTCGACCAGATCGGTCCGGGTGTTGCCAATGTCCTGCCGGGTCAACTCGTCGCGGTCTATGGCGCGCGCACCTGCGGTCTGTGCAAGCCCTGCCGCGAGGGGCGTGACAACCTCTGCGAACATGTCGGCGGCGTCCATGGATTCCATCTGGACGGCTTCGCACAGGAGAAGATCAACATTCCGGCGCGCCAGCTCGTGCCCGCGCCTCCCGGCGTTGATGCGATCGGTGCTGCGCTCGCGCCCGTCACGTTCGGCACGGTTGAGCACATGCTGTTCGACAATGCCAAGCTGGAATCCGGAGAGACGATCCTGGTTCACGCCGGCGGATCTGGGATCGGCACGGCGGCGATCCAGCTCGCCAAGAAGATCGGCTGCACCGTGATCACCACCGTGGGCTCGAACGACAAGATCGAGAAGGCGAAGGCGCTCGGCGCCGACCACGTCATCAACTACCGCGAGGACCGATTCGAGGGCGTGGTGCGCAAGCTGACCAAGAAGAAGGGCGTCGACGTCGTCTTCGAGCATGTCGGCAAGGACACCTGGGCTGGCTCGATGCTCTGCCTCAAGCGCGGCGGGCGACTCGTCACCTGCGGCTCGACCTCGGGTGTGTCGACCGAAATGAACCTGATGATGCTGTTCCAGCAGCAGTTGAAGCTGCTCGGCTCGTTCGGCTGCCGGATGGAGAACATGGCGAACGCCATGCAGAAGATGGCCCGCGGCATCGTTCATCCGGTCATCGACACCGAAGTCACCTTCGATGGCATCGCGACTGCGCTGGAGCGCATGGAATCGCGCCAGATCTTCGGCAAGATCGTGCTGCGGCTGGACTGACCCGTGCGCAAGATTGTCACTCGCATTGTGCTGGCGCTGCGCAGTTTCGAGCAGTGGCTGGTCGCCCAGTTCGTCTTCGGCCTCCTCAGCCTCATGAAGCTCTTTCCGGCCGACGGGGCGATGAATTTCGCCGATCGCGTCGTGCGCTGGATCGGGCCGAAGACGCGCCGTCACGTGCTGATGATGACGAATCTGCGCAACGCGTTCCCGGAGAAATCGGAAGCCGAACTCGAAGAGATCGCGCTGGATAGCTGGGGCAACATGGGCCGCATGGCCGCCGAATACGTCTTTCTCGACCGGCTCTTCGATTTCGATCCCTACAATCTGGAGGTCGGGCGGGTCGAGGTGTCCGGCATCCCGCTGTTCGTCGACCTGCGCTACAATCCGCGCCCCTTCATCGTCTTCACCGGCCATACCGGCAACTTCGAGATGCTGCCGGTCGCGGGCGCGGCCTTCGGGCTGGACGTGACGGTTCTGTTCCGGCCACCGAACAACCCCTATGTCGCCGACAAGGTGTTCGAGTTCCGCCGCGCGCGCATGGGCAACCTCGTGCCGTCGCATGCCGGTTCTTCGTTCACGCTGGCGCGCAAGCTCGACAGCGGCAATCCTGTCGGCGTCCTCGTCGACCAGAAGTACAGAAAAGGGGTTCCCACGACCTTTTTCGGTCGTCCGGTCCACACTAATCCGCTACTGCCCAAACTCGTGCGCCAGTTTGGTTGCGAGGTGTTTCCGGCCCGCTGCATCAGGTTGCCGGGCAACCGGTTCCGCCTCGAACTGGAGCCGGCCATGGAAATCCCGCGCCGTCCCGACGGCGCGGTGGATGTCGAGGCGACGGCGCAGAAACTGAACGACAAGGTCGAAGAGTGGGTGCGCGAGTACCCCGGTCAATGGTTGTGGTATCACGACCGCTGGGAAATCAAGCATCACCTCAAGGCGTGACGGGGAGGTCCCCGTCAGCTCAAGAGTGCCACAGCCGGCCCAACAGGTGTTCGCGCTCGAATGCGATGTGCCGGCGGATCGTTTCGAAGAAGCCGCGCAGCATGTACCCGGCCGCTTCGGCATTGACGTCCTCGGCGCCGCTCCCGAGTTTCAGGAGCGTATCGATCAGTTCCTCTGCGAAGCACTCGTCCTCGCAATGCTCGAACTTCAGCCGGTTCAGCGTGGCTTCGAGCGCGCCGGCGCGGCCGGCCTGCGCGGCCAGGTGCGGAAAGATCACCTGTTCTTCATAGCGATGCAGGTTGTGGATCAGCGGGCCGAGGACTTTTGCCGCATAGATGCACTTCTGCCGATTTATGTTGGCAGGCAAACTATCGGCGATCTCCTCGAGTGCGTCACACAACAGCAGCTGTTCCCGGTGCGCTCCTGCCAGCCAGTCCAGCGATATGGTGTTGCGCGGCATGGTGGAGAGAAGGTGGTCCACTCTGTCCTGTTCCTTTTGTGCCAGTGTCATGGCGTCTGCTCCCCTTCCCGAAGTAACGAGACTGACTTTTGCTCCTGGAAACCATGTCCGGCCTTGATCTGTATCAAGGCTGCCCTCTCGTGTATTTGCGAGCAGTGCTTTGATGCCGTGGCGGGATTCGGGTGAAGCCGCACGGCGCGTAACGACGTTGAGTTGGGGATGCCAACGATGAAATATGGTTTTGAGACCGCGCTTCTGGCCGTGGGCACGTTCCTGGCGTTGCTCGGGGCGGCTTTCGCGCACGACAATCTGTTCCAGGCCCACATGTGGGTGCTTTTCGTGGTGCTTCTGGGCGGCACCATCATCATGGTAAGGCGGGTTTCCTTCGCGCCCTACCACGTGTCCGGAAGCGGAGCGAAGCAAGGTGACGGCAATCCCTACTTCGATGAAGTGATCAGGTATGGCGTCATCGCCACCGTCTTCTGGGGTGTCGTCGGCTTCCTGGTCGGCGTGGTCATTGCCGCGCAGCTTGCCTTCCCCGACCTCAATCTCGAGCCCTGGCTCAACTTCGGCCGTCTGCGTCCGCTGCATACCTCGGCGGTGATCTTCGCCTTCGGCGGCAACGCACTAATCGCGACCTCGTTCTACGTCGTCCAGCGCACGTCGCGCGCTCGCCTGTTCGGCGGCAATCTCGGCTGGTTCGTGTTCTGGGGCTACCAGCTCTTCATCGTCATGGCCGCGACCGGTTATCTGCTGGGCATTACCCAGAGCCGCGAATATGCGGAGCCGGAGTGGTACGTCGACCTGTGGCTGACCATCGTCTGGGTCGCCTATCTCATCGTCTTCCTGGGCACGGTGATCCGGCGCAAGGAGCCGCATATCTATGTGGCGAACTGGTTCTATCTCTCCTTCATCATCACCATCGCCATGTTGCACGTCATCAACAACCTGGCGATTCCGGTGTCGTTCCTCGGCGTGAAGAGCTATTCGGCCTTCGCAGGCGTGCAGGACGCGGTGACGCAGTGGTGGTACGGCCACAATGCCGTGGCCTTCTTCCTGACCATCCCGTTCCTGGCGATGATGTACTATTTCGTGCCGAAGCAGGCGGAGCGGCCGGTCTATTCCTACCGCCTGTCCATCGTCCACTTCTGGTCGATCATCTTCCTCTACATCTGGGCCGGCCCGCACCACCTGCACTACACCGCCGTACCCGACTGGGCGCAGACGCTCGGCATGGTGTTCTCGATCGTCCTGTGGATGCCTTCCTGGGGCGGCATGATCAACGGCCTGATGACGCTTTCGGGCGCATGGGACAAGGTCCGCACCGATCCGATCATCCGCATGATGGTCGCGGCTATCGCCTTCTACGGCATGGCGACCTTCGAGGGGCCGATGCTGTCGATCAAGGCCGTCAACTCGCTGTCGCACTATACCGACTGGACCATCGGCCACGTCCATGCGGGCGCGCTCGGCTGGAACGGCATGATCTCGTTCGCGGCCGTTTACTATCTGGCGCCCAAGCTGTGGAACCGCGAGCGGCTCTATTCGGTCAACATGGTCAGCTGGCACTTCTGGCTCGCCACGCTCGGCATCGTGCTCTACGCCGCCGCCATGTGGGTTGCCGGCATCCAGCAGGGTCTGATGTGGCGCGAATACGACGACCAGGGCTTCCTCGTCTATTCCTTCGCGGAAACCGTGCTCGCAATGTTCCCCTACTATGTCATCCGGACGCTTGGCGGCGTGCTCTACCTGGCCGGTGCCTTGGTGATGGCCTGGAACGTCTACCAGACCATTCGCGGGCGCCTGCGCAACGAAGCCCCCATGGGCACCCGGCCGGCTGCGGCCTTGCAACCTGCCGAATAAGGAGCGTGTGATCCATGTCTATATTGAACCACCACTCCAAGCTGGAGAGAAACGCAACGCTGCTGCTGGTCGCCTCGCTCGCCGTGGTCACGGTCGGCGGCATCGTTGAGATCGCACCGCTCTTCTATCTCGACAACACGATCGAGAAGGTCGACGGCATGCGTCCTTACTCGCCGCTGGAGCTCGCTGGCCGTGACATCTATGTCCGCGAGGGCTGCTATGTCTGCCACAGCCAGATGATCCGTCCTTTCCGCGACGAGGTCGAGCGCTACGGGCACTATTCGCTCGCGGCCGAGAGCATGTACGACCATTCCTTCCAGTGGGGGTCGAAGCGCACCGGGCCGGACCTGGCGCGCGTCGGCGACCGCTACTCCAACGAATGGCACGTGCAGCACCTCATCGAGCCGCGTTCAGTGGTGCCGGAATCGGTCATGCCGAGCTACGCCTTCCTCAAGGAGACTCCGCTGAAGGTCACCGATGTCAGCATGAACCTGAAGGCCAATCGCGCGGTCGGCGTTCCCTACGACGACGCGATGCTCGAGAACGCGGTGGCCGACCTGAAGGCCCAGGCCGATCCGAACGCGGATACGTCGGGCCTGCTGCAGCGCTATCCGAAGGCAAAGATCGGTGACTTCGACGGTGATCCGCAGAAGCTCACCGAGATGGATGCGCTGGTCGCCTATCTGCAGATGCTCGGCACGCTGGTGGACTTCTCCACCTATGACGACGCAAGCGGTTATCGTTAAGGGAGGCGAACCATGGAAACCTACACGGCCATGCGGCACTTCGCCGACGTCTGGGGTCTGCTCGCCATGACGATTTTCTTCGTCGGCGTCATCCTTTTCACCTTCCGGCCCGGCGGACGCAAGGCCGCTGAGAACGCCGCGCAAATCCCTCTCAAGGAGGACTGACACCATGGCTGACAAGCATGGGGCTGAAAAGCACATCGACGACGTCACGGGCGTCGAAACCACCGGCCATGAATGGGACGGCATACGCGAACTGAACAACCCGATGCCGCGCTGGTGGCTCTGGACGTTCTACGCGACCATCGTCTGGGGGATCGGCTATATGATCGCCTATCCCGCCTGGCCGATGCTGACGGAGGCGACGCGCGGCGTGCTCGGCTATTCCAGCCGTGCGGAGGTGGCGAAGGAGTTGCAGGCGGCCAAGGCTGCGCAGACGGTGTTCGTGGATCGGATCGCGGCCGCCCCGCTCCCCGACATCATCGCCGATCCGGAACTGTCTCAGTTCGCGATTGCCGGCGGCGCCGCGGCGTTCAGGGTGAACTGCGTGCAGTGCCATGGGTCCGGCGCCGCCGGCTCGGCCGGCTTCCCCAACCTGAACGATGATGACTGGATCTGGGGCGGCAGCCCCGACGAGATCTACAAGACGATCGCGCATGGCATCCGTTTCGAAGGCGACGCCGACACGCATGTTTCCGAAATGCCTGCATTCGGCGACATGCTGCAGCCGGACGAGATCAAGCAGGTTGCCGCTTATGTGGTCAGCCTCACTGGAACGCCCGCCGATTCAGGCATGATCGAACCGGGCAAGCAGCTCTTTGCCGATAACTGCGCTTCCTGCCATGGCGAGGATGCGAAGGGCATCCGCGAGATGGGCGCGCCCAACCTTGCCGATGCCATCTGGCTGAAGGGAGAAGGCGAGCAGGCGGTCGCCAACCAGATCCGCGCCCCCAAGCACGGCATGATGCCCGGCTGGCTGTCGCGTCTCGGCGAGCCGACCGTCAAGCAGCTCGCCGTTTATGTGCACTCGCTGGGTGGCGGGGAATAGTCCACCGTCCGAGACTGCGTTCCAAGTACGCCCCTCTGCCGCCTGCCGGGAGAGGGGCGTTTTTTGTCTCTACCGATCCGACCAGACGCCCAGTTCGTAACCATCCGGATCGGCAAAGTGGAAGCGGCGTCCGCCGGGAAACGGAAAGATCGCCTTGACGATCCGCCCACCGGCCGTTTCCACGCGGGCAGCGGCGTCTTCAAGGTCGTCGGCAAAGAGAATCACCAAGGGTCCGCCGGCGGCGTCTACCGGCGCCAGCGTCGTGAAGCCGCCGGTCAGGCGGCCATCCTGGAACTCGCAATACTGCGGGCCGTAGTCCGTGAAGGTCCAGCCGAAAGCGCTGCCATAGAACGCTTTCGATCGGGCGATGTCCGCCACCGCGAACTCGATATAGTCGATCTTGCAGTCCTTTCCCGTCGCGACCATCACCTGTCTCCCCGTGTTTCCATCAATTCCTTCAGTGTCTCGAGATCACGCGCCACCTGTGCGGCGTCCGTCTCGAACGCCGCGTCGTCCATGCCCGGCAGGCGGAGCAGGGTAAACATCACCTCGGCGCCGTCGCCGTTGGGCACGACCCGCAAGGCATTGTAGACCACCCGCCCGTTCGGCATCGTGACGGTGTGGTCGATCACCCCGAAATCGTTGTCCGGGGCGAAGCGGACGCGAACCTGTCCAATCGGCCCGCCATCGGCCACCCAGTCCGCGCCATCGGGCGCCAGGCCGGACGCCAGGCCCGCGGCCCAGCGCGACATCTTCTCCGGCCTCGAGGCGAAGGCATAGACCTCGCGCCAGTCGCGGGCGATCGAGCGGTGGATGATTCGGGCGGGTAGGGTGGTCATCGTCGCGTTCCTTTCGAGTTGCAGCCCTTCGGTTGAAGGAAGTTCAATCATACGACCGAGCGTATCGCCACAAGGCAGCTGTGTCAGGTGGAGCGCATTTGCGCCAGGCGTGCGATTCGTCTTCTAGGCCTGGTCTACTTTGGTCCCCGTCTCCAGAGGCAGGAAACGAGGCGTCGACCGGAAATCGACTGCTGTTTGGTCTGCACCAAGGACGACGCTGCCTGCGTCGACCAGCATTGAAACAATCGACGGTGCACTCACGCAGACGAAGCCTGCGGATATCGGATGCAGCCGCAAAGTTCCCACAAGGCGGGATGGCGGTCGCAGCCGCCAGCGGTTCCGTCCGCGGCGGATTTGTCGCATGCCACTTCGGCCGCCGCGACCGTAATAGTTGATTTAAGTCAAGGAGGCCTCAGGATACGGGGCGCACAAGGTTGCCGAAGGACGGTGCCGCTCGATGAACATTTACAACGCCCTGGAAACCAAGACGGAACCCGCCATCGAGCAACTCGAGGCCGAGGCGGTCAATTCTGCGAAATACCGAAAGCCTCTCTACGAGAAGCGGCGGAAGATTTTTCCAAAGCGCGCGGAGGGCCGGTTCCGGCAGTTCAAGTGGATCGTGATGCTGGTGACGCTCGGCATCTACTACCTGACACCCTGGATCCGGTGGGATCGCGGCGCCCATGCACCGGATCAGGCGGTGCTGGTCGACCTGGCCAATCGGCGCTTCTACTTCTTCTTCATCGAGATATGGCCGCAGGAGTTCTTCTTCGTGGCCGGTCTGCTTGTGATGGCGGGCTTCGGTCTCTTCCTGGTCACCTCGGCAGTCGGGCGCGCCTGGTGCGGCTATGCCTGCCCGCAAACCGTATGGGTCGATCTGTTCCTCGTCGTCGAGCGGGCGATCGAGGGCGACCGCAATGCGCGGATCAAGCTCGATGCCGGTCCCTGGACGTTTGAGAAGCTGCGCAAGCGGGTTGCCAAGCACGTCACCTGGCTTGCCATCGCGGTTGCCACCGGTGGTGCCTGGATCTTCTACTTCGCCGACGCACCCCAACTGCTCAAGAGCTTCCTCACCTTCGAGGCACCGCCCGTCGCCTATATCACCGTCGCCGTGCTGACCGCGACGACCTACGTTTTCGGCGGACTGATGCGCGAGCAGGTCTGCACCTACATGTGCCCCTGGCCGCGCATCCAGGCCGCAATGGTGGACGAGAATTCCCTGGTCGTCACATACAACGACTGGCGTGGCGAGCCGCGCTCGCGCCACGCCAAGAAGGCGATTGCGGCCGGAGAAAGCGTCGGCGACTGCGTCGACTGCAACGCCTGCGTCGCGGTCTGCCCGATGGGAATCGACATTCGCGACGGACAGCAGCTGGAATGCATCACCTGCGCCCTTTGCATCGATGCCTGCGACAGCGTCATGGACAAGCTCGGCAAGGAGCGCGGGCTGATCGCCTATGCCACCCTTTCGGACTACATGGGCAACATGGCGCTCGCCACCGGTGGCGGTGCGGGACCGATTGATCCCGCGCGCGTTCGCAACCAGTCGGACGGCACCCTGTCGGACAAGGTGCGCCACTTCGACTGGCATGTGATCTTCCGCCCCCGCACGATCTTCTACCTCGTGGTCTGGTCGCTTGCGGGTCTGGGGCTGATCTTCGCGCTTGTTTCGCGCGACCGGCTCGGGCTGAATGTCATTCATGATCGAAATCCGCAATATGTGCTCGAATCGGACGGATCGATCCGCAACGGCTACGAGGTCAAGCTTCTGAACATGATCCCGGAGCCGCGCATCATCTCACTCTCGATCGAGGGGATGCCGAATGCGACGATGCGCATTGCCGGCCACGAGAGCCCCGATGGCCGTCAATTCAACATCCCGGCATTGCCGGACAAGGTGACGGCGCTGAAGGTGTTCGTAACGCTGCCGAAGGAATCTAGCGCCGAAGCGGCCGACGGGTTCCGGCTCGTGGCCGAAGACCGGCCGGGCAACGAGCACAGCGCCTATGAAGCCAACTTCAATGTTCCAGGAGGTAAGCGATGAGCCGGGCTGCGAAGACACCAAAGGCGCCGTTCACATTCACCGGGTGGCATATGCTGGGTGTGATGCTGCTGTTCTTCGGCACGATCATCGCCGTCAACCTCGTAATGGCGTGGAACGCGGTCAGCAGCTGGAGCGGTCTCGTGGTGCAAAATACCTACGTTGCCAGCCAGCAGTTCAACGGCAAGGTGGCGGAAGCAAAAGCCTTTGCGGCCAGTGGGCTGGCGGGCTCTCTCCAGATTGCCGACGGCCGCGTCAGCTATCAACTGCGCGACGCCGCGGGCGCCCCGGTGGCAGCCGATGCCGTCACGGTTACGTTCAAGCGCCCCGTCGACGAACGGGAGGATTTCCAGTTGACCCTTGTCGAAGCCGGTGGGGGCAACTACGCTGCCAAGCGGGATATGGCAGGCGGTCAGTGGATCGCTGACATCACCACCGTTCGGGGCGGCGAAACGATCTTTCATCAGACGATCCGTCTTGTCGTTGCGGGAGAGACGCCATGAGTTGCTGCGCGCCGGGCACCGAAGGCGCCCTGGATGGCACGGCGGCCTTAGCGGCCGCGCCGTCGGCGGGGGAACTCCTGCTTGCAAGCCGCGATCTCGGCGAGGGGCTGCGCCAGACGGACCTGAGCGTTCCTGGGGTGCATTGCGGCGCTTGCATCATGACGATTGAGAACGCACTGACGGCCCTGGCAGAAATCGAAAGCGCACGTGTCAACCTGACGGCGAAACGCGTGACGGTGCGCTGGCGCGCAGGCGAAGGCTTCGATCCCGAGGCGATCGTGAACGCAATTGCCGCAACCGGATATGATGCGCATCTGTTCACGGCTCCGCTTGCCGGCGACGATGAGTTGCGCAACCAACTGATACGGGCTGTGGCGGTGTCGGGCTTTGCAGCCATGAATATCATGCTGCTGTCCGTGTCCGTCTGGTCAGGCGCCGAAGCCTCGACCCGGGACATGTTCCACTGGATTTCGGCCTTTATCGCCGGTCCGGTGCTGCTCTATGCCGGCCGCTTCTTCTTCCGTTCCGCCTGGAGCGCCCTGAAGCATGGCCGCACCAACATGGACGTGCCGATCTCGCTCGCCGTCACCTTGTCCTATTTCGTCTCGCTGTGGGAGACGATCCATCACGCCGAGCATGCCTGGTTCGACGCGACGGTCACGCTGCTGTTCTTCCTGCTGATCGGCCGCACGCTCGATCACGTCATGCGTGATCGCGCCCGCTCCGCAATCACAGGCCTTGCCCGGCTGTCGCCGCGCGGGGCCATGGTGATAACGGCGAACGGTGCACGGGAATACCGCCCGGTCGAGGAGATTGCGGTCGGTGACCGGCTTTCGGTGGCCGCCGGTGAGCGGATCGCCGTCGATGCGCGCGTCGTCTCGGGGACGAGCGACGTCGACCGGTCGCTCGTCAGCGGCGAAAGTGCACCGGTCATGGCGCGCCCCGGCACCGAGCTCGAAGCTGGCGTCATGAACCTCACCGGCGCGCTCGTGGTCGAGGCGACCGCGGTGGCACGCGAATCCTTCCTTGCCGAGGTGATCGGCCTGATGGAGGCCGCCGAAGGCGGGCGGGCCCGCTATCGTCGCCTTGCCGATCGTGCCGCCGCCTACTATTCGCCGGTCGTGCACCTGCTCGCCCTCGTTTCGTTCTTCTGCTGGGGTTTCTACGACGGCGACTGGAAGCATGCGATGCTCGTTGCGGTCGCCGTGCTGATCATTACCTGCCCGTGCGCGCTCGGTCTTGCCGTGCCGGTCGTGCAGGTCGTCGCCGCTGGCCGCCTGTTCAGCAATGGCGTCATGGTCAAGGACGGTTCGGCGATGGAGCGGCTTGCCGAAATCGACACCGCGCTGTTCGACAAGACCGGAACGCTGACCATGGGGACGCCGAGAATGGTGGGCCGCACGACCGCCATTGAAGTCAACGAGGGGAGACGTCCGGTGGCACAGCCGTTCGCCATCGCCGCGGCGATCGGCGGGCATTCGCGCCACCCGTTGTCGGCCGCGCTGGCCGCCGCCTACACCGGACCCTTGCCGCAGTTCCAGGCCGTCACGGAGATACCCGGCTGCGGGCTTGAGGCGGTGGCCGCCGAAGGAACCTACCGGCTTGGCAATCGTGCCTTTGCCTGCGGCGGTGCCGATGACGGGGAGGACGGAACGGCGACGTCCGAGGTCGTTCTGTCACTGGATGGGCGGCTCCTCGAGACCTACAGCTTCGAGGACCGGCTCCGTCCGGGCGCGCGGGACGCGCTAGACCGGTTGCGCAGCCAGGGAGTCGAAGTCGGCATCCTGTCCGGCGACCGGCCTGCGTCGGTCGAGCGGGTCGCCTCGATGCTGGGCGTCGAGCGGTGGCGCGCCGCGCTCGCACCGCGCGACAAGACGGAGGCGGTGACCACGTGTGCCCAATCCGGCCGCAAGGTGCTGATGGTCGGCGACGGCATCAACGATGCCCCGGCGCTGTCGGCCGCGCACGTCTCGATGGCGCCGGCGACCGCCGCTGACATCGGCCGACAGGCGGCGGACCTCGTCTTCCTGCACAGCGGGCTCGACGCGGTTTCCTTTGCGCTGGAGATGGCGCGCAAGGCCAGCCGCCTGATCCGGCAGAACTTTGCCCTGGCGATCGGCTACAACGTCATCGCGGTTCCGATCGCGATCCTTGGCCATGCCACACCGCTCATTGCCGCCGTCGCCATGTCGACTTCATCGATCATCGTCGTGGCGAACTCGTTGAGGCTGAGAAGCAAGGCGCCGGCGACGACAGACAATGTCGTCAAGCCGGTCCCCTCGGCCGGAATGGCAAGGCCCGCATGAGTACGCTGGTCTATCTGATCCCGATTGCGCTTTCTCTCGGCGGGCTTGGTCTTGCGGCCTTTCTGTGGTCGATCAAGAGCGGCCAGTACGAAGATCTGGACGGTGCGGCCTGGCGTGTTCTCGACGATGGAGACGCCTCGACGGGCCATGGAGAACGGCCGGACGACGGGCGGGCGTGAGGCCCGTCCCGGCATGACCGCAAGCTTGTCCTTGTCGTAAATCGATTTGAATGCCAAAACCAATCTGCCGAAGTTCGGCAGGCTCCATCGCTCGCCGCGCTTCGGGAAAACTAGCTTTCGCGTTGCCAAGGGTGTCTCGGCACCCGGCGATGCGTCCTTTTTTATGCGGAGGTAAGACGGTGGCACAGGCGGAAATCGGTTTGATCGGTCTCGGCGTCATGGGATCGAATCTGGCGCTCAACATCGCCGAAAAGGGCAACAAGGTCGCGGTCTTCAACCGCACCGTCGCCCGGACCCACGAATTCTACCGGGAGGCCGGGGCGCTGAGGGACAACATCGTGCCCTGCGACACGATCGAGGAGTTCGTCGCCGCCATCCGGCCGCCGCGGCCGATCATCATCATGATCAAGGCCGGCGACCCGGTCGATCAGCAGATGCAGCAGCTGAGGCCGTATCTGGAGAAGAACGATATCCTGATCGACGCCGGGAACGCCAACTTCCGCGACACGATGCGCCGCTTCGATGCCCTGAAGGACACCGGCCTCACCTTCATCGGCATGGGGGTTTCCGGGGGCGAGGAAGGGGCGCGCCATGGCCCCTCGATCATGGTCGGGGGTACGGAGGGGTCGTGGAAGCGCGTCGAAAAGGTGCTGACGTCGATCGCCGCGCAGTACAACGGCGAGCCGTGTGTGGCCTGGCTCGGCGAGAACGGCGCGGGTCATTTCGTCAAGACGATCCACAACGGCATCGAATATGCCGACATGCAGATGATTGCGGAAATCTACGGCATCCTGCGCGATGGGCTGAAGATGAGCGCCGGCGAGATCGGCGAAGTCTTCGCCGACTGGAACAAGGGGCGGCTGAACTCCTACCTGATCGAGATCACCGCGAAGGTTCTGCAGGCCGCCGATCCCATCAGTGGCAAGCCGATCGTCGACGTCATCCTCGATCAGGCCGGCCAGAAGGGCACCGGTAAGTGGTCCGTCATCGAGGCGCAGAACCTGGGTGTTCCCGCAACGGCGATCGAGGCGGCCGTTGCCGCGCGCGGCATATCCTCGATGAAGGGCGAGCGCGAGGCGGCGGAGAAGGTGCTTGGCCTCCCGCCGGTGGCGCCGCTATCCGTTTCCGACAGGGCAGCGTTCATCAAGGATCTTGAGCTCGCATTGCTGGCCGCCAAGATCGGTGCCTATGCGCAAGGCTTCGCCGTGATGGCGGCCGCGTCGAAGGAGTACAAGTGGAACCTGCCGATGCCGACGATCGCCAGGATCTGGCGGGCCGGTTGCATCATCCGCTCGCAGTTCCTCGACGAGATCACCACCGCGTTTACCAAGAACCCCGACGCGGTCAACCTGATCGTCACGCCGGCGTTTGCCGCCATGCTCAAGGAGACCGATGCTGCGCTGCGTCGCGTCGTTTCGACGGCGGTTCTCGGCGGCCTTCCCGTGCCGGCGCTCGCGTCGGCGCTCGGCTACTTCGACAGTTATCGCCGCGGTCGCGGCACGGCGAACCTCATCCAGGCCCAGCGTGACTTCTTCGGCGCGCATGGTTTCGATCGCATCGATGGGGCCGACAGCCACCACGGCCCGTGGGGCAGCGGGCTTGGGACCGGGGCCTGATCGATCGTTCCGGCGGGCCTGCACGGTGGCGCTGGCCCTTTCAATTCTGCATTTCGGGTCCGCGGGAAACCGGTCGCACCGCGCTTTCAATCGTGTCTGGTGCGGACCTTAAGCGGAGCTCAGCCTGCAGTTGCCCCTTGTGAGAGGGGCCGGGGTGAAGGTATCCATTGGTGATATAAAATCAGGGAGTGCATGATGGCCTGGCAGCCTGCTGAAAATCGCTACGATACCATGAAGTACAACCGCGTCGGACGCTCCGGCCTCAAGCTGCCGGCCGTCTCGCTCGGCCTGTGGCACAATTTCGGCGACGACACGCCGCATGAGCGGAAGCTCGAGATGTGCCGGACGGCCTTCGACCTCGGCATCACCCATTTCGACCTCGCCAACAATTACGGGCCGCCGCCCGGTTCGGCCGAAACCGCGTTCGGCGAAATCCTCCGCACCGATTTTGCCGGCCTGCGCGACGAACTGATCATTTCCTCCAAGGCGGGTTACGACATGTGGCCCGGTCCCTATGGCGAATGGGGCAGCCGTAAGTATCTGATCGCCTCGTGCGACCAGAGCCTGAAGCGCATGGGCCTCGACTATGTCGACATCTTCTACTCGCACCGCTTCGACCCCGACACGCCGCTGGAGGAAACCTGTGCCGCGCTCGACCACATCGTCCGTTCGGGGCGTGCGCTGTATGTCGGCATTTCCTCCTACAATGCGCAGCGCACCCGCGAGGCGGCGGCGATCCTGAAGGGGCTCGGAACGCCCTGCCTGATCCACCAGCCGAGCTATTCGATGCTCAATCGCTGGGTCGAGCGCGACGGCCTGCTCGACACGCTCGACGAGATCGGCATCGGTTCCATCGTCTTCTCCCCGCTCGCGCAGGGCATGCTGACAACCAAATATCTCGGCGGCATTCCCGGCGACAGCCGCGCGGCACAGAACCATTTCCTGAAGAAGGATTTCATCCGCCCGGAGATCATCGACAACGTCCGCAAGCTCAACGAAATTGCCGAACGCCGCGGCCAGAACCTGGCGCAGATGGCGATCGCCTGGGTTCTGCGCGGCGGCCGCGTGAGCTCGGCGCTGATCGGCGCGAGCCGTGCCAGCCAGATCGTCGATTGCGTCAGGGCGCTGGACCGTCCTGATTTCACCGCAGAGGAATTGGCGGAAATCGACGGTTACGCGCGCGAGGCCCACATCAACCTTTGGGCCCGGTCCGCCGAACTCGAATAAGCCAAGGACCTCTCAGGCGTTCCCCCCCCCCCCCGACCCGGTCGGAAACCGGCGCGCCGGAAGCGGCGGAATCAGAAACCCCTCGTTTCCCAAGGGAGACGAGGGGTTTCATGCATCTGATCAGGCTCGCTGTGTCACGACGTCGCGCCAATGACGCCCGCATGGGAGGGGAAGAAGCGCTCCAGACCACGGCGCTTGCCGAACAGGATGTCGTGCTGCAGGAGCCGATAGTCGCGAATGAGCGGGTCGATGGTTTTCTTGCGCGCCCAGTCGGGCGTCGCCTTGCCATCATCGCCGATCAACTGGTAGCGGTCGATGACGTCGTACTGTTTCTGAACGCGGCCGAGAAAGCCGGTGTAGTAGGGGTGCTCGAACCCCGCCTGTGTCAGGATGTGGTAGGGCAGCAGCGCCGGGCTGATGGTGCCGATGTCCTCCTTCACGCCGGTCTTGTTCGACCAGACGATCAACGGGGTTTCGTGCTCCTGCTTCATCTGCTCGACCGAACCGCGGCGGGAAGCGGTGACATTGTTCATGTAACCGCTCGCCGTGTAGACGGTGTTCAGCGGCGGCAGGTGGTCGCCGAAGACGACGATGATCGTCTCGCGGTCTCGGCTGCGCGCCCAGTCCATCAGCATCTTCAGGCTGTCATCCGCCTCCTTCACGCCTTGCGCGTAAGTGGACAGCGCCTGCCGGTCGCCAAAGGGCAGGTTGCCTTCGACCTTGATCGTGTTCTTCGCATAGCGGTCCGGTTCGTAAGGCCCGTGTCCCTGGAGCGTGACCGTGAAGAAGAAGAACGGATCCTCCTGCGCATCGGCCTGGCGGATCAGCTCCTTCGTCAGCGACTCGTCGGAGGCGAAGATCCCGCGCTTGGTCATGACCGGCATCGTTTCCTCGGTGCGGAAGGTCTCGAAGCCAAAGGACTTGTAGACGGAGGTGCGGTTCCAGAACCAGCCGGCGAAGGGATGAATGGCACGCGCCGTGTAGCCCTCGCCGCGGAAGAAGGTCGCCAGCGAGGGAATCGGATCGCGGACATACTGCTGGTAGGGAATGCTACCGGTCGGCAGGAAGGCATTGGAGAAACCGGTCAGCGCCTCGAATTCCACGTTCGCCGTCAGCCCGCCGAACTCGGGAGAAAAGACGGCGCCGGATGTGTTCTCGCGGATGACCGGCATCGGGTCAGGGGTAAATTTCAGGCTCGTCAGGCGCGTCGGATCCCAGAGCGATTCGCTCATGACCACGATGACGTCGGGCTTGCTGCGGTGCGTGGTGCCCGCCGGGAGCGGCTCCTGCTGAATATGGTCGATCGCGTCGGCCGAGTAGCCCGCGGGCGCCTTGACGTTCGCCATCGGCAGGTTGATCGCAAAGGCGAGCATGAAGCCGTTGTGGCGGTAGTTTTCCGCCTGGTCCCACATGATCGGGAAGACGTTGAGGCGATCTCTGACCCAGGAAAACTGGTTGTAGTCCATGATCGAGGAGAAGCCTGTCAGCAATGGAACGGCGATCGCCAACCGCAGGGCGCGCTCCTTCAGGCTCAGCGGCCGAAATCGCTTCCAGGCAAAAACCCAGACCGAGATCAGCGCGGCGATGGCGGCAAGGGTCCCGATGGCGACAGCCGCAGCCGTCCAGGGCCGATCGCGAACGAGCGCCGGCATCAGTTCCATGATCTGACGGCCGAACAGCAGATCGGTGGGATAGAGCGGATCGGTGAGGAAGATCTGCTTCTGCTCGGAGATGAAGGCGAGCAGGACCGCTACCGGAGCCAGAACCAGCACCGCCTTGTGCTGGCGGCCGATCAGCGCGTCAAAACCGAGAAAGGCGAGAAGGAAAAGGCCGCAAGTGGTCCATCCGGGCTGCGCATAGGTCGTCAGGAAGGTTACCGTTGCAGTGGCCGAATTGCGCGTGATCAGTTCGACGGCGGCGACGGTCAAGACGGCGAGCAGCAGTGTCAGGCCAACTGAGCCCAGCGCCGCCATCGTCTTTGCGACGCGGGTGGGATGACCTGTGTCGACGGCAAACCCCTTTTCGACGGCGGTTGCCGCGACGGCAGAACTTACAAGGGTCACGCGCTACTCCAGGCTTCATAAAAGTGTCGTCTCTCTGTCATATCGCTGTCATTTTGAACAGGGGATGAATAGTCGAGACAGCGCCGGCGGGGGGCTCTCCGCCCTGCGGATCGCGCGATCCAACCGCTTCGCCTCGCGCGCTTGCGAAACGGAAACCGTTCATTTTCAAACGGCCGATGATCCTTTAAACAACGTCTTGAGGCCGCCCGTCGTGACCACGCCGGGGCGGCGGGATCGAGGGCAGAGATGAACGAGAACAACAACAGGACGACGCTCCGCATTGCGGTCGCGCAACTCAATCCGACGGTCGGCGACATAGCCGGAAACCTGGCGAAAGCGCGCGAGGCGCGCGCCGATGCCGCTCGCCAGGGCGCGGATCTGCTGCTTTTGACCGAGCTCTTCATTTCCGGCTATCCGCCGGAGGACCTCGTTCTGAAGCCGGCCTTCCTCAAGGCATGCCATGCGGCCGTCGATGCGCTCGCGGCCGATACCGCCGATGGCGGTCCCGGCGTCGTCGTCGGCTTTCCCCGGCAGGGTGTGACCGGCCGGCTCAATTCCGTCGCCGTCCTCGATGGCGGGCGCATTCTCGTCTTCCGCGACAAGCTCGACCTGCCGAACTACGGCGAGTTCGACGAAAAGCGTGTGTTTGTCGAAGGCGCCATGCCCGGTCCGGTCAACTTCCGCGGCGTCCGGCTCGGCATTCCGATCTGCGAGGAGATCTGGAACGACATGGGCGTATGCGAGACGCTGGCAGAAAGTGGCGCGGAGATCCTGCTCGTTCCGAACGGTTCGCCCTACTATCGCGGCAAGGTGGACGTGCGCCATCAGGTGGCGCTGCGGCAGGTGATCGAGACCGGCCTGCCAATGGTCTTTGCCAACCAGCTCGGCGGACAGGACGAACTTGTGTTCGACGGTGCGAGCTTTGGCCTCAACGCCGACAAGTCGCTTGCCTTCCAGATGAGCCAGTTCGAGGAGGCGATCGCGCTCGTCACGTGGAAGAAGGAGAACGGCACCTGGCGCTGTCACGGTGGGCCGATGTCGAAACTGCCCGAGCAGGAGGAGGCGGACTACCGTGCCTGCATGCTGGGGTTCCGCGACTACGTCAACAAGAACGGCTTCAAGAATGTGGTGCTCGGACTGTCCGGCGGCATCGACTCAGCGATCTGTGCCGCGCTCGCCGTCGATGCGCTGGGGGAGGAGCGCGTGCGCTGCGTGATGCTGCCTTACCGCTACACCTCGCAGGAGTCGCTGAGCGATGCGGCGGCCTGCGCACGGGCACTGGGCTGCCGCTATGACATCGTCCCCATCGAAGCGCCCGTCGTCGGCTTCATGGACGCGCTGTCCGACATGTTCGAGGGCACCGAGGCGGGCATTACCGAGGAGAACCTGCAGAGCCGCGCACGCGGCACCATCCTGATGGCGATCTCGAACAAGTTCGGCTCGATGGTGGTCACGACCGGCAACAAGTCCGAGATGTCCGTCGGCTATGCGACCCTCTACGGTGATATGAACGGGGGGTTCAATCCGATCAAGGATCTCTACAAGATGCAGGTCTACGCCTTGTCGCGTTGGCGAAACGGCTCGGTGCCGCCGGGTGCGCTCGGCCCCTCCGGCGAGGTGATTCCGCGCAACATCATCGAGAAGGCCCCTTCCGCGGAATTGCGGCCGAACCAGACCGACCAGGATTCCCTGCCGCCCTATCCGGTGCTCGACGACATCCTGGAGTGCCTTGTGGAAAATGAGATGAGCACCGAAGAGATCGTCGCACGCGGCCATGACGAAGCAACCGTGCATCGGGTCGAGCATCTGCTCTACATTGCCGAATACAAGCGCCGGCAGTCGGCGCCGGGCGTGAAGATCACGAAGAAGAACTTCGGTCGCGATCGGCGCTATCCGATCACCAACCGGTTCCGCGACCGATAGGGCAAGGGTGACGACGATGCGCAGTTCCGTCGAGATACACAACATCAGGACAGGACTGACGCGCGTCGTCTGGCAGACCGACCAACTGGTGGAGGCACCGAATTTCTCCCGCGACGGCCGATCACTCGTCATCAATGGCGACGGCCGGCTCTACCGGCTGCCGCTCGACGGCAGTCCGCCCGTGCCGATCGATACGGGATTTGCAATCCGCTGCAACAACGACCACGGCCTGTCGCCGGACGGGCGTTGGCTGGCCATCTGCGACAAGACGGAATTCGGCAAGTCGGCCATCTATATTTTGCCTGCCGACGGAGGCGTGCCGAGGCTCGTCACGCCAGGGTTGCCATCCTATTGGCACGGCTGGTCGCCGGACGGGAGGCAGATCTGCTATTGCGGCATCAGGGACGACCTCTTTGATATCTACACGATTTCGGTCGACGGCGGCGAGGAGGAGCGGCTGACCTTCGGCGAAGGGCGCAACGACGGACCGGACTGGTCGGTCGATGGTCGCATCTACTTCAATTCGAGCCGGAGCGGGCGCATGCAGATCTGGTGCGTTCGGCCGGACGGTCGCCATGTCACGCGGATCACCGACAGCCCATGGGCGGACTGGTTCCCGCATCCGTCTCCGGACGGGCGGCATCTGCTCGTGCTTTCCTATCATGCCGACGTGCTGGACCATCCCCGTGACCAGCGCGTTCGCCTCCGGTTGATGGACGCTGACGGACGAAACGATCGTGTGCTGTTCGAATTGCTCGGCGGGCAGGGAACGATGAATGTGCCGAACTGGTCACCCGATGGCGACCAGTTCGCCTTTGTGCGCTACGGGCCTGCCGATTGACGTGCTCGCGGCGCGAGCGCATGTCGACGTCCGATCCCGGCCGGCTTAACCTTTCGGAAACCAGGCCGCTTAAGGGAATTTTCCCGCTTTTGCGTCAACGTGCCACGATAAAACGCACAAGGCGGCAATGTAGACCGCCAGCATGTCGGTGGGGAAAGACATGGCGAATGCTGGGGCTGAGGGTCCGGTTGGGCGCCGGAGCAGCGTCAAGATCATGATCGGTCTTGCGGCGATGGTGATCGTCGCCCTGTTCGCGTCCGCCAATTTCATGGTGCTCGATTACTCGATCCGGCAGGCAAACGAGTTTGTCGCGACCTCGGAAAAGACGCTGGTCAAGAACGAGTTCCGCCAGCAGATCGAACAGGTCGTGCTCTACCAGAGCGGCATGTCCGTGTGGGACCGGAGCTTCGATGAGCTGGCCGACGGCTCGTTCAGCGACGAGTTCATCCGCAGGGAGTTGCGCGACTGGCTCTGGAGCGATTTCGGGTTCTCCTGGATGGTGTTCACAAAGCCAGGCGAAGAGACGGTCCTGGCTGTCCATAACCGGCACGTGGTCCGGCCGCAGGATGCCGACCAATTGCTCTATTGGGTCAGTGACCTGACCAAACGCGCCGAAGGAGCCTACTATGCGGCGCTCCGCCGTACGCGCGACGGCTGGCTTCTCGCAAAGTCGTCCGAAAGCAGCGGCATGTTGTCGCCGACATTGGCGCAGATCAACGTTACCGGGATGCGGATGATCGACGGAACGATGAGCATTATCGTCGTGCAGTCCGTCGTGCCCAAAAGGCTTTTCATTCCGGATGAGCGCAAGAAGCCGGTGCTGTTGGTGACCGTCAAGCCGATCACGGCCAAGATGCTGGCGAATTCCGAGCAGCGCCTGGGAATCCGCGAACTCGGCTTTTCGCCGATCACGACCGAGGATCGCGACCTCTTGCTCACCGGCGTCGGCGGCGACGCCTTCAACCCGATGGCGGCCTCCTGGCGCCCGAACCGTCCTGGCTCGTTCGTCTGGTCGATGGCGATCCCGCAGATCACCGCATTGGTTGCGATCTTCGTCGTGGTCATGGGTTTCGTCGCGCTGAAGTTTGCCTCGCTTGTGCGGGCCCTGGAGCGAAGCGAATCGCAAAACGCCTATCTCGCCCGCCACGACGCCCTGACCGGCTTGCTCAACCGTTCCGGCTTTGACGGTGCCATGAAGGATCTGCTCGACAAGGGCGCCCAACCATTTGCCGTCTTCGCGATTGACCTCGATCAGTTCAAGGCCGTCAATGATCGATACGGCCATGCCGCGGGCGACGCCGTGCTCAGGGCGATCGCCAACCGGTTCCTTGTCAGGCTCAACAACAAGGGCATCGTTGCGCGCCTGGGTGGCGACGAGTTCGCAGTGCTGCTTCCCGGCATCACCGACCGGCAGGCTCTCTTCGACCTTGGCAACGGTCTGGTGCGCGACGCACAGATACCAATTCCCTTCGATGGACAGCTTCTGGGTGTCGGCAGCAGCGCTGGCATCGCTGTTTACCCCGACCACGGCCGGACCGTGCACGATCTCATGGTGGTTGCCGATACGGCGCTCTATACCGCCAAGAACGGCGGCCGCAACCGCGCCGTGTTTGCGGCGCCCGATCAGGACAACGCGGGAAGGGAGATCGAATTTTCCTGCGCGCGACACCTGAGTGTCGGCGGTGGCCTTGCATCCTAGCCAACGACGTGCGCAAGTATCGTCCGTCAGGTGCCCCTGCGCGAGCAGGGGAGAATCGGGAATTCGGTGGGGCTGAAGCCGCACGTTCGTTCTGAGCACAGAGCGAACGGCAACCGTTAGCCTCGAAGCCGAAACGTGCCCAACGCTGTGACGGGGACGGCCAAACCCGGAAGGTTCAAACCTTCCGATCGCCACTGGTGCTTTAACCGGGAAGGCGGCGCGGCCGGAGGAACCGGAGTCAGAAGACCGGCCTGGCGAGATAGACCGACCCGCACGGACGGCGGACGGTTTCATGCATTGTTGGGGAGATGACGATGCACCCTTCGCCGAAGGACGATCTCGTCCACGCACAGCCCTTTTCGCCCGCCGAACGGGCGGCCGTATACCGCGCGATCGAAACACGCCGCGATGTGCGCGACCAGTTCCTGCCGGAGCCGCTGCCCGAAGACCTGCTCGAGCGTTTGCTTGGTGCGGCGCATCTGGCGCCCTCGGTCGGTTTCATGCAGCCGTGGAACTTCATCGTCATTCGCGACCCGGCGGTGCGGGCGCAAGCCCACCGGGCATTCGAGCGCGCCAACGAGGAGGCGGCGGTGATGTTTGCCGGTGAGCGCCAGTCGCTTTACCGCTCGCTCAAGCTTGAGGGTATCCGGAAGGCCCCGGTCAGCATCTGCGTGACCTGTGATCCGGACCGCGGCGGGGCGGTGGTGCTCGGCCGCACCCACAATCCGCGCATGGACGTGTACTCGACCGTGTGCGCGGTACAGAACCTCTGGCTTGCAGCACGGGCAGAGGGCGTCGGCGTGGGCTGGGTCAGCATCTTCCACGATGCGGATATTCGTGCGCTGCTGGGCATTCCCGAGCGGGTCGAAATCGTCGCCTGGCTTTGCCTCGGTTTCGTCGACCAGCTCTACCGCGAACCGGAACTCGCGCTGAAGGGCTGGCGGCAACGATTGCCGCTGGAGGAGCTCGTTTATGCCGAGCGGTGGGGAAAGCCGCGGTAAGGACGGCTCAGTTTGCGCCCGCAGGGTTGCGCAGATCGATCCTGGGTTCGTCCGGCAGGAAGACGGGACCGACATTGCGGACCTTGTCCTTTTCCGGATCGTAAGGACGTTCGATCACGACCTTTTGGGAGGCGTCGCTGCCCACCGGATGCATGCGGATCGTCGTGACCGAGCCGGCGCTCTCCTTGACGATCCCGGTCCCCGTCGCGGTGCTTTTGTAGGCAAGGCGGCCGCAGCCACAGGCTTGCGACTTCGGCAGGCCGCGTGTGCGATAGGCGAAGGCGGCGGGCAGTTGTCTGTAGAGCCTGCCGGTGACGGTGGAAACCATCTCGCCGTCGTCGATCGAATCGAGCGCCTGGTAGTAGAGTTCGGTCTGCGTATGTGGGCACAAACTGGCGCAGACCCTCTGGTCTCGCCGGAAATCGAGCGGGGACGCGCCCGAGGTTACGGGGAAGAAGCCTCCGTCGCAGGTTCGGACGCAAACCGTGCGCAACCTGCCGCCCGCGCCCCCGCCGGTTGCGGAGCGGGTTGCCAGACCGTCAAGCGGGAATTCGCCATCGGGTGAGGGCGTTTCTGTCGCCTGGCTTGCCGGCGTCGTGCCCGCGTCGTCGACGCCGTCGCAACCCTCGGCTTCGATCTCCGCAAGGATACGGGCCCGGGCCTCCTGCCTGTTTTCCGACGACGCGAGTGCGCTTCGCCCTGCCTCGATCGCCCTGAGGTTGCGTTCCATTCGTTCGACGGAGGAGGCGAGCTCGCTGCATTGGCGGGCGGTCGACGTCCGGTAGACCTTGATGCTGCCGATGCTGCAGCCAAGCTGCCGCAGACTGGCTCTCGCCCTCTGCAACTGATCATTCTGCTCGGTGACGGCGCTGGAAGCGGTAGCGATGTCACCAATGGTTTCCACGATCGCGACGGTCGCAAGACGCGATCGAAGGTCTGCGCAGAGGTCGTCTGCCCGAGCCGATGCGGCCGTGGCGAGCATGAGGGCGGAGGTCGCCAGAACCATCGATCGGCGCGAGCACAAGAACACTGCGGCCACTCCGGACAGGAAAATTGCTGGCACGACATCATCATAGGGTGCAGGAGCGCCGGCGCAACGCGCTCATGCAAATGTGATTAATCGCCACGACGGCGCCGAAGGAGAGCTGATATCAGGTTTTGGGCCGGCGCGCGGAATTGATCTCACCCGGCCCATGGTGTAGCAAAGTGCACTTATCCGATTGCGTCCACACCTATAGGTTTTGTATGCGCCTCTCTTCCGTCCTGCTGAGTCCGTTCTACGCCCTCCAGCTCGCATCGGGTGCCAAATCCTTTGCCGACAATCCGATTATCGGCAGCAAGACGCTGAACAGGATGGGCCTGCACGCGAAGCGCGTCGCACTGGCGATGGATATGGCGGACCGGCGGCGCAAGTCGCTCGCGCATCTCGTCACGCCCGAGCAGCGACGCGAATACGAGGAGAACGGCTTCGTCCGGATAGAGAATTTCCTGCCGCCCGAGGTTTTTGCCAAAGTCACGGCGGAACTGGAAAACAGCGATTTCGAACGCTACGACATGCTGCAGGGAACCACGGTCACCCGCCGCGCCCTGATCGACGACAGCGATCTGGAGCGGTTGCCGGGGTTCAAGGCAGCGCGCAATGATCCTCGCATGTCGAACCTGCTGCGTTACGTCTCCTCGCACGATGGCCAGCCGCTGCTCGTCGTCCAGGTGGTGATGGCGCTGCCTTCGACACCCTCCAAGGAAGCCGCATCCGACCCGCAGACGGCGCTGCACAGCGATACCTTCCAGCCCACCGCCAAGGGCTGGCTTTTCCTCAAGGACGTGGGCGAGGACGACGGTCCGTTCTCGTACGTGCCGGGTTCGCACAAGATCACGCCCCAGCGCATGGCCTGGGAACAGCGCATCAGCGAGAACGCCGACACGATCGAGAACAAATACTCCGCGCGTGGCTCGCTGCGGATCATGCCGGAGGAGTTGGCGGCACTCGGCTACGGCCAGCCGGTGAAAATGGTGGTGAAAGCGAACACGCTGATCGTCGCCGACACGCACGGCTTCCACGCGCGCTGCCCGAGCTACAAGGAAACGACGCGGGTCGAAATTTACGGGTCGCTGCGCCGCAACCCTTACCTGCCGGTCACCGGCATGCACATCGCGTCGCTTTCCTTCGTCAAGTCCCGCGTCAATCGGCTGATCATCGGCGGCATGAGGCTCCGCGGCAAGCTCGGCCTGAAAGGCTCTCCGTGGGCACCGGCCGGTTTCGGCAAGGCGCTGGAGTGGTCCAAGCGTTTGAAGCGGAAATAAAGGCTGTCGCAGGCACGCGCCGAACCATGCCGCCTGCGCGGACACCGTCAAAATCCCCTGCAGCCGACCGATCGGTGTGACAACAGGCCCGGACAGATGCAGCATGTCTCCCGAACCGGAGAAGCGCTTTCGGGAGACACGCCAAAGACAAGCACCGAAAGGGCGACAGGCGAAGCGCAAAGATCGCGGCGCGCCTCAAGCGGCACTGGGTCCCGGGTCGTCGCCATTGTTTCTGTCGAAGGGTACCGGAATCGCCCGGGTCGGAAATGAGATGATGCGCGCGGCTTCCGCAGGCTCCCTGCGATGGTGGTCCGAGCGGGGCACCACTTTCTCGACAATGACGGTTCGTGGCCACCCGTCGTCCGTCATGACGGCTGCAGCATCACCTTCCGAAAGTCCGAGAAGTGCCAAACCGAGCGGGTCGTGAATCGACAGCGCGTGCGGAACGGCCTCGGAGGGAAGCTCCGCCTGGACGATCACCACGGTGTGAGGGCTGTATCCCTCCAGTCTGTAGGTCACGCGGCTATTGATTGTCACGACGTCGGGCGGGATCTCACCGCTGCTGTAGACGTCGGCGACCGTCAATTTTGCTCGAAGCAGGACGGCGAGCGGATCGCTCGCATCGGGCAGGCGTTCGAGAATGGTTTCCAGGATCGCCATGTCATTGGCGGTGAGTTTGCAGCTGATCGGTTCCACGGGCATCTGAAATCTCTCCTTCGCCGGCAGCGATATTGCGCTCCGGCCCAAACGAGGTCCAAGTCGGTGAAATTTTTCCCCTGGTCGCGGCGGCCGCGCCAGGGGCTACGAGCCCGTGATCAAGCTACCCGCATGATGAATGAAGCGGAGACGGCGTCGGTGGACCGGTGAAGAAAGAGGGGTGCCAAGCCGGGGCAGGGCGATCCCTGCCGAGGTGCGTCGGTGACACGTGTAGGACGCCATCAGCCAATCCTCACAACCTGGGCGCTAAGCTTGCCCGGGTGGCAGGATCGGTTCGGCGGCATGAAAAGTCAAGCAACGGACTGGCGGAGCGAAGAGACTGGCGCCATGAAGGGGGCAGTCACCCTGTCTCAGGCACGTTCTGTTGCCGATCTGTGCGGGCTGGACAATGAATTATATGGTGCCCCCACCAGGACTCGAACCCGGGACCCCCTGATTACAAATCAGGTGCTCTACCAACTGAGCTATAAGGGCACACCGGGACGGAGTTAGCATATTTGGCCCGGCTGTAAAGGAAAAAAACCGTCAGATCGTCCAGTCATCCGTTCCGGCCGGGCGCGGGATGACGTGTTTGCAGTCGGCCATCGAGCGCGGCAGGTTTTCGGCGAGGAAGTCGATGAGCGCCCGCACCGCCGGCAGCATGCCGTGGCGGGAGGTGAAGGCGGCATGGATCGACGACTGCGGCGAGGCCCATTCCGGCAGCACCGGTTCGAGGACGCCGCTGTTGAAGCCGCGCTCGGCGATCCGGTCCGGCAGCAGTCCGACGCCAAGTCCTTCGATCACCGCCCTTTCGAGAACGCTGAAATCGATGCAGGACAGGACCGGATTGTGCGCGACGTCGCGGAAGCCGCCGTCCGCATCGACAAGCGTCCAGATCGCCCGGACCGGCTGCTCCTGCATGGCGATGGTCGGCAAACGGGAGAGGCTTTCGAGCGTGATCGGCCCGTGCCGGGCCACGAAGGCCGGGCTGGCGGCCAGGTATTGGCGCGTATCGGCGAACTTTCGCACGACGATCGACTGGTCGCCCTCGTAGCTGGCCCGCACCCTCAGCGCCACGTCGATCCGTTCCTCGATCAGGTCGATCGGCCGGTTTGTCGTCAGGATCGACAGCCGTACCTGCGGATATCGCTTCAGGAACAGGGGCAGAATGTCGGCCAGCATCGGCGCAAAGCCGAGCGGCATGGCAAGACGAACGGCGCCGGCCGGCTCGGACTTGGCCGCGGCGACAACGGTTTCGGCCTCCTCGACGCCGGCGAGGATGGTTTCGCAGCGTTGGTAGAAAGCCTCGCCGATGTCGGTCACGCGCAGCTTGCGCGTGGATCGCTCGAGCAGCCGCACGCCCAGTTGCTCCTCCAGATGGGCGACGCGCTTGCTGATCTTCGATTTCGGCATGCCAAGTGCGATCGCGGCCGCGGTGAAGCCCTTGTGCTTCACAACGGCGGCAAACAGCACGAGATCGTTGAGGTCCTGCATGGAAAGGTCCGGTTCGGCGGTAAAGCCGGCATTATTGTTTCCCTCAGGAAACAGTCAATCGGTTTTCCGGCGTCTAATCCGGCGATTGTCTATAACGCATATTGGAGGCACCAAACCTCCAATCAAAGGTGCCACGCCATGAACCTTCTTCATATCGATTCGGGAATTCTCGCAGATCATTCCGTGTCCCGTCGCCTGACCGCGGCGATCGTCACACAGGTTGTTGCCGACCATCCCGCCGCCAGGATCACCTACCGCGACCTTGTCGCCGATCCGCTGCCACACCTGACGGGTGCCCATCTGATGGCCGCCAACGCGAGACCGGAAGACCTCGACAGCCAGGTTTCCGCCGACCTGGCCGCAAGCGCTGCCGTGCTAGAAGAGTTTCTGGCCGCCGACATGGTCGTCATCGGCGCGCCGATGTACAATTTCGCCCTTCCGAGCCAGCTGAAGGCCTGGATCGACCGCATCGCCGTCGCCGGCAAGACGTTCCGCTACACGGAAAACGGTCCGGAAGGGCTGGCGAAGGGCAAGAAGGTCATCGTCGCGTCCACGCGCGGTGGCCACTACAGCAGCGGCCCGGCGGCGGCGATGGACCATCAGGAAAGCTACCTCAGCACGGTGCTGGGCTTTATCGGGGTCACGGAACTGGAGTTCGTCCGCGCCGAGGGCCTCAACCTCAGCGCCGCTTCCAAGGCCGCCGCCATCGCCTCGGCTGAACAGACCATTGCCGGCTTCGGCAATCTGAAGCTCGCCAGCTAAGGCAATGCGCCGAACACCCGCGGACCCGCCGGACCAGTCTGTCCGGCGGGCTTTGCATTATCCCCGGCATGCCAGTCCTTTGCGCGCCTGCATGCCGCCCGGCCACCGGCGCGGGCGCGGCATCTCGACAGCGGCGAAAAAGGGCATAGACTTGAAATTTGGAGGGTGCAGCGGAGATGTGACCGATGCCGCCGGTGACGTGCTTGACGGTGCTTTTGGTCCTGCTCGCGTGGCCGATGGACATCGCAGCGGCGGGCGGGCTGAACGGTACCCTGTGCACCTGCCGCAATCGCGACGGCAGCAGGCATCAACTCGGCTCGCTCGTCTGCCTGAATGTCGACGGGCGCCGCTATCTCGCCCGGTGCGAGATGGCGCTGAACGTGCCTAACTGGAAGAAGGTCCAGGACAGTTGTCCGGTCGCGGCGGGCGGTCACCTGATGCAGCGGCTTCCGGCCGCGCTGTGACTGTGCCTTTGATCGGACCCGCCGGACGCGCTGCGCGGGGTGGGGACTGCCGGCCGGTTACTTCACCAGATATTGCCGGGCTGCGTAGAGGGCGATCGCTGCGGCGTTGGAGACGTTCAGCGACTTGATGGCGCCCGGCATATCGAGGCGGGCCAGCGCCTTGCAGGTCGCCCGGGTCTTCTGCCGCAACCCCTTGCCCTCCGAGCCGAGCACCAGCGCGACCTTGTCCCCCGAAAGCGTCGCTTCGAACGGCTGCGGGCCTTCGGAATCGAGCCCGACCGAATAGAAGCCGAGGGCGTGCAGCTCCTCCATCGCCTCGGCCAGATTGGTGACCTGGATGTAGGGGATCAGTTCCAGGGCGCCGGAGGCCGATTTCGCAAGCACGCCCGATTCGGTCGGCGAATGGCGCATGGTGGTGATCACCGCGCCGGCGCCGAAGGCGACGGCGGTGCGCAGGATCGCGCCGACATTGTGCGGATCGGTGACCTGATCGAGCACCAGGATCAGCGGGCTTTCCTTGAGTGCACCCAGCCGGCGGACGGGGAGCGGTCGGGTCTCCAGCATCACCCCCTGGTGGATGGCCTCGGGGCCGAGCACCTTGTCGATGTCGGACGGCAGCACGGTTTCGACCGGATAGGGCAGGGTCGTCGGATCGGGCAGATCAAGGCGCTGAGCGGCATTCTGCGTCACCGACAGCTTGATGATGTGGCGCTCGGGATTGTCGAGAGCGGCGCGCACGGTGTGCAGGCCATAGAGGAAGACCTGATCGGGGCCCAAGGCCGGGGCTTTCCAGCCTTCCGCCTTCTTGCGGCGATGGTCGTCCTTCGGCGTCGGAATCTCGCCACGCTCGCGCCGCTGGTCGCGGTGCGCACGGCGAAGATTGGCATAGTGGGTGTCCCTGGCGCTGCGGCCGCCTGCATCATCTTTGCTCATGCCGCCTTATAGCCGTCGGCGCGAATTCCGCAAATCCAATGATCGCTTTGGTATCGTCGTTGCGAATTTGTTTTTCCCAACTTTTTCCAAAACATCGTGTTGACAGGATGAAACGGGCCGGTCATATACGCGGCGCAGATCGAGGGGGCGCCTTGCTCCGGCCGGAACCGCTCCTGGATCTCAAAATGCTTGGTCGCTTGATCCCGACAGAAACATGGAGGGATGCCCGAGTGGTTAAAGGGGACGGACTGTAAATCCGTTGGCTATGCCTACGCTGGTTCAAATCCAGCTCCCTCCACCATTCTGTTGGTACGGATCGAACGCCGCGGGTATAGCTCAATGGTAGAGCAGCAGCCTTCCAAGCTGAATACGCGGGTTCGATTCCCGCTACCCGCTCCAGTTCGAAGATTTCGCCTTCCCGCGCCCCCAAGACATCTGGTCCATGCCATAGGCGTCTCTGAGAAAAGTTTCGTAACCATCCGACCCGCTAGTGTGGGCTTGGGTGCGGTGTAGCAGCCAGGTCTCCGCCGTGGCGGCGATGTCCGATTCCGGATCAACGAGGCGAACAAGAGGGGAATGCTGCGCCAACCACTGGTTCTTGTGGGTCCTGACATCGAATAGCAGACTGGGAACGCGGCACAGTGTGCTGAGGATCGCCATGTGATAGCGGCCGCCAATGTGCAGGCGGCACCGCGAAATGATATCGGCGGCCATTTCAATGCTGGCTGTTTCGGCGAAGATGCCCCCCCTGGAAATCACCTCGTTTTCGAAAGTGGCAAAACGGTCTGCAGCGCGTGTAAGGACGACGGGTCGCAACGAAAGGGAATCACAGGCGGCAAGGGCGGACTCGAAGATTCGAATATCCTCTCCACTGTCGTTGCGCGCGCCTGTCGTGATCAAGCATCCGTCACGGGGGCCGACAGCATCTGGTGCTATCCGAAGGAAAGCGGCATCGGGCAAGAATGTCATGCCGTGATGCTTTGCGGAGATTTTGTCTCGAGCCGCCACGAACCGCAGCGATTTGAACAACTGGTGCAAATAGTCGTCCCGCTCATCCCGATAGATCGGTATTGTGCCGTTGAGAACCGCATAAGGTTTTCCGAGCCCTCGGGCGACCATGACCGGCGTGAAAAAGGTCGCGAGTCCTTCCAGTGACGTCTCATCGTCAAGCGAACCTTCAGGCTGCAGAAGGATGAAATCCGACGCGACAATGGTGTCAAACGCGGTTTGACCATAGGCATGCACCAGGCGTTCTTGCAGAGCCGTCGCCTCGGGCTCCCTCACAACGCTCGCCCCGTACTTCTTGCGAAAGGCGGCAAAGTCAAATCCGATGGAGGTTATTGCCGCATCGGGAAATGTCCGGAGTATCGCTTGCTTAAGGCCCTGGCTTGTCAAGCGGCAGCCAATGTTGACCCTGAAATCGGTATCATTGAACAACGCGACCTTTATGCAACCTTCCGTATTCCGGTGCACGGACAATTCTTCGACGAAGCTTTTGTAGGTTGCCCAATACTGCGCAACGTCGCGGTCCAGCAACTGCTCACAAAGGTGCAATGCATCGTCATACATTTTCTCTTTGACCAGAAGCGCGGCGGCTCGACGAAGCCTTGCATCGTTCTGCGGCTTGTTGATGACCGACTTTACAAGATGGGATGCGAACTTGCGTTTGTTTCTCGTGCGGTAGATTTTGGCTGCACGCCAATGAAAAGAGGAGATCGCTCTGATCATAACCGCAATGATCCTTTCGTCGCTCCAATAAATTATATCTTGGCAAGGGTATGCCTTGGGAATCGTTCTTACGCGCCATACTTTTAAATGCACGTAAACAGGACCGGATTTGCCATGCGGCATAAGCAAGTTTCAGTTCTCGATGTTCGATCTTCTGGGGTCAACTCGGAGTTTTTGTTCCAGCGATGTAGCCAACGCTTCCGCGAGGGCGCGACCCGGTCGCTGCATTTGTCCGTGCAGCCATCGGACATGAATCAATCCGGATCTCGACCTGTAACCCTCGAGCCCATGCCGATCGCAGTGCGAGCCTGTGTTTGCCGGACCTGCGTCGCACCAGTTGACCTTCCGCTCCGATCGCCACGCCGATGTCGCGGTCGAAGAGCGAAACCGATAGCCAGTGTCGCGGAATTGCTGGAAGCGGTTGCGCGGAAGTGTGCTGATCCGCTTGATGTTTCTCGATCTCTCGATCAGGTCGAGTTGGCACTCAAAACAAGGGAAGATCTGAGCGTCTTTCGCGGGTGGAAACGCGTGACAAGCAATCGGGGAGGCAGAGGGCGTGTGCTGCTGTCTGCTGCGTTAATTCGAATAATAAAAAGAATTTCTCAAGCCTATGAATGACCGTGCTAAGTGCTACATGCCGTTTGTGGCAAAGTTTGGTGGTGGCGCTAGCAACCCAGGCAACCATCCGTCGCGTGGGCGCCCGCTTAGCCCATGTATTTAAGGCTTGCGCATTCCTTGCGAAAGCCTTAAACGGCTGCCAAACCGGAAGGGCCGGTTAAGCCCAAGTTTCGTTTACAGGAAGAATGAAATGGCAAAAGGTAAGTTTGAGCGCACCAAGCCTCACGTAAACATCGGCACGATCGGCCACGTCGACCACGGCAAGACGTCGACGACGGCGGCGATCACGAAGTTCTTCGGCGAGTTCAAGGCGTATGACCAGATCGACGCGGCTCCGGAAGAGAAGGCGCGCGGCATCACCATCTCGACGGCCCACGTCGAATACGAGACGCCGAACCGTCACTACGCCCACGTCGACTGCCCCGGCCACGCCGACTACGTCAAGAACATGATCACCGGTGCGGCCCAGATGGACGGCGCGATCCTCGTCGTTTCGGCTGCCGACGGCCCGATGCCGCAGACGCGCGAGCACATCCTGCTCGCCCGCCAGGTCGGCGTTCCGGCGATCGTCGTGTTCCTCAACAAGGTCGACCAGGTTGACGACGCCGAGCTGCTCGAGCTCGTCGAGCTGGAAGTGCGCGAGCTGCTGTCGTCCTATGAATTCCCGGGCGACGACATCCCCGTCGTCAAGGGCTCGGCGCTGGCCGCTCTGGAAGACACGAACAAGGAAATCGGCGAGAACGCGATCCGCGCGCTGATGGCCGCCGTCGACGAGTACATCCCGACGCCGGAGCGTCCGATCGACCAGCCGTTCCTGATGCCGATCGAAGACGTGTTCTCGATCTCCGGCCGTGGCACGGTTGTGACCGGTCGCGTCGAGCGCGGCATCGTCAAGGTCGGTGAGGAAATCGAGATCGTCGGCATCCGTCCGACGACGAAGACGACCTG